>CAYWNY010000150.1:0-8988 GCA_964459765.1 uncultured Hyphomicrobiales bacterium | reverse complement strand
AACCGGCTCGACGATCTGTGCGCGCGCTACGCAATCGACAATTCGCGCCGCACCAAGCATGGCGCGTTGCTCGATGCCGAGCTTTTGGCCGAGGTCTATGTCGAACTGATTGGCGCGCGCCAGGCGCAATTGATCCTGTCGCAAACCGCGATGCCGAGTCACATTCCCGGTGAGGCAATCGTCATCCGCCAGCGGCTGGTGCCGCTTGTTGCTGCAATCAGCGCCGAGGAACGCGCCGCGCATCGGGCGTTTATCGGCACGCTCGGCGAACAGGCGATTTGGCTCGATTACGTCAGTTCGGCGTGATCGACTGCGGCGGCGGCACCGGCTGCGCGCCAGCCAGGCGCTGACGGTAAAGCGCGGCAAAATCAAACGGGTCGAGCAGCAGCGGGGCGAAGCCGCCATTGCGCACGGCATTGGCGATAATCTCGCGCGCGAACGGGAACAAAAGCCGGGGGCATTCGATCAGCACGACCGGCTGGATGCTTTCCGCAGGCACGTTCTGGATGCGAAAGGCGCCGGCATAAAGCAGTTCAAAGCTGAACAGCACCGTGTCCTTAATCTCGGCCTTGCCTTCCAAGCGCAGCGTCACCTCGAAATCGGTAGTGCTGAGCGGCGTCGCTTCGACATTGACCTGAATATTGATGGCCGGCTGCTGGCCGCTCGGAGCCAAAGAACGCGGTGCGTTCGGGTTCTCGAACGACAAATCCTTCACATACTGAGCCAGCACGCCGATCTGGGCCATCGCGGCTTGAGGCCCTTGGGGCGCAGGACCGCCGTTGGTCGTCGACATGCTTGTCTCCGGGCACTTCGTTTTGAGGCCGCGGTTTGGCTAACACAGCCAAAGGGACCGAACAATGCGCCGGCGGCGGCCGCTTGGGCACGCTCGCGCGGGGCGGAAGCACCCTTAAAGATCCGGGCGTTATGATGTTGGCGTGGCGGCGCCGATCGTCTAAACTTTAAAACTTCTCGTGCACGGTCGACCGTGGCCACTGGATGGCCATTCTCGCGTGCCTACATAGAGCGGGGACCCGGGCGCCCCGCTGGTTCGTGTTCCGGACCATATTCTACCGCACTGGCCCGCCATTCGCGACGCCTTAGAGAATTGGAAATCGTGTTCGATATCTACACCATTATTTTCTTGGCGCTCGCAGTATTCATATTCCTGCGGTTGCGCAGTGTTTTGGGACAGCGCACGGGCCGCGCCCGCCCGCCCTACGACCCCTATTCGGCCCGGGACGCCGTTCGCAGCCCGGCGACCGACAAGGTGGTGACGTTGCCGCCGCGGCCGGCCGAGCCGGTTTCGGCGCGGCCGGTCGAGGTCACGCCGCAACCTGCCAGCGACCGCTGGAAGGACGTTGCCGAAGCCGGATCGGCAGCCGCCGCCGGTTTTGACGCAATTTCGGCCGCGGACCCGAGTTTCGACGCTAAGCATTTTATTGCCGGCGCGCGCGCCGCCTACGAGATGGTCGTGACTGCTTTCGCCGAGGGCGACCGCCGGCAGTTGCGCAACCTCTTGTCGCGCGAGGTTTATGACGGCTTCGACGCGGCCATCAGCGAGCGTGAAAGCCGCGGTGAGACTGCGGAGACCCGGTTCGTATCGATCGACGCCTCGACCGTCACCGCCGCCGAATTACGCGCGCGCACGGCCCAAGTCACCATTCGTTTCGTTTCCAAGCTTGTTTCCGCGACGCGCGATCGATCCGGGAACGTGATCGATGGCAGCGCCGAGAAGGTCACCGACGTCACCGATGTGTGGACGTTCGCGCGCGATGTTTCCTCGCGCGATCCCAACTGGAAGGTCGTCGCCACCGAAGCCGGGCAGTGACCGCCATGGCGGCGCGCGCCTTAGCGTGGCTCGTCGTTGTTGTTTTTGTCGGACATGCCGTCTCGATCGCGCCCGTCATTGCGCGCGAACGCGAACCGCTCAAATTTCCCGACACGCAATACGAGCCCGTCGCCTTCGCGGACATTGACGGCTGGGCCGCCGACGATCACGCCACCGCCTTTGCCGCGTTTCTGCAAAGTTGCCGTGTGCTGAACGGCAATCGGCAACCTGGCAGCGGCGCCAACGGTATCGGCGACGCGCTTAAGGCCGTGTGTGCGCGGGCGCTGGCCGCGGTGCCACTCGAGGGAGACGGCGCCCGCAAATTCTTCGAGGATAACTTCCGGCCGCTGCGCATCAGCAAGCTTGGCGATACTGACGGCTTCCTCACCGGCTATTACGAGCCGATCATCGAGGGCTCGCGCGTTCCGACCGGCGAATTCACGGCGCCGCTTTACCGACGGCCGCCGAACCTTGTCGTCTCCGGCCGCCGCAAGCTCGGCGACGCGTTTCCGAGTAAGGGCGTTAAGGTCGGCCGGCGCGTCGGTCGCCGCAAGATCGTGCCCTATTACGATCGCGGCGAGATCGAAGAGGGCGCGCTCGACGGCTGGCATTTGGAGATTTGCTATCTGCGCAGCCAGATCGACGTTCTGTTTGCGCAGATTCAAGGTTCGGCGCGCATCCGGCTCGAAGACGGTTCGATACTGCGCCTCAACTACGACTCGCATAACGGCTTGCCCTACACGCCCGTCGGCCGCGTGCTGATCGAACGCAAGATCGTTCCCAAGGGCGAGATGTCGATGCAACGCATCCGCGACTGGATGACAGCCAATCCGGATGCTGCCGCTGAGGTGAGGCGGCAAAACAGGTCTTACGTTTTTTTCCGCATCACCGATCTCGCCAACGAAGACGAACCGATAGGCGCTCAAGGTTCGGCACTGATGCCCGGCCGTTCAATCGCCGTCGATCGGTCGCTGCATACTTACGGCACGCCGTTTTTCATTTCCGCCGATCTGCCGATTGAGGCCGATAAGAGCGCCACGAAATTCCGCCGTCTGGTCTTTGCCCAGGACACCGGTTCCGCCATCGTCGGGCCGGCGCGCGCCGATATCTATTTCGGCGCCGGCGCGGAAGCGGCGCGCATTGCTGGCCGGATCAAAAATCCCGGTCAGTTCGTGATGCTGCTGCCGCGCGAGCTCGATCCGGTCGACGCGACGCGCGACACGCCGTTGCCGCGCGAGCGGCCGTCGGAAGGCTTTTTCTCTCGGTTTACCGAAGGCGAGATGATCGATCCGACGGCGCAAGACGTGCCGCTGCCGGAACCGAAACCGGCAGCGGCCACGGAGCCCGACCCGAAGGCGAAGCTCAAACCGAAACCGCGGCAAGCGCCATGAGAGCGACATGAGGGTGGCATGAGCCGGCGGCGCACCTTGAGCGAAGACGAGGAGGTGCTGTGGACCGGACTTGTCCGCTCGATCACGCCTTTGCCGGGCCGTCGGTCAGCTGCGCGGCCGACTGACAAAACGGCGCCACCCGTGAAAGAGCCGGTGGCCGCCGCGCCGCGGCCTTCGCCGCGCGACGAACCGCCGGAGAAAAAACCACCGCCGCTGGCGCCGCTTGGGCGGCGCTTCAAGCAGCGCGTTGCGCGAGGCCGCGAAGCGATCGATGCCCGGCTTGATCTGCACGGTTTCACCCAAGCTGAGGCGCACACCGCGCTGTTGCGGTTCCTGCAGCGCGCGCAGGGCGACGGCAGTCGGGTCGTGCTTGTCGTCACCGGCAAAGGAACCGCCAAAGGAACCGCCAAGGGACGCGGCGAGCGCGGCGTGCTCAAGCGGCAAGTTCCATTGTGGCTGTCGCTGCCGCAATTTCGGCCGCTCGTTGTCGGATTCGAGGACGCGCATGTCGGACATGGCGGCGAAGGCGCGCTTTATGTGCGCCTGCGGCGGCCTCGCGGGCGGTCAGGCGATTAATCGATTAACCTTAACGATACGAAAACCGGCGAAGCCGCAAAGAAACGGTCAAGTTTGTCTGCGAAGAAATGACGGCGTTGACCGGAGTACTGTGCCATGTCCGAGCTTCCCAAAATGCAATCGCAGCTGGCGACGCCGCAAGGCGGTGCCGACAGTCAAGTCTTCGCTCAGGTCGAAAAGTGGATGGCGACGATTCGCGAAATCGCCGGCGAACATCAAGACAGCGCGGCGTCCGCGACCGTGCGGCTCGAACGCCTGCTCGCGCCCGCTACAGAATAAACCGGCTCAGATCGGCATTCTTGGCCAGGTCGCCGACGTGCTTCTGCACGTAGGTGGCATCGATCGTGACCGTCTCGCCCGGCCGGTCGGGCGCCGCGAACGAGATTTCGTCGAGCACGCGTTCCATCACCGTCTGTAGCCGTCGCGCGCCGATATTCTCCACGCTCGAATTCACCGCCACCGCCGTATCGGCGACTGCATCGATGGCGTCCTCGGAGAATTCGAGCGTCACGCCCTCGGTCTTCATCAACGCGATGTATTGCTTGATCAGCGACGCTTCCGGCTCGGTCAGGATGCGGCGCATGTCGTCGCGGGTAAGCGCCTTCAACTCGACGCGGATCGGCAGCCGCCCTTGCAGCTCGGGCAATAGATCGGATGGTTTCGCGGTGTGGAAAGCGCCCGAGGCGATGAACAGGATATGATCGGTCTTCACCGTGCCGTGCTTGGTCGCAACCGTCGTACCCTCGATCAGCGGCAACAGATCGCGCTGCACGCCTTCGCGGGACACGTCGGCGCCGATGCGCCCGTCGCGCGCGCAGATCTTGTCGATCTCGTCGAGAAAGACGATGCCGTTGTTCTCGACCGCCTTGATGGCTTCCTGCGTCAGCTGCTCGGTGTCGAGCAGCTTGTCGGATTCCTCGTTGAGTAGGATTTCGTGGGAGTCGGCCACGGTGACACGCCGGGTCTTGGTGCGGCCGCCGCCGAGCTTGCCGAAGATGTCGCCGATTGAAATCGCGCCGACCTGGGCGCCCGGCATGCCGGGAATTTCGAACATCGGCATGCCGCCGCCGGAGGCCTGCACCTCGATGTCGATTTCCTTGTCGTTGAGCTCGCCGTCACGCAACTTGCGGCGGAACGCGTCTTTGGTCGCGGCGCTGGCATTGGCGCCGACCAGCGCGTCGACGACGCGGTTC
The DNA here is from genome assembly GCA_964459765.1 of uncultured Hyphomicrobiales bacterium. GTDB lineage: Bacteria > Pseudomonadota > Alphaproteobacteria > Rhizobiales > Xanthobacteraceae > BOG-931. Next base: position 4,000 of record CAYWNY010000150.1, on the reverse strand, counting down.
TCGGCCGCCTGTTGCGCGCGCGCATGCACGTCCTTGCGTTTTTTTTCACGCGTCAGGCTGATGCCGATCTCGACCAGATCGCGCACGATCTGCTCGACGTCGCGGCCGACGTAGCCGACCTCGGTGAATTTGGTCGCTTCGACCTTGAGGAACGGCGCTCCGGCGAGCTTCGCCAGGCGGCGCGAGATTTCGGTCTTGCCGACGCCGGTCGGGCCGATCATCAGAATATTCTTCGGCAGCACTTCCTCGCGCAGCCGGTCTTCAAGCTGCAGCCGGCGCCAGCGGTTGCGCAGCGCGATCGCGACCGCGCGCTTGGCGTCGGCCTGGCCGACGATGAAGCGGTCGAGTTCCGAAACGATTTCACGGGGAGAAAAGTCGCTCATTCCATCACGCCGATCAGGTCTTCAACGTTTCGACGGTGATATTGCGGTTGGTGTAGACGCAAATGTCGGCGGCAATGTCGAGCGCGCGGCGCACGATCGCTTCCGCGTCCAGCGGACCGTCGGCGAGCGCGCGCGCCGCGGCGAGCGCGTAATTGCCGCCCGAGCCGATGCCGGCGATGCCAGCTTCCGGTTCCAGCACATCGCCGGTGCCGGTGAGCACCAGCGAAACGTCCTTGTCGGCGACCAGCATCATCGCTTCAAGCCGGCGCAGATAACGATCCGTGCGCCAATCCTTGGCGAGCTCGACTGCGGCGCGCATCAGCTGGCCGCGATATTGCTCGAGCTTTCCCTCCAGCCGTTCGAACAGCGTGAAGGCGTCGGCGGTGGCGCCGGCAAAGCCGCCGATGACCTCGCCGCCGCCCAGGCGGCGCACCTTGCGGGCATTGGCCTTGACGATGGTCTGACCGATTGACACCTGACCGTCACCGCCGATGGCGACTTGGCCGCCCTTGCGAACGGTCAGAATCGTGGTGCCGTGCCACGGGGTGGACCAGGGCCCGGATGGGCCGGAATCGGAAAGTGACATGCCCGGAAAAGCCTTCGTTAAGGCCATGATTTAGGAGTTGGCTGCCACCAATGCAAATGCACGGCAGCCAACATTGGCGGCCCGCTCAAAGCCCTGATAAAAGGCGCGGCGCGCTTTTGGAGACGACGATGCGCAAAGCATCTGTGAAACGGACCACCAAGGAAACGGCGGTCGAGGTTGCGGTCAACCTCGACGGCGAAGGCCGATCGTCGGTTTCAACCGGCATCGGCTTCCTCGACCACATGCTCGATCTCCTGGCGCGCCACTCGCGCATCGATATCGAGGTCAAGGCTAAAGGCGATTTGCACATCGACCATCATCACACCACCGAGGACATCGGCATCGCGCTCGGCCAAGCGGTGAAGCAGGCGCTCGGCGACATGAAGGGCATCACCCGCTATGCCGACGTGCATGTGCCGATGGACGACGCGCTGACCCGCGTGGCGATCGACATTTCCGGACGGCCGTTTTTGGTCTTCCAGGCCGAATTTGCCCGCGACAAGGTTGGGTCGTTCGATACCGAGCTTGTGCAGGAATGGTTTCAGGCCTTCGCCATCAATGCCGCGGTGACGCTGCATGTGGCGACGCTCTATGGCACCAACGACCATCATATTGCCGAGTCGTGCTTTAAGGGCTTGGCGCGGGCTTTGCGCGCGGCCGTCGGCATCGATGCGCGCGCCGCCCATGAAGTGCCCTCGACCAAGGGCACGCTTGGCGGCTGATACGCTGTCTTCGTGAAGCCCGCTGTCTTTTTGGAACGACGCCATGTCCGTTTACACCATCTATGAGCCGCCGTTGCGCGCGGGCGAGTTAGCGCCCGATCCGGATCGTTTTGTCTTCGTGCGGGAAGGCTTTTATTTCTGGGCGTTCGTGCTCGCGCCGCTCTGGATGCTGTGGCATCGGCTGTGGCTCGTATTGGTCCTGTACATCGTGATCGCCGCGGGGATCGAAAACGCGAGCTATTACGCCGGTGTCGGCGCGGCCGGCGTGGCGGTGATCCAGCTTACGCTGTCATTTTTGGTCGGGCTCGAAGCGAGCACGTTGCGGCGCTTTACGCTGACGCGGCGCAGCTTTCGCAATGTCGGCATTGTCGTCGGTGACGATCTCGAAAGTGCCGAGCAGCGGTTTTTCAACACGTGGGTCGAGACAGCGCCCAGCCGGCGCGCCGCGCCACCGCCGGCCTCGCCGGCGCCGGTTGCACCGGTGCCGCCGGTCTCACAGCCGCACGACATCATTGGCCTCTTTCCGGAACTCGGAGGGTTACGGTGAGCGTGGCCATTGTCGATTATGGCTCCGGCAATTTGCACTCGGCCGCCAAGGCATTCGAGCGTGCGGCGCGCGACGCCGGGCTCGCGCAGCCGATTGTGGTAACCAGCGATCCGCAGGTCGTCGCCGCCGCCGACCGCGTTGTGCTGCCCGGGGTGGGTGCTTTTGCCGATTGCCGCCGCGGCCTTGATGCCGTCGACGGCATGGTCGCGGCGTTGGAAGAGGCGGTGCGACGAAAAGGCCGGCCGTTCTTCGGCATCTGCGTCGGCATGCAACTCCTTGCCGAGCGCGGCCGCGAATATCAGGTCACCGACGGACTGGGCTGGATCGCGGGCGAGGTCGATCGTATCGAGCCCGCCGATCCGAGCCTGAAAATTCCGCACATGGGCTGGAATACGCTCAACGTCGTTCGGCCGCACAAGCTCATCGACGGGCTTACGCTCGGGCCGGAGGGACGGCACGCTTATTTCATCCACTCTTACGAGCTCAAAGCGGCGCAGCCGATCGATCTCGTGGCCGAGGCCGATTACGGCGGCCCGGTCACCGCGATCGTCGGGCGCGACAACATCGTCGGCACCCAATTCCACCCCGAGAAGAGCCAGAAGCTCGGCTTGGCGCTGATCGCGAATTTTCTGAAGTGGAAGCCGTGATCTTGTTTCCCGCGATCGATCTGAAGAACGGCGAGGCGGTGCGCCTGCGGCAGGGCGACATGACGCGCGCGACCGTGTTCAACCGCGATCCGGCCGCGCAAGCGTTAGCCTTCGAACGACATGGCTTCGACTATCTCCACCTGGTCGATCTCGATGGCGCCTTCGCCGGCCAGCCGATGAATGCCGCCGCCGTCGAGGGAATCCTTGCGGCGGTGAAGATCCCGGTACAGCTCGGTGGCGGGATTCGCGACCGCGCGACCATCGAAGGATGGCTCGACAAGGGCGTGGCGCGCGTCATCATCGGCACGGCGGCGGTGCGCGATCCAGCTTTGGTCAAGGAGGCTGCACGCGCTTATCCCGGCCGCGTCGCGGTCGGCCTCGATGCGCGCGACGGCAAGGTCGCGGTCGAAGGCTGGGCGCAAATGTCGGAGCTCGCCGCACTCGAGATCGCGCGCCGGTTCGAGGACGCCGGTGTCGCCGCGATCGTCTACACCGACATTGCCCGCGACGGGATGCTCAAAGGCCTCAACCTCGACGCCACCATTGCGCTGGCGGATGCGGTGTCGATCCCGCTGATCGCCTCGGGCGGCCTAGCTTCGCTCGACGATGTGCGCGCGCTGCTTGCTCCCCGAGCAAACAAGCTCGAAGGCGCGATTGCCGGCCGCGCGCTCTATGACGGCCGCCTGGATGCGGCGGCGGCTTTGGCGCTCATTCGCGCAACACAGGCGGCGTAAGGTGTTCAAGGTCCGCGTCATCCCCTGCCTCGACGTCAAGGACGGCCGCGTCGTCAAAGGCGTCAACTTCGTGAATCTACGCGACGCCGGCGATCCGGTGGAAGCGGCGATCGCTTATGACGAAGCCGGCGCTGACGAATTGACCTTCCTCGACATCACCGCCAGCCACGAAGACCGCGATATCATGCTCGACGTGGTGCAGCGCACCGCTGAAGCCTGCTTCATGCCGCTGACGGTCGGCGGCGGCGTGCGCACGACCGACGACATCCGTGCGCTGCTCACCTCGGGCGCCGACAAGGTGTCGATCAACACCGCAGCGGTGGCGCGCCGCGCTTTCGTCAAGGAAGCGGCGGAGAAATTCGGCGACCAATGCATCGTGGT
>CAYWNY010000149.1:0-9123 GCA_964459765.1 uncultured Hyphomicrobiales bacterium | reverse complement strand
CGGCATGGCGACCGCGTCGGCCGTCGTGTCCGATCTCGCCGATATCGCGCGCGGCATGCGCACGCCGCCATTCGGGCGGCCGGCAGCGCGCATGACCGCGATCCGCAAAGCGCCCATGCAGCGCCACGAAGGCGGCTATTACATCCGGCTGTTGGCGCGCGACCGTCCCGGCAGCGCCGCGACCATCGCGCGGCGGCTGGCGCAGCAGGGCATTTCGCTCGAATCGATCGTGCAGCGGCATGACAGCCGCAGCGAAGGTTCAAGCCAACCGGGCCGTTCCGGCGAGCCGGTGCCGGTCATTCTCATCACCTATGCTACGACCGAAGACGCCGTGCACAAGGCGCTCGCAGCGGTACGTCGCGACCGGGTTATTTCCGGCCGGCCGCAGGTGATCCGGATCGAGAAGAACTAGAAAAAAGGGGCAACAACAATGGCGTCGATCACGGTCCCGCCAAGTCTAATCCTTGAGCGCATCTTGTCGCTCGAAATCGTGCGCGTGACCGAGCGTGCCGCTGTCAACGCGGCGCGGCTGCGCGGCCGCGGCGACAAGAACGGCGCCGATCAGGCCGCCGTCGACGCCATGCGGCGCGAGCTCAACAAGCTGCCGATCGACGGCACCGTGGTGATCGGGGAGGGCGAACTCGACGAGGCGCCGATGTTGTTCATCGGCGAGAGGGTCGGCGCTCCTGGTGGTTTCAAGGTCGACATCGCCGTCGATCCGCTGGAAGGGACGAATTTGTGTGCCAAGAACATGCCAGGCGCCATCGCGACGCTGGCGATGGCCGAAGGCGGCACGCTGTTGCACGCGCCTGACATTTACATGGACAAGATCGCCATCGGTCCAGGATATCCCAAGGGGGTGGTCGATCTCGATGCGCCGGTTGAGGAGAACATCCGCAATCTCGCCAAGGCCAAAGGCGTGAAGCCGCGATCGATTACCGCGATGCTGCTCGATCGCCCGCGCCACGACGCGCTGATTGCCGGCATCCGCAAGGCCGGCGCCTCGGTAAGTTTGATCCCGGACGGTGACGTTGCCGGCGTCATCCACACCGCCGATCCCGAGAAATCCGGCATCGACATTTTCCTCGGCGTCGGCGGCGCGCCGGAAGGCGTACTGGCGGCGGCGGCGTTGCGCTGCATCGGCGGCCAGATGCAGGCGCGGCTTATAGTCGACACCGAGGAGCGGCGGGAGCGCATCGCCAAAATGGGCATCGCCGACCCGAAGCGGAAATATCAGATCGAGGATATGGTGCGCGGCGACTGTCTGTTCGCCGCAACGGGCGTGACCGGCGGCCGCATGCTCGAGGGCGTCAAATTCGGCGACAGCATTATCGAAACCGAGACCGTAGTGATGCGCTCGGTCACCGGCACGGTGCGCTGGATCAAGGCCGAGCACCGGCAGCTGGATAAGTTTTAGCGCTCAAGGCGCCGAAGCAAATCGAGGGAGGACGTCTTGGCGGTCATCGTGCTCGCCCATGGCGGCTGGTCGTCGGCATGGGCGTGGAAGAAAGTACGTCCGCTGATGGCGGCAACCGGTCATGCGTTTTTCACGCCGAGCTACACCGGATTGGGCGAGCGCGCGCATCTCGCCAGTCCGTCCAACGATCTCGAGACGCACATTGCCGACGTACTGGGCGTGATTGAATACGAAGATCTGCACAATGTCGTGCTGATCGGCCACAGCTACGGCGGCATGGTGGCGACCGGCGTTGCCGACCGCGCCCGCGATCGCGTTGCGCAATTGATCTATCTCGACGCCTTCGTCCCGGAAAATGGCCAGGCCTTAGTCGATTTGACGCCGGGCGAACGCGACCGCTTGCTGGGCAGCGTCAAGGCCGGCGACGGCTGGCGCGTCACCCCGAACCCGACCCCGCCCGATACGTCGCCGCAGGACCTCGAATGGATCAGCAAATTTCGGCTGCCGCAGTCGGTCAAATGTTTCACCGACCCGCTGCGATTGTCCGCCGCGCTGACGTTGCCGCGCGTTTACATCCATTGCACGCGCTACGCCGATAAAAAGCCGTTTGCGCAATTCGCGACCCGCGCCAAAGCGGCGGGCTGGCCGGTCTACGATCTCGACGCCAGCCACAGCCCCAATATCACCGCGCCGGTGGCGTTGATGGACGTGCTGCAGCAGATTTTAACGACTTAAACTCGGCGCCAGCGCTCGCGAATTGACGCGGAAGGCCCTTTCGCCGGTTCCGAATCAGTTAGTGTGATTCGCATGGGTTTCGAAACGCGCGATTTCGCCGTGAGCAACGACTATTTCCTTGGCGTCGAGCATTCGGCGACCGGACGCGCCTGGCGCGACCGGCTCGATGCGCGCGGCTCGGCGCGGGCGCTCGCCATCGCGCAGCGCCACGACGTTCCCGAGCTGCTGGCGCGCATTCTCGCCGGCCGCAACGTCGATGTCGACGCCGTCGAGGCTTTTCTCGATCCGACCGTCAAGTGCTCGATGCCCGATCCGCACGTGCTCACCGCCATGCCCGAGGCGGCTTCCCGCATCGCCGACGCGATCGTGCGGGGCGAGACCATCGCCATCTTCGGCGATTACGATGTCGACGGCGCCACCTCGGCGGCGCTGCTCGGGCGCTTTCTCCGCCACGCCGGCATCGGGCCCTTGATCCACATTCCCGACCGGCTGTTCGAAGGCTACGGGCCGAATGTCGAAGCGGTGCGGGCGCTCGCCGCGCGTGGCGCGACGCTGCTCGTCACGGTCGATTGCGGCACGACCAGCATCGAGCCGCTTTCGGAAGCGCACACGCTCGGCGTCGATGTCGTCGTCATCGATCACCACCAGGCCGACGAAACGCTGCCGCCGGCTCATGCCATCGTCAATCCGAACCGGCGCGACGATCTTTCGGGCTTAGGCCATCTCGCCGCCGTCGGCCTGACCTTCATGACGGTGGTGGCGGTGAACCGGGTGTTGCGCGAGCGCGGTTTTTGGACGACGGAGCGGCCCGAGCCCGATCTTTTGTTGTTCCTCGATGACGTGGCGCTCGGCACCGTCGCCGACGTAGTGCCGCTTATCGGATTGAACCGCGCTTTTGTCGCCAAGGGGCTGATCGCGCTGCGCGGGCGCAACCGCGTCGGCCATACGAGCCTGATGGACGTGGCACGGCTCTCCGGTCCGCCGGAAGCGTGGCATTTGGGCTTTCTGCTCGGTCCGCGCATCAATGCCGGCGGCCGTATCGGCCGCGCCGATCTCGGTACGCGGCTGCTGCTCGAGGAAGACCCGATCGAAGCCGCCCGCATGGCCGCCGAGCTCGATCGCCTCAACCGCGAGCGGCAGATGATCGAGACGGACACGGTCGCGCAGGCGGAGGCCGAAGCGATGGCCGCGCTCGGCCTTGAGGAAAAAGGCGCGGTCGTCATTACCGCCGCCGAAGGCTGGCATCCCGGCGTTGTCGGGCTTGTGGCGGCGCGGCTGAAGGAGAAATTCGGCCGCCCGGCTTTTGCAATTGCGCTTGAGCCCGGCGGCATCGGCACCGGATCGGGCCGCTCCGTCCCCGGTGTCGATATCGGCCGTGCCGTGCGCCGCGCCGTGGCGGAGGGCTTGTTGGAAAAAGGCGGCGGTCACGCCATGGCCGCCGGCGTGACGTTGCGCAAGGCGCAGCTCGCGCCGCTGCGCGCCTTCCTGGAATCGACTCTCGGCCCGGATGTGGAAATCGCCCGCCGTTCGAACGGCCTCTTGATCGACGGCGCGGTCAGCGCGACCGCCGCCAATGTGGAGCTGGTGGCGCTGATCGAGCGCGCCGGTCCGTTCGGCGCCGGCAATCCTGAGCCGGTGATCGCACTGCCGGCGCATACCATCACTTACGCCGAAGAGGTCGGCCAGGCGCATGTCCGCGTGCGGCTGAAATCCGCCGGCGGCGCTTTCGTCAACGCCATCGCGTTTCGCGCCACCGGGCAAAAACTCGGCACGGCGCTTCTGCAGGGCCGCGGCCGGCAAGTACACGCGGCCGGCTCGTTTGCGATCGATCGCTATCAGGGCGAGGAGCGCGTGCAGTTCCGCGTCACCGACGTCGCGCCGGCGGAGCCGTTCGGGGGCCGGTAGCCAATATCAACAGCAGCAGATTGAGCGCCGAAAAGGTCACATAGAGGGTATAAGATTTTTCAAGGGCGACTTAGCTGCGTCGTTGGTGAATGCTTCTCCCAGTATCTTGGTCTGCTCACCGAACGCACTAAATTGCGTCTGCATGAATTCGGTCTGTATGCGAACGACGTCCTGGAAGTCCTTTGCTTGGCTCAGCTTGTGGATGTAGTCCTGAGTCGCGGCGATGTTTTTCTCGGCATAGCTTTTCAGGTGTTCGCCCAAGTCGGTCCCGCCGGAAGGGAACGATGAAACTGTCTTGCGAAGAAAATCGAAATACCCGTTCGCCGCGCTCAGGGCTTGCTCGGTTGTCTGCTCAGCAGCTTTCTTCGCCGTTACGTTCAATTCTTCCAAGGGGTTGGAGGCTTTTGCCACGGTCGTGTCCTCATGAGTGTCATTTAAAATATAGTATAACATTTAATTCAGTGCGTTCCCGTTGATCTGGATCAACGGGCCAAGCCGACCAGTGCACGGCACAGTTGTGAGGCGATCCTTCCCGCGGCGAAGCCGACATTCGACACGAGAGCCGCCGGTTACACCTCGATCTCACCCTCCAGATAAAGCACGGCGCGACCGCCGATGCTGACCCGCTCGCCGTTGAGCGTGCACGACAGAACGCCGCCGCGGCGCGAGAGCTGATACGCCTGCAGCGCGGTTTTGCCGAGCCGCTTCGCCCAATAGGGGGTGAGTGTGCAATGCGCCGAGCCGGTGACCGGATCTTCGGGGACGCCGTGCTTCGGCGCGAAAAAGCGCGACACAAACTCGATGCCGTCGGCGCCGGGTGCGGTGACGATCGCGGCCCAGCAATCGACCTTGGCAAGCGCGGCAAGATCGGGCTTGAGCGCCGCAATCTCCTCGGCGGTGTCGTAGACCACGAGATGGTCGCGGGCGCACAAAACGTCGCGCGGGTTGCCGCCGAGCGCGGCGAAAAGGCCGGCGGGTGGTGTGCACGGCGCGGGCGGCCAAGCCGGAAAATCCATCACCAGCACATCGCCGTCGCGCTTGACGGCGAGCGTGCCGGCTTTGGCGGTATGGAAATTGATACTGGCGCGCTGCGGTTCGAGAAAGCGGGTGATCACAAAAGCGCTGGCGAGCGTCGCATGCCCGCACAGATCGACCTCGACGGTCGGCGTGAACCAGCGCAGCGCATAATCGCCGCCCTGCGGGATGAAGAACGCGGTCTCCGACAGGTTATTCTCCGCGGCGATCGCCTGCATGGTCGCATCCGGCAGCCAGGCGTCGAGCGGGCAGACCGCGGCCGGATTGCCGCCGAACCGAGTGTCGGTGAACGCATCGACCTGATAGATGGGCACTTGCACTAATGGTCCGATTCTAACATTCGCATCCCGCTTCCGCAGGCCATGATGCGAATGTTAGAATCAAAGGACCATTAGCAAATATTAGTCCCAGTGGAGCTTCGGATTTGACATTCGCTTCATGAGATTGCGGCCCGGGATAGCGAATGTCAAATCCGCTCCACTGCTTGCCTCCTGCGGCTTGCATCGCTTCCCTTATTGGCATAACCCGGCGCACGCAAACGAGGGGGAAATGTCCAAGCTCAATCTATCCATTGCCGTGCGCGACTATGACCGCACCCGGCCGCTGTCCGACGGGATCGTGCAGATCGACGGCGTCGATCCGGTATTCATGGCGCTCGATCCGGAGGAGATTTTTTTCCGCGCCTTTCGCCGCGCTGAATTCGACATCTGCGAATTGTCGCTGTCGAGCTTCACCGTCAAGACCGCGCAGGGCAACTGCCCCTATGTCGGCGTGCCGGCCTTCGTGTCCCGTACCTTCCGCCACACCGCGATCTATGTGCGCACCGACCGCATCAAACAGCCGGCCGATCTCAAGGGCAAGAAAATCGGCGTGCCGGAATATCAGCTCACGGCGAATGTGTGGGCGCGCGCGATCCTCGAAGACGACCACGGCGTCAAGCCGTCGGACATACACTGGATCAGGGGCGGACTGGTGCACGCCGGGCGCCTGGAGAAAATCACCGTCACGCTGCCGAAAGACGTCAGGCTCGACGACGTGCCGCCGGGGCGCACCTTGTCGGCGATGTTGGACGCCGGCGAAATCGACGGCTTCATCGGCCCGCGCTTGCCGCCGGCGTTCGAGCGCGGCGATCCGCATGTCGGCTGGCTGTTTGCAGATCCGGTGGCGGCGGCCAAGGACTATTACAAACGCACCGGCATTTTTCCGATCATGCACCTGATCGGCGTGCGGCGCGAACTCGCCGAACAACATCCGTGGCTGCCGGGCGCGGTGCTCAAAGCGTTCGAGCACTCGAAAGCCATCGCGCTCGAAAAACTCAACGATACTTCGTCGACCAAGGTGACGTTGCCGTTTGTCGAAGAGCGATTGATGGAAGCGCGCGCGCTCATGGGCGACAACTTCTGGCCCTACGGCATCGATGCCAACCGCAAGACGCTCGAGACTTTCCTGCGTCATCATCATGCGCAGGGGCTGTCGCCCCGGCAGCTCAAAGTGGAAGAGCTGTTCCACCCGGGCACGTTGGAGACTTTTAAGTTATAGAACCATTCTCCCCCGCGCTGCGGATGTTGGTTTCGCCCCAACTTGGGTTTGGGGATGAACGCCGCGAATCCGTCGGTGCTAAAAATTCGAACAGCTCTGTCCGACGATCCCGCCGATCGTAAAATCCCTGCACGCGAGGCCCGGATGGTTGGGGTCGTGATAGAGTTTATCGCGCGTCGTGTGATCGTAGCGCCAGCCTTGCTTGAGCATGCATGTCTTATATTGGGGGGCGTAACCGCGCCGTTTTTCACTTCGCCATAGAGCCCATCGCAATGGCGCGCGGCAGCTTGTAATTCGGCGTCGGTCCACTGACCCTTGCCGAGCCAAATGTAGGTCGAATTATCGGCGTGAGCACCGACGGCGGTGCCGACCAACAGTGCGCAGGCGATCGATAACAAAAACGTCCTGGCCATTTTGCCTCCGTTCCGGATGTTTCCGTTCCGGTTTGTCATGGATGATGGGCGCCAAAAGCTAAACCACCGATGATCAGGACATTAATCTTTGGTGAGGCTGCGAACCGCCTTTGGCGTCGCCCCGCCTGCGGGAATAGGCGAATCACTTCGCCGGCTTCAGCTTCACGTGGATGTTCTTTTCCTGCGTGTAGGCCAGCATCTCTTCCATGCATTCCTCGCGCCCGATGCCGGATTGCTTAAATCCCCCGAACGGCGCGCCGAGGAAGTGCTTGGAGACTTCGTTGATCCAGACAAAGCCGGCCTGCACCGCGGCGGCGGTGCGATGCGCAGTGGATAGGTCGTTGGTCCAGATCGAGGCGGTGAGCCCGTACTCGACCGCGTTGACCTGTTCCAGCATCTTGCCTTCGTCGCTCCATTTGAGGATGGACAGAACCGGTCCGAAGATTTCTTCGCGCGCGATACGCATGGTCGGCTGCACGTCGACGAACACCGTCGGCTCGATGAAGAAGCCTTTGGCCAAGGCAGGATCGGTGGGATGGCCGCCGCCGTTAAACAACCGCGCGCCTTCCTGCTTGCCCGACTCGATGAAACCCAAAATGCGTTCGTACTGGGTCTTGGAAATGATCGCGCCCATGGTGGTCGACCGGTCGGTGGCGATGCCGGGCTTGAAGTGGGCGATCTTGGTTTTCACCTTGGCCAGCACGGCGTCGTAGATTTTCTCGTGCACGAAAGCGCGGCTGGTCGAGCCGCAGGACTGGCCGCACCAGGTGAAATTCATGCCGCCGACGACACCGCCGGCGACGTCGTCGGGGTCGGCATCAGGAAAGGCGATCAGCGCATTCTTGCCGCCGAGTTCGAGCATTACCGGCTTTAACGTGTCGGCCGCCGCTTTCATCACGGCGCGGCCGGTCGGCACCGAGCCGACCAGCGCCACCATCGCCACGCCGGGATGGGAGGCGAGTGCCGAGCCGGCCTCGCGGCCGCCGGGCACGAGGTTGAACACGCCAGGCGGCAAGATGCCGGCGATCAGTTCGGCGAGGCGAAGCGACGACAGCGGCGCCTGTTCCGGCGGCTTCATCACCACCGTGTTGCCGGTGGCGAGCGGCGCGCCGGATTTGCCGGCACAGAACATGAAGGGATGATTGAACGGGATGATGCGGCCGACGACGCCGCGCGGCTCGCGCACCGAGAAATTGACCACGCCCGGACCCATTGGGATCGACGCGCCTTTCATCTCCGTCACCAGGCCGGCGTAAAACTCGATCTGCGCGGCGGCGACGGTGGCGTCCATCACCATCTCGTGCACCGGATTGCCGCAGTCGGCGGCGTCGATCATCGCCAATTCGTCGGCGTTCTCGCGCAGCATATTGGCGATGCGTTTCAAAAGCCGCGCCCGTTCCAAAGGCGGCGTGTTGCGCCAGCCTTCGAACGCTTTTTTCGCGGCGTCGACCGCGGCATCGACATCGGCGGCGCCGCAATCGGCGACGGGCCCGAGCGACTCTGCCGTGCCGGGATTGATCGAGTCGACATAGCGGCCGGATTTCGGCTTGTGCCATTCGCCGCCGTAATAGGCGTCGCGATGGTCGGGCAGCTTGAGCGGCTCGGCTTTGATTGATTTGAGCGGCACGGCGGTGTTCATGTTCGTTTCCTCACTTTAATTTTTGGCCCGCGTCATGGCGGCGGTCATATTGGCAGAATAGCCGGGCTCGACGCGCACATCGACGACGGCAACGCCTCCCGCATCGACCACAACGATGGCGTCCTTCAGCGCGGCGGCAAGATCGGCACTGTTGCCGACCGGCCCGAAGCCAGCCGCGCCCTGGGCGCGACCCATCGCGGCGAGATCGATATCCGGATCGGACATGCGCTGGCCGATCCATTTGTTCTCGACCGGGCGCGCGCGCATGCGCGCCACGCGCTCCTGATGCAGTTCGTCGTTGTAGAACGAGCGATTGTTGGCGATGACGAAGAGCAGCGGAATTTTGTAATGTACCGCGGTCCACAGCGCGGTGATGCCCATCAGATAATCGCCGTCGCCACAGATCGCGACTGGCAGCCGGCTGGAGTTTTTCAAGGCCA
>CAYWNY010000148.1:0-9172 GCA_964459765.1 uncultured Hyphomicrobiales bacterium | reverse complement strand
GAGCCGGCGACGCCGATGATGATGCTCTGGCCCCAGCCGCGATGGCAGCTTTCCAGCGCCGCGCGCATCAGGCCGACATTACCGACGCATTCGAAGGTGTAATCGGCGCCACCGATCTGGTCGGCGCCGCTCTTGGTCATGTTGACGAGATGGGCGACGAGGTCGCCGCCAACGTCCTTCGGATTGACGAAATGGGTCATGCCGAAGCGCTCGCCCCAGGCCATTTTCTCGGGGTTCATGTCGACGCCGATGATCATGTCGGCGCCGACGAGACGCAGGCCCTGGATGACGTTAAGGCCGATGCCGCCCAAACCGAAGACGATGCATTTCGATCCGGGCTCGACTTTCGCCGTGTTGATCACGGCGCCGATGCCGGTGGTCACCCCGCAACCGATGTAGCAAACCTTGTCGAAGGGAGCGTCGCCGCGGATCTTCGCCACCGCGATTTCCGGCAGCACGGTGAAATTGCTGAAAGTCGAGCAGCCAATGTAATGATGGATTTTTTCGCCCCCGAGCGAGAAGCGCGAGGTGCCGTCGGGCATCACGCCCTGGCCTTGAGTAGAGCGGATGGCGGTGCACAGATTGGTCTTGCGTGAAAGGCACGACGGGCAGGTCCGGCATTCCGGCGTGTAAAGCGGGATGACGTGATCGCCCTTGTTCACCGAGGTCACGCCCGCGCCGACGTCGACCACGACACCGGCGCCCTCGTGCCCGAGGATCGCGGGAAACAATCCCTCCGGGTCGGCTCCCGACAAGGTGAACGCGTCGGTGTGACAAATGCCGATCGCCTTGATCTCGACCAGCACTTCGCCGGCGCGCGGGCCGTCCAGCTTAACAATCGTCACTTCCAGCGGCTTGCCGGGAGCGAATGCCACGGCGGCGCGCGTATCCATGGTGTTCCTAGCCAAATTGTTTTGTCTCGGTCCCGGGGCAATCGTCTGCACGCGCCACGGTCAAAAGCAAGGCCGCCAGGCGACCTTTCAAGGCTGGCTCGATGCGGCGCGGCAACGCAAACGACGGGCGCGCCCTGAATTTAAGAAACAAAAAGAGCGCGGCGATGCCGCGCTCATGTCGTCAATCGAAAGTCCCCGGTCGTCCGCTCAGCGCGGCTGCGGCACGATCCGAATGTAGGGCTTCGGTGTTTTCCAGCCTTCCGGATAAAGCTTCTGCGCCTCATCGTTGGTGACCGCACCGGTGATAATAACGTCCTCGCCTTGCTTCCAGTTCGCCGGCGTGGCCACGCGATGCTTGGCGGTGAGTTGCAGCGAGTCGATCACCCGCAGCACTTCGTCGAAGTTGCGGCCGGTAGTCATCGGATAGACCAGCACGAGCTTGACCTTCTTGTCCGGGCCGATGACGAACACATTGCGCACGGTCTGATTGTCGGCGGGCGTGCGGCCTTCGGAAGTGCCGGACGTCGCCGCCGGCAGCATGCCGTAGAGCTTGGAGACTTTCAGGTCGATATCGCCGATCATCGGATAATTCGGGGCGAAGCCGACGACGTCCTTGATGTCCTGCGACCACTTCTGGTGGTTGTCCACCGGGTCGACCGACAGCCCGATGATTTTCACTCCGCGCTTGTCGAATTCAGGCTTGAGCCGCGCCATGGTGCCGAGTTCGGTGGTGCAAACCGGCGTGAAGTCCTTGGGATGGGAAAACAGGACCACCCAGTTGTTGCCGATCCAGTCATGAAAATGAATCTTGCCTTCAGTCGTTTCGGCTTCGAAATCCGGGGCGGTGTCGCCGATTTGGAGTGCCATGGGGAACCTCCGTCGTACAGCCTGATGCGCTTTTTTCAGGGTGAAGTGCCAGCAGTAAATAACGGTTTCTTGACCGCAATACTAGGCCTCAAGTCGAGGATAATGCGTTCGAATTGCTGAGCAAATCCGGAACGATTGACCCGTTGGCCTGTCTCGAACGGGAATAAATTTCCGTCGCCTTGCAACAGCTTTCCGGCCGTTTGTCTGCGTTAGTCGCTACTCAAAGGCGTGATCGGGATCACAGAAGATGCCCCGACTTTGCCGCAAGGTCGCCCTGGCTCCGCCCGTCTGGCGTTCCAGATTGGCGACGGCCAGAGTCGGAACTAGCCGACAGGGTGCAGGTTGAGGACTGATGAAACTCGACGTCGAACGGAATCGGCTGGAAACGCTAACCGCTGCGATTGCCCGCTCGCCAATCGTGGCGAAGCATCGCGCACCGCGTCCGCCGGCAGGATTCGATGAGGTCGACGTTGCCGTCCTCGAGTGGATCATCGAGGAAGCGCGGCGCGCTGGCCCCGGCCTCCGCTTGATGTGATCGCCGCCGCGGCGCTGGTTAGTGCTGCGCCTTCGGCAGAGCGGTACTCGACAGTCCGACAGTACGCCCCGGAAACCCGGCGGCATCGAAGTAGCGCGTGTCGCCGACGACCTGCATGTCCACGACGGTCGCGAGCCCATTGGGTGCCGGCTCGGAGGTGATGACGCGGCTCCCGACATCCGTGATGGCGCCGTTGGGCAGCGTCTCGATTAACACCCGGCCGACGAGCTTGCCCTTGTCGCCGAGGTCGAGATGCATCACCTCGGCGATGGTGCGGCCGATATCGGTGTTGCTTGCCGGCGCCGGATCGACGAAATGCGATTTGAAATCCGGGCCCTGCATTGCCATGAAATTCCAGGTATCGGCGCGGCTGAACGAGCCGTGCATGCCCTGGCCTTCCTGCAAGATCGTGTCCGCGATTTCCACCGTACAGCGCACCGGTTCGCCGCACACGGTATCGAACGAACGAAAACTGACAACGATCGCCGGATGGGGCGTTATCGCGGCGCCGTCGAGCGCGATGTCGTTAAGCGTCAGCGTGCCGGGAAATTTGCCGAGCTTGGCATCGACAAAAATGCCGCTGGTGTAATCTTGCGCTAACAGCGTATCGACGATGCGCTTGGCGAGGTCTTTGTCGCCGTCCGGTAGATAGATCAGGTCCGAGCCGCCGTTCGCCGCAACAACCACTTTTGGATGATCCTTGTCGCCGCCGATCAAGCCATTACCAAATTTGGGATGCCGGCCTTCGCCGACCGGCCGGTAATTGTCGTAAGGGTCCGTCAGCGGCAGATTGAGAGCGTGCGCCAAATCGAGCGCGAGAAAACCGAGCGGCAATTGTCGTTCGGGCGTATCGGCGAACTTGGTGTTTATGGTTGAACTGGTGGCGCTCGCTTTGGCAATGGTCGAGAAGCCGTGATCGGCGATGGTGATGATGTCGGTCGTCTCAAGGAGCCCGAGCGCGCGCAAGCCGTCGCGGATACGCGCCAAATCGTCGTCGGCGTTGCGGATGGCGGCAAGCGAGGTCGGCCCATTGATGCCGGGGACGAGGGAATTGAGGCTGTCGCCCTGATAGTGCTGGGTGCCATCGGGATCGCGCGACCAGAATACGAGAATGAACGGTTTGTTCCGCTCCTTGAACAGCGGCAGGATGACCCGAGTGGTGACCGCGGCAAAGTAATCCTGCTGCTCGATGTTGGCGCTGAGCGTGCCGGGCGTCGACATGTTGCCGAATTTGCCATTGGCGCCGCGGGGCGGCGCCGCAAGCGCCAGCCCGGCCGCTTTGAGCCGGTCGCTTATCTGCGCCGAGAGTGGCACGCCCTTGTCGGTTCCGGTCTGGTCGTCGACGATGATGGTGTGCGCGCGACCATCCTTGGTGTGATCGAAGATCAGGGTGGGGCCCACCTTGCCGACTGCCGCGGTGCTGTAACCTTTGTCGCGCGCGAGCTTGAGGATCGTGTCCTCGTCGAGATAATTGCCGGAAAAGCGCTCATCGACGTCGGCGAGGATCGGATCGCTTTCCAGAAACGGGGTGACGCTGTTTGCGGCGCTGGGAATTGCGGCACCGGTATAGATGACGTTGGAAAAATCGCCGGTATCGCCAAGCATGTGCCCGGTCGCCATGGCCGAGGCATTCGCCGTGGTGAAGGTCGGGAAAACGGAATGGCTATTGCGCAATGTCACGCCTTCGCGCGCCAGCGCCGCCATGGTCGGAGCCGTCGAGTCGTCGACCATGCGAAAACGCAGTCCGTCGGCGACGAACAGCACGATGTTGTGCGGTGCCGCCGGTGCTTGCGCTCGAGCATGCGAGGTCGCCAAAACGGCGAGGGTGATGACGGCGAGGAGCGAGTTGCGCATGCGGACTCCAGGGGCGCCGGCCTCGATCGGGCGGCGGACAAGGTGGCTTTGCCTAACTGGCCGTATGTCCAAAGACTTGGTGACCTTGGTGTGACGACGCCGGTTTGAACGGTATAGTGTGACGACGATCCCGAATGAGCGGCGGTTCGGAAGTCGGCGGCGACTGGATGCTATCGGACTGCGGTCATTGACATTTTCGCGCCGACGCCGCAAAGCCTTTAAGCGCCGGTTCGCGAGTTTTGATCCCGCAAATGTTCAAGCGAATCCTCATTGCCAACCGCGGCGAGATTGCCTGCCGGATTATCAAATCCGCACGCCGCATGGGGATCGCGACGGTTGCGGTCTATTCCGAGGCGGACCGCGACGCGCTGCACGTCGAGTTGGCCGATACCGCGATCGCTATCGGCCCGCCGCCGGCCGCCCAGAGCTATCTGATGATCGAGAAAATTGTCGCCGCTTGCAAGGAAAGCGGCGCGGAAGCGGTGCATCCGGGCTACGGCTTTCTCTCCGAGCGGGCCGCTTTCGCCGAGGCGCTGGCCAAAGCCGGTATCGTCTTCATCGGGCCGAACCCCAAGGCCATCGCCGCGATGGGCGACAAGATCGAAAGTAAGCGCGCCGCCGCCGCCGCCAAGGTCGCGACGGTGCCCGGCTATCTCGGCGTCATCGAGGACGACAAGCAGGCGGCTAAGATCGCCGACGAAATCGGCTATCCGGTCATGATCAAGGCCTCAGCCGGCGGCGGCGGCAAGGGAATGCGCATCGCCTATAGTCGCTCCGAACTCGCCGACGGCTTTGCCCGCGCCCGCTCCGAGGCGAAATCGAGTTTCGGCGACGATCGGGTCTTCTTGGAAAAATTCATCACCGACCCGCGCCACGTTGAAATTCAGGTGCTGGGCGATAAGCATGGCAACGTCATTTATCTTGGCGAGCGCGAATGCTCGATCCAGCGCCGCAATCAAAAAGTCATCGAGGAGGCGCCCAGCCCGCTCTTGGATGCGGCGACGCGCGCCAAGATGGGTGAGCAGGCAGTCGCGCTCGCCAAGGCGGTCGGCTACGACAGCGCCGGCACGGTCGAATTCGTCGCCGGGCAAGACCGCAGTTTCTTTTTTCTGGAGATGAATACCCGGCTCCAGGTCGAGCATCCGGTGACCGAGCTGGTCACCGGCGTCGATCTTGTCGAGCAGATGATCCGTGTTGCCGCCGGCGAGAAACTCACGCTCAAGCAAAGCGACGTCAAGCTCAACGGCTGGGCGGTCGAAAGCCGCATCTACGCCGAAGATCCTTATCGCAATTTCGCCCCCTCGATCGGACGCCTGGTGCGGTATCGGCCGCCGGCCGAAGGCGAGCACGACGGCATTACGGTGCGCAATGACACCGGTGTTTTCGAGGGCGGCGAGATTTCAATTTATTACGATCCGATGATCGCCAAGCTCGTCACCCACGCGCCGACGCGCATCGCGGCGATCGACGCGCAAGCCGACGCGCTGGACGCCTTTACCATCGAGGGCATCCGTCACAACATTCCGTTTCTCGCCGCGATCATGCAGCATCCGCGCTGGCGCGCCGGCGCGCTCTCGACCGCCTTCATCGCCGAAGAATTTCCCAAAGGGTTCGAGCGCGCGGTACCGACCGGCGCCGTCGCGCGCACCATCGCCAGCGTCGCCGCGGCCATCGATCATGTGCTGGGCGAGCGCAAGCGCCGCATCTCCGGACAGCTCAACAGCGCCGCGACGCGCGAACGCCGCCGCGCGATCTGGCTCAGCGGCGAAGAGCTCCATGCCGACGTGTCGCACCAGGGTGATGAGATCACCGTCGCCTTTGAAGACGGCAACACCCATGTTTTGTCGTCGAACTTCCATCCGGGCATGCCGTTGTGGTCGGGCACGTTCGACGGCGGCGCGATCGCCGTTCATGTGCGCATGATCCCGAACGGCTTTGAGCTTGCCTATCGCGGCGTCGAAGTGAAGGCCTTTGTCTACACTGATGGCGAAGCGCGTTACGCGCGGCTAATGCCGGCGAAAAAGCTCTCCGGCAGCGAGAAATCCGTCCGCTGCCCGATGCCCGGCCTGGTGGTTTCGCTCAGCGTCGCCGAGGGCCAGGAGGTCAAAGTCGGCGAGACCCTGGCCGTCGTCGAGGCGATGAAGATGGAAAATATTCTGCGCGCCGAGCGCGACGGCACGATCAAGAAGATCCGCGTCAAGCAGGGCGACAGTGTCGCGGTCGATGCCGTGCTGATGGAGTTTGCTTAAGCATCGCCGCCTTTCGGCGGCGCGGTGGCGCGCAGCCATGACGGGCTTTTGATGCAGATACTGCGCTTATTCTTTTCTCGCGGGCGGCTGCCGGCGCAAAGCTTCATTGCTATCGCCATCGCCGTCTATGTCGCCGGCGCCGCGTCGCAGTTGCTCACTATGCCCCATGTCATCGCGCACGCCGGGCTTTGGCCGTTTGCGTTCGCCCAGGCGCTGCTGATCTGGATCTGGTTTGCGGTGCATGCCAAACGGCTCCACGACGCCGGTCGCAGCGTTGGGTTGGCGGCGGGCGTCGCCATTCTTTATGCACTCTCGGTCTTGCTGCTGGTCATCCTGGCTGCTGCGTTCTACGGGCCGCTGATTGGCCAAGTGCCGGACGCGAACACAGCAAGCGCTTTGGGTCTGATCCTTTTCGTGTCGATCATCGCCGTTCTTGGGGGCTCGCCCCACTACGACCTGACCTCACTATTGGTCGCTTTTCTGGTGCTGCTGGCTTTGATGCCGATCGTGCTTGCGGTGTTGGTCACGCTGTGGGCGGCGGCGCAGCCGAGCGCGCAAGGTCGCGCTGCGTGATTCTATATTTCGCCTACGGTTCGAACATGAGCCGGGCGCTCATGGCCAAGCATGCGCCGCAGGCGGCGCCCATCGGGGTCGCCAGACTTGCGCATTATCGCTTCGTGATCACCGCCGACGGCTATGCTTCGGTCGTGCCCAGGCGAGCCGCGAATGTGTATGGCGTGCTGTGGCGGCTTGGGGCGCGTGACCGCGTGACGCTTGACGCCTGGGAGGATGTTGCCGGCGGGCTCTACCGAGCCACAACGTTGCCGGTATTCCACGCCGGTCGCCGCCGCGAGGCGCTCGTCTACCTCGCGCGGCGATGCCCGAGCGGGCGACCAAGGGCCAATTACATGGAATTTGTGATTGCCGCCGCACTGGAGTGGCGTCTGTCGCACGTTTACACTCAATCGCTGCGACGATGGCTGCCGGGACGAGGCGCCGACGCGGGGGCCCGCAATCTTAAGGAATTCAGATGGACGTGATCTTTGCGGTCATGATCCGCGGCCAGGTGCAGGGCGTCGGTTTTCGCGCCTGGGCCGAAATCACCGCGCTCGAACTGGGCGTCGAAGGCTGGATCCGCAATTGCCGCGACGGCTCGGTTGAGGCGGTACTCGCCGGCACCGAAGAATCGGTCCTCACCATGATCGAATTGTGCCGGGACGGTCCCGCCGGTGCGCGCGTCGCCGCCGTCGATCAGCGCGAGGCCGAACTTGCGGATTTGGGGTTGCGCCGGCCCGGCGACTTGTTTTCGGTGCTGCCGATGTCGTGACTGCCGGCGGTCGCGCCGAACAGATTTTCAAACTCGCGCCGCAACGTTCGATCAAGCTTCTCCATAGTCACTTGGCGGCCGAGATCGCGTAACGACGTCACGCCGTAACGCCGGTCGGAAACACCGCACGGCACGATGCCCGAAAAGTGCGACAGGTCGGGCGCCACATTGAGCGAAATGCCGTGCAGGGTGACCCAACGCTGCACGCGGATGCCAATGGCCGCGATCTTATCCTCGGCGCCGTCGCCGCGCTCCGGCCGCTTGACCCAAACGCCTACCCGGTCCTCGCGCCGTTCGCCGCTGACATCGAAGGCGGCGAGCGTGCGGATGATCCACTCCTCGAGCGTTGCTACGAAGCGGCGCACATCGGGCGTACGGCGCTTGAGGTCGAGCATCACATAACCGACGCGCTGGCCGGGGCCGTGGTAGGTCAACTGTCCGCCGCGGCCGGTATTGTGCACCGGGAAGCGCGCCTCGATAAGGTCTTCGCCGCGCGCCGACGTGCCGGCGGTGTAAAGGGCAGGGTGTTCGAGCAGCCAGACGAGTTCGCTCGCCTCACCGCGGGCGATCGCCGCCATGCGCGCGGACATGGCCGCGACGGTAGCGTCGTATTCGACGAATCCGTCGGTCACGCGCCACTCGACCGGCGGCGCGGTTGCTGCGGGAAAGAGCCCGGTATTGAGCTGATTGCGCGTGTTAACCACCCCGTAACCATGCCGTGGTGAAACAATATTGCAAGCGATCCACTCCGACAAAACCGCAGCGAGGCACTTTTGGCCAGTCTCGATAGGGTACCGATCGACATCTCCGTGGTCTTGGGCAAAACCTCGATGCCGATCCATCAGGTGCTCCGCCTCGGGCGCGGCGCCATCATCGAACTCGATTCGTCGGAAGAGGACGAGGTGCGCATTCTCGCGAACAACATGCCCGTGGCGAAGGGGACCGTGATCGTCAGCGGCAACCGCATCGCCGTCGAGGTCAAGGAACTATTGCCGCGCACCGTCGACGTCGCCTAAATCGGGCGCCGCCAATCCCTTCTGCCACCACGGGATATAGGGGCTGCCGGGCTTGTCCGCAGCGGGGGTAGCTGTTACATCGGCAGCCGTCGCGCGCCTATTTCCGGCACGCGTCCACCCCCACATGCGGTCGTGGCGGAATTGGTAGACGCACTAGCTTGAGGTGCTAGCGGGGCAACCCGTGGAGGTTCGAGTCCTCTCGACCGCACCAAATAACGATATCGAGGATTTTGAAATTTACGACAGGATTTCTTTTGATCGTCTGACCCAGGACACGAACCACGGTAAAGACAGTAGCTCCGCACTCACTGAGCCGCGCAACGTCCGCTTTTGGGAAGAACGGACATCGCGAATTCAAGCCAAATATGTCTGCTAATGACCGATGCTGTCGAAAAAGGCTTGAGATTGGTGACGAACAGTGATTCCGTTTT
>CAYWNY010000147.1:0-9275 GCA_964459765.1 uncultured Hyphomicrobiales bacterium | reverse complement strand
CAGCGCGACCAGCGAGGTGTAGATGATGGCGACGACCGAGAGCGCGTAAATCAGAGGTGCGAGATCGAGCGAGGCTTGCGGAAACATCGGCAGCGAGAAACGCAGGAAGCCATAGCCGCCCATCTTCAATAGGATCGCGGCGAGAATGACCGAGCCTGCGGTCGGCGCCTCGACATGCGCATCCGGCAGCCAGGTGTGCACCGGCCACATCGGCATCTTGACCGCGAACGAGGCCAAGAAGGCGAACCACGCCCAGGTCTGCAGGTTTCGCGGGAAGGCGTGGTGCAGCAGGGTGGGAATATCGGTGGTGCCGGCCTGCCAGTACATCGCCATGATGGCGAGCAGCATCAGCACCGAGCCCAGCAGCGTATAGAGAAAGAACTTGAAGCTTGCATAGACCCGGCGCGGGCCGCCCCACACACCGATGATCAAGAACATCGGGATCAGGCCGCCCTCGAAGAATACATAGAACAGCACCAGGTCGAGCGCGCAGAACGTGCCGACCATCAGCGTCTCAAGGACCAGGAACGCGATCATGTAAGAGCGCACTCGGGTCTGGATCGAGGTCCAGCTTGCCAGGATCGAAATCGGCATCAGCGCGGTGGTGAGAATGACGAAGGGCAGCGAAATGCCGTCGACCCCCATCGAATAATTGATGGCGCCGCCGAGCCAGGGGCGCTTTTCCAGGAACTGGAAGTCGGCGGAGCTGGCATCGAAGCGCCAGACCAGGATCAGCGAAATCGCGAAGGTGATCAGCGTGGTCCACAGCGCGATCCAGCGCGCATTGCGCGCGCCGTCTTCGTCATCGCGCAGAAAGGCGATGAAGATCGCGCCGACGATCGGCAGAAAAGTGACGACGGAGAGGATCGGCCAGCTGGTCATCAGTGCGGCCCCCCGACGAACATGAACCAGGTGACGAAGGCGGCCACCCCGATCAGCATGGCGAAGGCATAGTGGTAGAGGTAGCCGGTCTGCAACCGCACGACACTTCTGGTCACGTCGAGAACGCGCGTGGAGACGCCGTCGGGGCCGAAGCCGTCGATGACGAAGCCGTCGCCGCCCTTCCACAAGAGCCGGCCGAGCCACAGGGTCGGACGCACGATGAGCGTGTCGTAGATGCGGTCGAAATACCAAGCGTTGAGCAGGAATTCGTAGAGCACGCGCTGTTCGCGCGCCAACGCTACCGGCAAATCGGGCCGGCGCATGTAAAACTGGTAGGCTACTAGGAAGCCCACGAGCATCATGACGGTGGGCGCGAGCGAGATCGCCAGCGGTAGGTGTTCCATCGCCTCAAGCACGTGATTGTTCGCGCCGATCATCAGCGACGAGCGAAAGAATTCTTCGGCGCCCAGCCCCTCGAAAATGTGCACGAACGGCCAGCCGGCGCCGATCGAGCCGATCGCCAGCACCGCAAGCGGAATGAGCATCACCAGCGGACTTTCGCGGGCCGCGTCGTAGTGGTGCCGGTCATGCGGCTCCCCGTGGAAGGTTTTGAAGATCAGCCGCCATGAATAGAACGAGGTCAGCGCCGCGGCGGCGACCGTCATGATGAAGCCGTAGCTCGCTATCGTCCCGGCAATGGCGTCATCAGCTTCGATGATCGCGTCTTTGGAGAAGAAGCCCGCGGTAAACGGAAAGCCGGTCAGCGCCAGCGTACCGATCAGCATGGTCGCATAAGTAAAAGGAATTTTGCGCCACAGCCCGCCCATATTGCGGATGTCCTGCTCGTGGTGCATGGCAAGAATCACCGAACCGCAGCCGAGGAACAGCAGCGCCTTGAAGAAGGCATGGGTGAACAGGTGGAACATGCCGATCGAATAGGCGCCCGAACCCATGGCGACGAACATATAGCCGAGCTGCGAGCAGGTCGAATAAGCGACGATACGCTTGATGTCGTTTTGCACGAGCCCGACGGTGGCGGCGAAGATCGCGGTGGTAGCGCCGATAAAAAGCACGAAGCTTTTGGCGTATGGCGCAAGCTCGAACAAAGGCGAGAGCCGCGCCACCATGAACACGCCGGCTGTCACCATGGTTGCGGCGTGGATCAGTGCCGACACCGGCGTCGGCCCTTCCATCGCGTCCGGCAGCCAGGTGTGCAGCAGAAACTGCGCCGATTTGCCCATGGCGCCCATGAACAGCAAGAGGCAGATCACGGTGAGCATGTCGGCGTCAAAACTCAGAAAATGAAAACTCTTGCCGACCAGCGCCGGCGCTTGCGCAAATACCGTGTCAAAGACGATCGAGCCGGTGAGATAAAAGGCCGCGAAAATGCCGAGCGAAAAGCCGAAGTCGCCGACGCGGTTGACCAAAAACGCCTTGATCGCGGCCGCATTCGCCTCGGGCTTGTAGAACCAGAAGCCGATCAGCAAATAACTCGCTAGCCCCACGCCCTCCCAGCCGAAGAACAGCTGCGCGAGATTGTCGGCCGTCACCAGCATCAGCATGGCGAAGGTGAAGAACGACAGATAGCTGAAGAAGCGCGGCTTATAGGGGTCGTCGGCCATGTAGCCGATCGAATAAAGATGCACAAGGCCGGACACCGTGGTCACGACCACCAGCATCACCACGGTGAGCGGATCGATGCGCAGCGACCAATCGACTTTCAAGTCGCCGGAGGTGATGAAATTGAAGACGGTGACGTGGGCGTCATGCTCGAGAAACCCGACGTCGTAGAAGGCGTAGCAGGACAGTACCCAGGAAATAGCGAGCAGCGTGGTAGTGATCAGCTCGGCCGCCGGCGAGCCGCTGGCGCTCGGCTCGGCGGGTTCGTGCTGCTCAACGCTTGAATGCGCAATTTCAGCGTGCGCGTCTTGCGGCCGCGGCGCACCGCGCGCAAAGCCTTCGGGTACGAGCGGCGCGGCGTGGCCGTCATGCGGCGGCGGCGGATCCTGGCCAGGCAGCCGGTTGCGCGCGCCAACGAGCGTGATCAGACCGGCAATGACGGCGCCGAGCAGCGGCAGAAAGACAATGGCCAAATACATGCCGCTTTAGCCCTTCATCAGATTGATATCCTCAACCGCGATCGAGCCGCGGTTGCGGTAATAGGCGACGAGAATGGCAAGGCCGATGGAAGCTTCCGCCGCGGCGACGGTGAGCACGATCAGCGCGTAGACCTGGCCGACGATGTCGCCGAGGAACGACGAGAACGCCACCAGATTGATGTTGACGGCGAGCAGAATGAGCTCGACCGACATCAGGATGATGATGACGTTCTTGCGATTGAGGAAGATGCCGAAGATCCCGAGCGTAAACAGGATCGCGGCGACGACGAGATAATGTTCGAGCCCGATGATCATGGCAGCCCCTGCCCCGATTTGACCTTGACCACCTCGATTGCGCTTGAGCGCCGCCGCGCGTTCTGCTCGGAGATCTTTTGCCGCTTCACATTCGGCTTGTGCTGCAGCGTCATGACGATGGCGCCGATCATGGCGACCAGCAGGATCAGGCCGGCGGTCTGGAAGAAATAGACGTAGCGCGTGTAGAGGACCAGCCCGAGCGCCTGCGTGTTGCTGACATCGGCGGCAACGGGCGCGGTGATGGCCTTGGTTACGCCGGGCGTGATCACAAAGCCGATCACACCGAAGACGAGCTCAACCAGAAGAATGACGCCGACCGTTGCGCCGATCGGCAGATAATTGAGAAAGCCCTCGCGCAGCTCGGAAAAATCGACGTCGAGCATCATCACGACGAACAAAAACAACACGGCGACGGCGCCGACATAGACAACGATCAGGATCATCGCCAGGAATTCGGCGCCCATCAGGACGAACAGGCCGGCGGCGTTGACGAAAGCGAGGATCAGAAACAGCACTGAATGGACCGGATTGCGTGACGCGATCACCATGACCGCGGACGCGATGCACACGCCCGCGAAGAGATAGAAGAAGATCGCTTGCAGGATCATCGGAGCCGCGTCTCACCGGTACGGCGCGTCGAGCGCGATGGTTTTGGCGATCTCGCGCTCCCAACGATCGCCGTTCGCAAGCAGACGGTCCTTGTCGTAATAAAGCTCCTCGCGCGTTTCAGCGGCGAATTCGAAGTTCGGGCCCTCGACGATGGCGTCGACCGGGCAGGCTTCCTGGCAGAGCCCGCAATAGATGCATTTGACCATGTCGATGTCGTAGCGCGTGGCGCGGCGGGTGCCGTCATTCCGCCGCGGGCCGGCCTCGATGGTGATCGCCTGCGCCGGGCAGATCGCCTCGCACAATTTGCAGGCGATGCAGCGTTCCTCGCCGTTCGGATAGCGGCGCAGCGCATGCTCGCCGCGAAAGCGCGGCGACAGCGCGCCCTTCTCGAACGGATAATTCAGCGTGGCCTTCGGCTTGAAGAAGTAGCGCATCGACAGGAAGAATGCCTGCACGAATTCGGCGAGGAACATCGAACGGGCCGCGTGATCGAGCCGCATGTCAGCCTCTGATGACTGTGAGGAACCCGGCGACGATCGCCACCATGGCCAGCGACACCGGCAGGAACACTTTCCAACCGAGCCGCATCAATTGATCGTAGCGATAGCGCGGTACGAACGCCTTCACCATGGCGAACATAAAGAACACGAATGTCGCCTTGAGCACGAACCAGATCAGCCCGGGAATCCAGGTGAACGGCGGTACCGGGAATGGCGGCAGCCAGCCGCCGAGGAACAGGATGGTCGCCATCGCGCACATGGTGGCGATGGCGACGTATTCGCCAAGCATGAACATCATGTACGGGGTCGAGCCGTATTCGACCATGTAGCCGGCCACAAGTTCGGATTCCGCTTCCACCAGATCGAATGGCGGCCGGTTGGTCTCGGCGAGCGCGGAAACAAAGAAAATCACGAACATCGGCAACAGCGGCAGCCAGTACCAGTTGAGAAAGGTCGCCCACGGCAGCCCGATCAGCGTCCCCACGCCATGGTCGCGCTGCGCTTCGACGATGGCCGTGAGATTGAGCGAACCGACGCAGAGCAGGACAGTGATAATGACAAAGCCGATCGAGACTTCGTAGGACACCATTTGCGCCGCCGAACGCAGCGCGGCGAGAAACGGATATTTCGAGTTCGACGACCAGCCCGCCATGATCACGCCGTAGACCATGAGCGAAGAGATGGCGAAGATGTAAAGGACGCCGACATTGATGTTGGCGATGACGATCCCGGCGCCGACCGGGATCACCGCCCAGGCGGCGAGCGCAAGCGTGCAGGTCACCAGCGGCGCCAACAGGAACACACCTTTGTTGGCGCCGGAAGGAATGACCGGCTCTTTGAGCACGAATTTGAGCAGGTCGGCGAAGGATTGCAGCAATCCCCATGGACCAACCACGTTCGGGCCGCGCCGGATCTGCACCGCCGCCCAGATTTTGCGGTCGGCGTAGAGCACGTAGGCGATGGCGATGAGCAGGACGACGAGCAAAAGCACGCTCTCGGCCACGATGATGATGAACGGCCAGACGTAATCCCAAAAGAAGGCGGACATCGGCATGGACTACTCCGCCGCCGTCGCCGCCGGACGGCCATGGGCAATGGCCGAACATTCCGCCATCACCGCGGAGGCGCGTGCAATCGGATTGGTGAAGTAGAAATCGGCGATGCCTGATCGGAGCGGCGCCTTGTCGGCGCTCCCGCCAAGAGTCGCGAGTTTCTGCACGTCTGCCGCGTCGCCGCCCGCAACCTGCCCGATCCGCATCAAGTGCGGATAAGCCGCATAGAGCGCGCCCCGCAAAGCGGAGAGCGAATCGTAGGGAAGTTTCTTGCCGAGCACGTCGGAAAGCGCGCGCAGGATCGCCCAATCCTCGCGCGCATCGCCGGGCGGAAACGCGGCGCGCGCCGCCAACTGCACCCGCCCCTCGGTATTGACGTAGGTCGCCGATTTTTCCGGATACGCCGCGCCCGGCAGCACCACGTCGGCGCGGGCGGCGCCGCGATCGCCATGGGTGCCGATGTAGACGACAAAGGCGCCGGGCGCGATGTCGATTTCATCGGCGCCGAGCAGAAACAAGACGTCGAGCGTACCTGACGCCGCCATCTGCCGCACGTTGAGCCCACCCTCGCCCGGCACAAAACCGAGATCGAGCGCGCCGACGCGAGAAGCGGCAGTGTGCAGGACGCTAAAACCGTTCCAGCCGTCCTTAACGGCGCCAAGCTCGACCGCAGCTTTGGCGGCGAGCGACGCCAGCGCCGCGCCGTCGGCGCGAACAAAAATGTCGGCGCCGACGATGACGAGCGGGCGCTCGGCCTTGCGCATCGCGTCGGCGAAGCTGTGACGACCAATGTCGGCAAGCGTCTCCGCGCCGGCGCCGAGATAGTCATAGCTGTAGGTGAGCGGCAACTTGGCGCCGATCAGCCCGATCGGGAAGCTCTTGGCGAGCCGCCAGCGTTTGCGGATGCGCGCATTAAGCACCGCCGCCTCATGCCGCGGATTGGTGCCGACAAGAAGCAAAGCGTCGGCGGCATCGATGCCGGCGAGAGTCGCGTTGAACAGATAGGCCGCCCGACCCCATTTCGGATCGAGCGCCGACCCGTCCTGGCGGCAATCGAGATTGACGACGCCAAGACGCGCCATCAAATCCTTGAGCGCAAAAACCTCCTCAACCGCGGCGAGATCGCCGACCAGCGCCCCGACGCGCTTGGCGTTGATCCGCGCCATCTTCGCGGCAATAGCGGCGAAGGCTTCGCTCCAACTGGCCGGGCGCAGCCGTCCGTTCTCGCGCACGTAGGGCTGATCGAGACGCTGGGTACGCAAGCCGTCGACGACGTGGCGAGTTTTGTCGGAAATCCATTCCTCGTTCACGTCGTCGTTGGTACGCGGCAGAATGCGCATGACTTCGCGGCCGCGGGTGTCGATCCGGATCGCCGAACCGAGCGCGTCCATGACGTCGATCGACTCCGTCTTGTTGAGCTCCCAGGGCCGCGCGGCGAATGCGTAGGGCTTCGACGTCAACGCGCCCACGGGACAGAGATCGACGATGTTGCCCTGCAGTTCCGAAGTCATCGCCTCTTCGAGATAGGTGGTGATCTCCATATCCTCGCCGCGGCCGATGGCGCCGAGCTCAGGCACGCCCGCGACTTCGGTGGCGAAGCGGACGCAGCGCGTGCACTGGATGCAGCGGTTCATCGAGGTCTTGACCAGCGCGCCGATATACTTGTCCTCGACCGCGCGCTTGTTCTCGCGGAAACGGCTGTGGTCGATGCCGTAGGCCATGGCCTGGTCTTGCAGATCGCATTCGCCGCCTTGATCGCAGATCGGGCAATCGAGTGGGTGATTGATGAGCAAAAACTCCATCACCCCTTCCCGCGCCTTGCGCACCATCGGCGAGCGTGTCGACAGCACTTTCGGCGAGCCGTCCTTGTTGGGCGGCAGGTCTTTGACGCCCATCGCGCACGAAGCCTGAGGCTTGGGGATGCCGACAACCTCGATCAAACACATGCGGCAATTGCCGGCGATCGACAGCCGCTCCTGGTAACAGAAGCGCGGGATTTCGGCGCCGGCGGCTTCGCACGCCTGCAAGAGCGTGTAGTCCGGCGGGACGTCGATCTCGGTGCCGTCGACGATGAGCTTGGTCATCGCGCCCTCACTCTGCCGCCGCCGGCACGGGCGGATCGAGCACGCCCTCGACATCCGGATTGGCGGTGTATTGGTCGATGCGCCGTTCGATCTCCGGGCGGAAATGCCGAATGAGTCCCTGTACCGGCCAGGCGGCGCCATCGCCGAACGCGCAGATCGTGTGGCCTTCGATCTGCGTCGTGACCTGCATCAGCATGTCGATTTCGCGCTTTTGCGCGCGGCCGTCCGCCATGCGGGTCAACACCCGCCACATCCAGCCCATACCTTCACGGCAGGGCGTGCATTGGCCGCAGCTTTCGTGTTTGTAGAAGTAGGAGATGCGCGCCATCGCCCGCACGATATCCGCCGACTTGTCCATGACAATGACGGCGGCGGTGCCGAGCGCCGATTTCTTGTCGCGGCAGCCGTCGAAATCCATCAGCAGCGTATCGGCCTGATCGGGACCGGCGGGCACCATCGGCATCGACGAGCCGCCGGGAATGACGGCGAGCAGATTGTTCCAGCCGCCGCGCACGCCGCCGGCATGCCGCTCGATCAATTCGCGTAGCGGAATGCCCATCTGCTCTTCGACATTGCAGGGCTTTTCGACGTGCCCGGAAATGCAGAACAGTTTGGTGCCGGTATTGTTCGCCCGGCCGATGCCCGCGAACCAGGCCGGACCGCGGCGCATGATGTCGGGCACCTGGGCGATAGTCTCGACATTGTTGACCGTGGTCGGACAACCATAGAGGCCCATATTCGCCGGGAACGGCGGCTTGAGCCGCGGCTGGCCTTTTTTGCCCTCGAGGCTTTCAAGGAGCGCGGTCTCCTCGCCGCAGATATAGGCCCCGGCGCCATGATGCACGACGACGTCGAAATCGTAGCCGTGCACATTGTTCTTGCCGATGAGGTTGGCGGCGTAGGCTTCCTCGACCGCCGCTTCGAGCCGCTCACGTTCGCGGATGAATTCGCCGCGGATGTAGATGTAGCAATTGTGTACGCCCATAGCGCAACCGGCGATCAGGCAGCCCTCAATCAAGAGGTGCGGGTCGTGCCGCATGATCTCGCGGTCCTTGCAGGTGCCAGGCTCCGACTCGTCGGCGTTGATCACGAGATACCCGGGCCGGCCGTCGGACTGCTTGGGCATGAACGACCATTTCAGTCCAGTCGGGAAGCCAGCCCCGCCGCGGCCGCGCTGGCCCGAAGCTTTCATCTCGTTGACCAGCGTGTCGCGGCCGCGTTCGAGGATCGCCTTGGTGCCGTCCCAGCCGCCACGCGCGCGGGCGCTCGCCAAATCCCAGCCATGATGGCCGTAGAGATTTTTGAAGATACGGTCTTTGTCAGCGAGCATTATGCACCGCTTGATTTGTAGATCGACGGATCAATCAGCGTATCGGCGCCGCCGATTGGCGCCGAATTCTGCCGGTCGACCTGTGGTCCGGCTTTTGGCGTGCGGCCGGCGGCGAGATCGGTCAGGACGAGCCGCAGCGTTTCCGGGGTGAGATCTTCGTAATAGTCGGCGTTGATCTGCACCATCGGCGCGTTGACGCAGGCGCCGAGGCACTCAACCTCCGTCCAGGAAAACAAGCCGTCGTCAGTCACTTCGTTCTCGTGGCCGATCGCTTCGTGCAGCACTTTCTTGAGCGCTTCGGCGCCGCGCAGCAGGCATGGCGTCGTGCCGCAAAACTGCACATGGAGACGGCCGACCGGCGAAAGATTGAACATGGTGTAGAAGGTCGCCACTTCGAGCACGCG
>CAYWNY010000146.1:0-9433 GCA_964459765.1 uncultured Hyphomicrobiales bacterium | reverse complement strand
TGAGCGCGACCGCGGCAAAGCCGGTGATGAACATGATCTTGATGTCCGGATCGAGCTCGGCGGCGCGGCGCGCAAGCTCGATGCCGTCCATTTCCGGCATCACGATGTCGGTCAGCAACAGCTCGAAGGGCTCCTCGCGCAGGCGCTGATAGGCGGACAGGCCGTTGTCATAGGACATGACGTCGAAGCCGGCGTTCTGCAGCGCCTTCACCAGGAAGCGCCGCATGTCAATATCGTCTTCGGCAAGCAGGATTTTCGGCATGACCATCCAATCCGGCGTGCATGCCGGCCCCCTTAGATTCCATAAGCCGGATCGCGGGTAAACATGAGGTGAAAGTTGCCCCGTTGTGCCGCCACGGTGCTGGACAATGGCGGGGGGCCCACGCTAGGGATTCATATTGGATTGCCGGATCGTTAAGCCCTGCAACGCAAGGCCTGCAACGCAAGGCTTGGGAAGCCATCGGCGGTTATGTCGGAAATTCAGGACGAATTCGATCCTCCGTTCGAAGCGCTCGAGCCGGCCCGATGCCGCGGTCCTATTCTGTTCAATTCGCCGCACAGCGGCCGGGTTTATCCGCGCGATTTCCTGTCTGCCTCGCGACTCGATCTCGCGACCTTGCGCCGTTCGGAGGATTCATTCGTCGACGACTTGATTGCCGGCGTGGTCTCCCGCGGTCATCCGCTGGTGCGGGCGCATTTCCCGCGCTGCTATGTCGACGTCAATCGCGAGCCCTACGAGCTCGACCCGCGCATGTTCGACGGCCGGCTTCCGTCATTCGCCAACACGCGCTCGATGCGGGTCGCCGGCGGTCTCGGCACTGTGGCGCGCGTGGTTGGCGACGCGCAGGAAATCTACGACCAGCGCATTGCGGTCGACGAAGCGCTTAAACGCATCGACGATCTCTATAAGCCCTATCACCGCCTGCTGCGCCGGGTATTCATGCGGCTGCATCGCGATTTTGGCGCCGCCGTACTGATCGATTGCCACTCCATGCCGTCGTCGACCGGAACCAAGGACGAGCGCCCGCGCGCCGACTTGGTGCTGGGCGACCGCTACGGCACGAGCTGCGTGCCATTGATCGCCGAGACGATAGAAGCGACCATGCGCGGCTTCGGCTATGTGGTCAGCCGCAACAAGCCCTACGCTGGCGGCTTCATCACCGAGCATTACGGCAACCCGGCCGCCGGTCTGCACGCCATACAGCTCGAAATCAACCGGGCGCTGTATATGGACGAGAAGCGGTATCAGAAGGCGGCGTCGTTCGCCAAACTCGCGGCCAAGTTCGAAGTGCTGGCCGATCGCCTCGCCGCCTTGCCGCTTGAAGAGTTGCGGCCCTATCGCGCGGCCGCCGAATAAGTCGCGACCCGGCACAAAGAAAAAGGGCCGCTCGCCTTGCGGGAGCGGCCCAAGTCTAGGGAGGAAACGCCCAAGGAGGGCGACGGTAGCCGAGAGAAATCTCCCGCTACCGCACTGCAACAACATACACCGCGTCGCACAAAAAGCAAGGGCTGTTGACCTAATCCACGGGTGTTACCCCCGTGAAACTGCTGTAGATTGTGCACAGCCGTATTTCCGCGAGGCAGGAGATCCTTGTCAGCATATCGGCACCGGCAAAAAGCTTTACATCATTCAGTGGCTTAGGTCTATTTTCTGTGCAGCTTTTGCGCTTGCGCAAAATTGAGGCAAAAGGTCTGAAATAACCCACGCTGAGGGTTAGCAAATTCATTTCGTGGCCGGCCGTGGCCAATCGGCCACACTGCGGAAAGCCGGATGCGAAAGGTCCCGACTCAAAAAGCCTGCACTCGAATTGCCGCCGTCCCGCAACTCCGCTAGTCGGCAATGGCAATGACGGCGATCGATTTCACCCTCTTCGTCGACCAGCTCGCAAGCGTCGCGGGCGAGACGATTCGGCCGTTCTTTCGCACGGCGCTCGGCGTCGAGAACAAAAGCACCGGTGGTGGCTTCGATCCGGTGACGGCGGCCGACCGCGCCGCCGAAGCCGCCATCCGTACGCTCATCAAAAAAACCTTCCCGGTACACGGCATCGTCGGCGAGGAATTCGGGGCCGAACGGGCCGACGCGGAATACGTGTGGGTGCTCGATCCGATCGACGGCACAAAATCGTTCATCTGCGGCATGCCGGCATGGGGCACGCTGATCGCGCTGACGCGGCGCGGCGAACCGATTTACGGCATGATGCACCAGCCGTTCACGCGCGAACACTTTACCGGCGACGGCAAGGCGGCCAGCTACCGCGGCCCCGCCGGCGACCGTGCCTTGCGCACGCGCTCCTGCGCTGCGATCGAAGATGCGATCCTGCAAACCACCAGTCCGCTGTTGATGAACGACGCCGATCGCGCGCGCTTTCGCCGCGTCGAAACAGCGGCGCGGCTGTCGCGCTACGGCGGCGATTGCTATGCCTATTGCATGCTGGCCGCCGGCCACGTCGATCTGGTGATCGAAACCGAGCTGAAGCCCTACGACGTCCTGCCGCTGATCCCGATCATCGAGGGCGCGGGCGGTATCATTACGACCTGGGATAACGGCCGGCCGCATGAGGGCGGCCGCATCATCGCCGCCGGCGACAAGCGCGTGCACGCTTTGGCGATGGCTATGCTGCGAGACTGACCGCCGGCGACTCGCATTTCGCGCGATTCGATGGTTTTGATAGCACCATGCGGAAGACGGCCGGCGCCATTCTGTCATCTGTGACGCTCGCGCTCGCGGCGTCGATGGGCGCGGCCCGTGCAAGACCGGGCGTCATTACCCGCGAAGCCTTCGCCTGCACAAGTTGGGCGGGGGCGTATGCGTACACCCTGGCATCGCTGACCAAGCAGGGCGCGAAAACCAATAAGAGCTGCCCTATCCGCTTGTCCGCTGGGACCAAAGTCGAGATAATCGTCACTGCTGCAGACGGCGACGGCTACGTGGAAGTGTCCGTCAACGGCCGGAATTGGTGGATTGACAATGAGCGCGTGAAATAATCGGTGGCATCGCCAAGCCCCCTCGAAGGTCGTTCTAGTTTCCCGATCTGCTGCTATTCACCGTTAGGCGCTGGCCCCTTTCCATAGCCCTGGTTCTTTTTGAATTGAGTGATGACCCGTTTAAAGAGCTGAACGTCGTACGCAGTTTTGCTTATGCTCCGCCTCTTAAGCTTCCTTACATGTGGAGGTGTGCGGAAATTTACCCCGGTGACAAAGATGAAAATTGGCAAGGCGACACTCGAAAAATCCACCGAGACTCTCATGGAAAAGGCGGCCGATTGCTTCGACCTTTCTAAGACTCAGCAAAATATGGCGGACAAACAACACGAGGTCGCCGCAGCACAGCGCGAAAAGGCCGATCAACAGCACGACAATGCCGATCAACAACACGCGCTGGCGGCAAAACAAAGTATTAGCGCGGATAAAATCGATGCGAATGCCGATAAGCTTCAAGCGAGCGCCAACAAGCTCGACACCATGGGTCAGGCGCTGCAAGTCAGTGCAGCAGAGACCTTGGGCGATACGATGGTCGTGCAGCGCGGAGAATAGGCCGCCTCAGTCGGCGGCCTCCTGAGCAATTCCTTCACTCGGCTATTCGACATTGATTGCCGCCATTGCTGCGATCGCGAGTTCTTGCCGGCACCTAGCGAAGTCGTCGGCGTGATCGATCCTAAACTTTATCCCACCGCAGCGCGCCTATCGGCTAACGACGGGATCCAGATAGCGTTTATCGAGCATCAGATGCACGCCCTTGTTGCCATTCACCACCTGGGTGATGCGCAGGTCCGCGGCGATGCTCAGCAGCGTGTAGGCCTGATAGCGGTCGATACCGGTGCGTTCACACACAAGGTCCAGCATTTGCCGTATGGCGACGACCACGCAGTCGTCGAGGTCGGGATCGAACGCCATGGTGATCATGTGCGTCGGGGTCTCGGCGCGTGGCCATTCGAGGGAAATGTCGTTGCGGACAGTCAGGCGGAATGTGCCGACGAGGCCGGTTTCGACGGCCGTAATGCAGACTTCGCCGTCGCCCTGCGCACCGTGCCCGTCGCCGACGGAAAACAGGGCGCCGTCGGCGAAGATCGGAAGGTACAGGGTCGCGCCCTCGACGAGTTCCTTGTTGTCCATATTGCCGCCGTTTCGTCGCGGCGGCGGCGTCGGTAGCACGCCCCATGCCGGCGGCGGAGCGACTGCCATCACACCGAAAAACGGCCGGAACGGCACGTCCTGCCCCCAGGGCAGCTGCCAGACCTTGCGCTCCCGGTCGAGCATGATGTGCACAAGCCGCGCCTCCGGAAAGTCGGCCGGAAGCGCGCCGGCCAGCGGGCGGACGACATTGTGCCCCCAGTTGTAATGCGGTTCGATCTTTTCGATGTCGACTTGCAGCGTTTGCCCGGCCTTGGCGCCGCGCACCGCCACCGGGCCGGTGCACATATGGCCGAAAAAACGCTGCGGTCCATTGGCACCGTGGATTTCGCGCAACGCCGGCGGAATCTCGAAAGGCGGCGGCGGCAAAAGCTCCGGCCCCCCCGACACCGTCGACATAGTCACGCGATCGCCGCTCTCAACGGTGAGGATGGGTGAAAGCCGCGCGTCGAAATAGCCCCAATGGACCGTCTTCGCCCCGGCATCCACCCGCGCGACCGGCGCGGATGTTACTGAGCCGTCCCGATGCGACGGGCGCTGCGCGGGATCGCGATTTGCCGTCATCGTCCGTCTCGCTCGGTGAGGTTCCAGCTGATGCGAACTATACCATCGTGGCAGCGCGAGGCATCGCCTTCATAACCACCTTTCCAGGCGGACATGAGCCAAGCGATGTCCCGTGCAGCCTACGTGCCGGTCTTCTTACGAAGTCGCAGCGAGCGCCGGCTGGGCGCCGCCGTGGCGCAGGAACCCGCGCGCCTTCAGCCCGCGTAACGCGTAGAGGAAACCAAGCTCGAAGAATGAATCGATGAACTTGAACAGGACCTGCACCAAAACCATCTTCGTCAGAACCTCGAGCGACATGACGCCGGCGAAAGCGAGCACGACGAACAGGACAGAGTTCACCGCCATCGAGACGATGTTCGAACTCACCGCCCGCAGCCACAGCATGCGTCCGTTAGTCCAGACCCGCACAAGATCGTACACGTAAACCATCACCATGCCGGTGACCCAGGTGGCGACAATGCTCGAGGCCGCGATGCGCGGCACGATCGCGTTTAGATGGATGAAGTCGCTGTGGTTCTGCTCGAATCCCGCCGGGGCCGGCAACAGGAACAGGAATGCCAACACCACCGACGTTATGACACGGCAAACAAGCTGCGCATTAACCGACGTGCGCGATATCTCGAGTCCGTAGAACTCGTTGAGGTAATTCGCGCCGAGTTCGATCGTCGGATAGATCAGCGACCCGGCGATGGTGATGAAGGCGACGCCGCCGATCGAGAGCGCGACGAATTCCGTCGAGGTAAACGAGATCAGAATCTGAAAGGCGCACTGAAGGCCGACAATCCACAGCACGGCGTGCTGACGACCGAATATCTCCGCAGCGATGATGCCGATTCCGACGGCGGCGAAGCAAAAGCAAATCGTGCCGACTATCCAAGCCAAGCCAACCCAGTCGCCGAGGATCATGGAACCCTCCTCCATCATAGAAATGAAGACGTCGCAAACGCGACGTCCGAACGGGTCCCGGCAATTGCAAAAGACAGCAACAATTTCGACGTGAGTCAATCACAATTTCGAAACTCGGCGTGAAATTTCGAAATTTCTTGACTGCCTCAGAAGGGCTGCTAAGCAGGCCCATTGCGCAACATCTTTGACCGACGGAGATCGCGGGATGGATTTGCAGCTCAAGGGCCGCGTCGCATTCATCACCGGCCCGGCGAAGGGAATGGGCGCGGCCGTGACGCGCAGCTTCGCCGCCGAAGGCTGCCGGCTGGTACTTGTCGGGCGTGATCTTGCCGCCATCGAACCCGTTGCCGCGGAGGTCAAAGGCGGCGGAGCCGAAGCGATTATCGTCGGCTGCGACCTAACCAATGCCGGCCAATGCGCCGACGCCGCGCGGGCGAGCCTGGCGAAATTCGGGCGGGTCGACATTCTGGTCAACGTCGCCGGCGGCTCGGGCCCCGTCGGCAAGAGCGGCGTCGAGACCACGCCGGAGGAATTCAACGACATCGTCACGCTGAACATGAATGGCTGCTTCCACACCATCCGTGCGGTGCTGCCGCACATGATGGAGCAGCGCTACGGCAAGATCGTCAATGTCGGCGGCACGTTCGGCATGCACGGCAAAGCGGGGCGAATGTCCTACTCAGCGTCGAAGTGGGGCCTGCGCGGCATAACAAAAAGCTTCGCGATCGAAGCCGGACCATACAACATCAATGTCAACTACGTGGCGCCCGGCATGGTCGACGGTCCTCGGTTCCGCGAGAAGGTTTGCGCGGACATGGCCCGGCGGCTCAACATCACGCCGCAGGAGGCTGCGCAACGCCATGCCGACGATTACGCGCTAAAGCGGATCACCGTCGACCAGGACGTCGCGAACGCTTGCCTGTTCTTTGCGAGCGACGTCTCGCGCCAGATCACCGGGGTCGATCTTCCGGTCGACGGCGGTTGGGCCATGCTCTAGGAGCCGCGACGATGGCAGCGACCGCGGATCTGGTGATCGACAACGGAACCGTGGTCTCTGCGGAGTCCACCATAAAAGCGAGCGTCGCCATCAAGGATGGTGCCATTCTCGCTGTCGGCGCGGCGGATGCGATGCCGCGCGCCCGCGAGATCCTGGATGCGACCGGCCTTCATCTCCTCCCTGGCGCGATCGATGACCATGTGCACTTTCGCGATCCCGGTTATCCGCATAAGGAGGATTTCGCGTCGGGAACGATCGCGGCCGCGTTCGGCGGCGTCACCACCGTTTTCGACATGCCCAATACGCTGCCGACGGTGGAAAACGCCGAGGCGCTGGCGGCCAAACATGCGATCGCTGCCGAAAAGGCGCACGTCGATTACGGGCTTTATGCAGTTCTGGGCGAGAGCTCGATCGCCCACGTCCCTGAATTGATCGAAGGCGGCGTGATCGGCTTCAAGCTTTACATGGGCAATACGTTCGGGCGCATTCCCACGCCCTCCACCGGCGCCATGCTTGAGGCGTTCGAGGTCGTTGCGCCGACCGGGAAGCGCATCTCGCTGCACGCCGAGACGAACTCAGTCATGGAGCGCCGCGAGGGCAAGCTGCGCCAAGCCGGCCGGGTCGATCCGCTAGCACACGTCGATTCACGTCCCGACGTTGTCGCCATCGAGGCTGTAAGCCGTGCGGCCGTTCTCGCCGAGTGGACCGGGGCTCGCGCGCACGTGCTGCACATCTCGTCCGCGGCTGAATTGCGGCCGCTGGCCGAAGCCAAAGCGCGGGGAGTCGATATCAGCGGGGAAACATGTCCCCATTACCTGCTGCTCTCAACAGAGAACTACGCCCGCTGCGGCGGCATCATCCGTGTCAATCCGCCTGTGCGCGAGGCACATAATCAGGAGCCGCTGTGGGCGGCGCTGGCGGAAGGCACCATCGACGTCATTGCGACCGATCACGCCCCGCATTCTTTGGAAGAGAAAACCAGAAACGACATCTGGACTGTGGATTGCGGTTTTGCCGGCGTCGAGACCCAAATGCCGCTGATGCTGACGGCGATCGCCGGCGGCCGCGGCTCGATCTGCGACTATGTGCGCTGGAGCGCGGCAAACCCGGCGAAGCTGTGGGGACTTTATCCCCGCAAGGGCGTCATCCAACCGGGCGCGGATGCCGACATTGCCATCGTCGATCTCAACCGCCGCTGGACCATCTGGGACGCCGAAGCACATTCCATCGCGAAGGTCACGCCGTGGAATGGCCGACAGGTGCAGGGGCTGCCGCTGCACACGATCGTGCGCGGCCGGTTTGTGGTAAAGGACCGCAAGCTCCAGACCGGAACGCGCGGCTGGGGCCGTTCGGTCCACAAAATTCAGAACATGCCCGCGCCGGCGCCCGTTAATCTCGATCGCACAACCGCCGCGATTGTGAGCGTTCGCGCTTACAGCTAAGTCTGGCTAGCGAAGCGATCACGCTCGATGATCGCCAGTCACGAGCTTTCGGTCGAACGGAGATGGTGTGAAGTGACGAAAGTGGTCCGCGAAACGGAATTGGTGCCAACCGATGAGCACTCTCCGACGCTCGCCGGTGAAGTATTCGGCCGGCTACGGGCCGATATCATCAGCTCTCGCTTGCCGCCGGGCGTAAAGCTCCGCCTCGAGGATCTTCGGCGGACTTATGGGGTTGGATTTAGCCCGCTGCGCGAGGCGCTATCGCGCCTCGCCGAGAATCGCCTGGTGGTCTCGATCGGGCAGCGCGGCTTTCGCGTTCCCGAAGTATCGGTCGAGGAATTCATGGATATCGCCATGGTGCGCAAGGAAGTGGAGGGCTATGCGCTTCGGCTTGCCATTCGCAAGGGCGACGAACTCTGGGAAGCCCGGCTTGCTGCCGCCAGCGAGCGTTTTGCCTCGCTGCAGCGCTCCGGCAAGAGCATGGCGGAGGACGTTTGGGAAAACCGGCACCGCGATTTTCACGTCGCATTAGTCGCGGCGTGCCAGTCGCCATGGCTCCTCCATTTGCATGGGCTTTTGACCGATCAATTCGACCGGTATCGCCGGCTCTCGGCGAATAGTCGGCTGCCGAACGCGCCTCGCTGGCTCAGTCACAAAGAGATCATGCAAACTGCCCTCGCCCGGAATGCCGATAAGGCGGTCAAGCTGCTCGAGGATCACGTCAGCGAAGCCGCTCGCTTGATCGCCGCCGGTTTACTGGCGTCGAGCGACCGGCAAGACGCGCCGGTCAGGGTCAGGAAGCGAAAAATCGCTCGGGCACAACGGCGCTCGGCCGTTTGAGGATGCGCAAGTGCCGCTCAAGGAACTAATCCACTAGCCTTCATGGCTCACGCCAGCGCGTCGGCCACCGCTTTGCCGCAAGTGGTGGTGTCGGCCGGGCCGCCGAGGTCGCGCGTCCGCTGCTCCTCGACAGCCAACACGGTCTCCACTGCCTTGACGATGGCGGCCGCCGCTTCGACCTCGCCGAGATGATCGAGCATCATCGCGCCCGACCAAATCTGACCGATCGGATTGGCGATGCCCTGGCCGGCAATATCCGGCGCCGAGCCGTGCACCGGCTCGAACATGGAGGGAAATTTGCGCTCGGGGTTGATGTTGCCCGACGGCGCGATGCCGATTGTGCCCGTACAGGCCGGGCCGAGGTCGGAGAGAATATCCCCGAACAAGTTTGACCCCACCACCACGTTGAAGCGGTCGGGTTTGAGCACGAACAGCGCCGCCAGAATGTCGATGTGGTATTTGTCCCACTTGATGTCGGGATAGTCTTTCGACACCGCTTCGACCCGCTCGTCCCAGTACGGCATGGTGATGGCGATGCCGTTCGACTTGGTGG
>CAYWNY010000145.1:0-9476 GCA_964459765.1 uncultured Hyphomicrobiales bacterium | reverse complement strand
GGCGTTGAGCAGCGCCTGACAGATAATGACCTGGTAAATATAGCTGTCGGAGGCGCCCATCGCGCGCAACCTGGCGAACTCGTAAAGATGGTCTTTGGTGCTGGAATAGAGTGTCTGTGCAATTATGACGGTGCCGACAATAACCGCGAGTAGCGCGCCGGCAACGAGTGCCGCGCCGGCTCCCGTCCGGAAAAGCCAGAACGACCGACTTTGTTCTGCGAACTGATCCGAGGTAAGCGCCTGAATGCCGGAAATTGTGGAAAGAATGTTCCGACGGGTCCGTTCGATATCGGCTTTTGGCTTCAGTTGAACGAGGAAATGACTGGTAAAGCTCGGCGGCAATCCGATGTAGGTTCGAGCGTCGTCAAGATCGGAGAATACGTAGGGCGTCATCGCGAAAGAGCGAATGCCGTCGGTGACCGCGCCAACCGATACCGGTTGGCCGCGAATTTGCGCGTTTGCGCCGGCGCCTGACACGTCGAGCTGATCGGAGTAGACCCGGTCAATCGCCACTGTTCCCGGAACACTCAAACTCTGGGCGGTCCCTTCCACGACATTCCAGGGAGACAATCCATGCGCAGTGACGTCAATTCCGACAACGATCACCGAAGTCATGGCTCCAAGCGGGCCCCAGGCGGAAAATCCGACCACTCCCGGAGTGGCTTCCGACACGCCTTCGATCGCCAAAAGGCGGCCTCTCATTGTGCTGGGAAGAAGCGACAAATCCTCGAAGTATTTCGTTCCGCTGGAAACGATCCAGAGGTCGGTGGAGGTGTGATCGATCATGGTCGTGATCATGCCGCTGAAGCCGAAGTAAAGGTCCATCTGCACCATCACCAGGACCACCGAAAAAACGATACCCATGAGCGACGCGACAAAGCGAAGACGATCCTGGAAGAGATTTCGCGATGCGAGGGTAAAAACGAGTGACATATTTCGAACCTAACTCCTCGCCGGACTTTCGCGGTTGTCGGCAAATTGCGTAGAAATCAGCCCCAAATTTTGACCATCTTCAGTATATCCTTGGCGGCAGCCTTCATTGATCTCGATCAATTGCCGTCGTTGCCTGAACGTCCGATGTTGGTTGGGAGTGTCGATTTGAGAGCGCTCCCTACACTTTCGCTTGTCCACGCGTGCTCGCTGGCAGGGCGGGCGACGGCGCGCATTGATCTGCATCACGGCGCAATCTCAAAAAATCAAATCGTTTCGCCTGAGCAATTTTGACCAGTAATTGTCCTGGCAGGGGGCCCTTAATAAATAAATTTCGCACCGCTCGCCGTCGCGGAGGCCAATGAGGGCGTCGGCCATCGGCGGGCTGGTGCTGAAGAAACGTTTGATGCGTTGAGCCGACCAAAGACGGCGTCGGCAGGAGAGAACGATGAAGATGCTAGTGTACGCGCTCGCCCTGATTGCCGCATCGGTCGCAACCGAAGCTTCGGCGCAAGGCGTGAATCTTACCGGGCAATACAGATGCGTGCAGGGATGCGCGGGATCGGAAGGCCAGCCGGCATTCGTCGCGCAGACCGGATGGAATCTAAACCTGCAAAACGACGCCGGCGAGCTATCGAGGGCCTGGGTCGACTGGGCAGGCCACATTTGGGCCGAACGTTGGAACGAAGGCGCAGTTTATTCGCCGGATGGCATGATGATCCAGTTCGATCGCGGAACCGTTTGGCAGCGGGATCTCGGCGTATCGGAATCCCCAACGGCGAACCATCGCAAGTATCAAAGCCGAGTCAAACAAAGTGCCGGTGCCGTCTCCG
Organism: uncultured Hyphomicrobiales bacterium; assembly: GCA_964459765.1. Lineage (GTDB taxonomy): Bacteria > Pseudomonadota > Alphaproteobacteria > Rhizobiales > Xanthobacteraceae > BOG-931. The sequence continues at coordinate 7,713 of CAYWNY010000145.1, read as the reverse complement.
TCGCCGGCCCGGTACCCAGCATCTATGACGGCGGCTGGAGTGTCGTCATCGCTACGCAGAGCGGAAGCTGCGACCGCGAGTATCGTTTTGGTATGCAGATCAGCAATGGGGACGTCTTCTATGACGGCCAGGGCAGAGCCAATTTGCAGGGACGCGTTTCGCGCAACGGCAATGTTTGGGTCAGTGTTTCAGGGCAGGGACAACGGGCCAACGGTCAGGGCCGCCTGTCCCGGAATGCCGGAACAGGAACGTGGCGCGGCGAAGGTTCCGGCGGCGCTTGTGCCGGCATCTGGCAAGCCGTGCGGCGCGTATAGCGGCGCATGATCTGAAATGCCGCAACCGGCGGGCGTCTTGGGGCGGGATCCTCACCCGATTTGCGCCCTCACGCCGGGGCCGTCTCCGTAAACGAGACGACGCTTGACATTCGTCCCCAATACAGTTACATCACCTCATCTCGCTCAGTGAAGGCGCCATCATGAGGGCACTCCTGACAGCGGAGCGAGTGCGGTTCCTGCGGGCAGGGCTTGTAACCCTGCTCCCGGGCGGTCCGGGCATCGACCCCTCCGGCATGACGACCGGGGCGCCAGGTGCTTGGCTTAAGCGCAGTCGACGGTGCGGGTAACGCCCGCATCCTCTCGATCGCGTGAAGCGCGGCCTGGGCCGAGTCGACGCGTTCGGTCGCTGCGACAAGTGCCGCAGTGGAGCGCCGGAAGGCGAGCGGGCTCCGATATGGCCCGCTGCCGTGCTCCGTTAATGCACGGCCATTGGTTGGATGCGCCTTTCGGCGCTTCGCTTCCTTTTTCGCCGGCGCATGATCTTTTTCCGAAAACCGCAACCGCACTTTTCGGGATCATGCGCGGTACGGAGGCCAATCTAAAAGAAAGAGAGGGTCTTGGTGGTGTGGTCGTGGTGAACAAAACTCGGGCGCAGAGGAGCGTCGCGGAAATGCGATTGTTTTTTCCTCTCCCCGCGTGCGGGAGAGGTCGGATTGCGAAGCAATCCGGGTGAGGGGGCGTGGCCGCGATTCTTGAGTCTGGCGGTTAGGCGCCCGCAGCTCCTTCGGCGAGAAGGAGCGGGACGCACCGCGAGAGCAGATTGCTTCGCCGCGGACGCTTCTCGCAATGACGAAAGGTGCGGCGTAGATTCTTTCACCACCCCGCCGGGGAGGTGGGTCAGCAAAGGACAGACCATGCGTATTCGCTTCGATTTCGGCCCAGTGACGCTTGACGCCGAGCTTCTCGACACGCCGACCGCCGAAGCAATCGCGGCCGCGCTGCCGATCGCGGGCTCGGCGCTGACCTGGGGCGAGGAAGTCTATTTCGAAATTCCGGTCGTGGTGGCGCGTGAAAAGGACGCGCGCGCCGTGGTAACGCCCGGAGAAATTGCCTACTGGCCAGACGGCCATGCGATTGCGTTGGGCTACGGACGTACGCCGATCTCCAAGGCCGACGAGACGCGGCTGGCGAGCCCGTGCAATATTTGGGCGAAGGCCTTGGGCGATGTGAAGACGCTGGCGAAGGTAAATGCCGGCGCCAAGATCTGCGTCACGGTGCTCGATTAGCTTTGAGTCGAACCCGACTCGCGTTTGCGCTCGTTCTGCTGCTGCGCGAAGAACAAGGTCAAATCCCAGGCGTTGCGGATGTTGATCAGCAGCAGCAGCATCAGCGCGCCGGCCAACAGCGGCGGGCCGATGGCGGATCGCTCGAACAGCAAGATCGCCGCGGCGAGCGTGGTGGCGTAAGCGACCAGAGGACTTAAGCCGTATCCCAGGCGGTCATCAAGGTCACGCGTCGTGCCCCTCATGACACGGGCAAAGATGAAACAAGAACGCACCGGCCGCGCTGACGCCGACAGTCGCCGACAGCGACCAGTCCGTGTTGATCGGAATGAGCGCGACCAGGCTCACAAATAGGACGTAGGTGTAGTGAAAGACAATCGGGCTCGTATAGGTGTGGGTCGGGCTGCCGCGCGCAATGGTGATCAGCCCGATGCCGATCGAGGTGGCGACGAACAAGAGCGCGACCAGCGCCGCGGCAGCGGTGCCGAGCAACATGTAGAATTCATGCCAGCCGTCGAGCATACAAGCATTCTAGTCGAACAGGGTTGATTTGAGCAAAACGTCCTCGTAGTTGGACAACGAGCGAAACTATCCTCTGCCGACATAAGGCATCTTGTTCGCCATCACCGTCATGAACAGCACATTGGCATCAAGCGGCAAGCTTGCCATGTAGGCGACGGCGCGGCCGACGTCATCGACATTCATGCGCGCTTCGGGAGCGATCCGGCCGTCCGGCTGCAACATGCCCTCGGCCATCTTCTCGGTGAGCGGGGTCGCGGCATTGCCCACGTCGATCTGGCCGCAGCATATGTCGTAGTCGCGGCAATCAAGCGCGGTTTGTTTGGTCAGTCCGGTGACCGCGTGTTTGGTGGCGGTATAAGGCGCGGTGCCGGGCCGCGGCGTGTGTGCGGAAATCGAGCCGTTGTTGATGATACGGCCGCCGCGCGGGCTTTGCGCCTTCATGATCTTGATCGCTTGTTGCGTGCACAAAAACAGCCCGGTCAGGTTGGTGGCGACGACCGCCTGCCAGCGCTCGAGCGGAATCTCTTCGATCGGCATGCCGCGCATGCTGATGCCGGCGTTGTTGAACAGAAGATCGAGGCGTCCGAACGCGTCTTTGATTTTGTCGAACAACGCCAGGATCGAGGCCGGTTCCTGCACATCGGCCGGTATCACGAGCGTGGGGCCGTCCAATTCGTGCGCCACCGCTTCGAGCTTGTCGGCGCGCCGCCCCGCCAGCACGACGGTGAATCCGTCATGGGACAAGGCGAGTGCGGCGGCCCGGCCGATCCCGGAGCCCGCCCCGGTTATCAATGCGATTTTCTGCGCTGCCATGGCGCTCTCCCTCTCGTGCTCTCAATCGGCGGGAATATCACCTCTCCCCGCGGGCGGGGAGAGGGGTGGCAGTCAGCTCGCCAGCGCGATTTCTTCGTCGGGGTTGCCGACGCGATATCGCTCGGGGGCGGCGAGCCGGGTGGTGATGTCGGCGCCCGGACCAGGCCGGCCGAAGCGATAGCCTTGCATGGAGTGCACGCCGGCGGCGCGCAGGAACAGATGCTGTTCGGCGTTCTCCACGCCTTCGGCGGTGACGCGCATGCCAAGGCCGCGGCCGAGGCTGACGATCGCATGCACGATGGCGGCTGCGTCCGGCGCAGTCTCGATACTGCGCACGAAGCTGTGGTCGATCTTGAGCTTGTCGAAGGGGAAACGCCGCAGATATTGCAGACTGGAATAGCCGGTGCCGAAATCGTCGAGCGCAAAACGTACGCCGATGGCTTTGAGCCGCAGCATGGAAAGTTCGGCGGTCTCCAGGTTGCCAAGGAGCGTGCTTTCGGTGAGCTCCAACTCCAGGCGGCTCGCATCGAAGTTGGTCTCTTTGAGGATGCGCTCGACCACGTCGACGTAGTCCGAGCGGCGGAATTGCAGCGGCGAAACGTTCACCGCCACCGTCAAGCCCGGCCAATCGCGGCCATCGAGGCAAGCGCGCCGCAGCATCCATTCGCCGAGTTCGACAATGAGGCCCGAATGTTCGGCGATCGGGATGAAAACCGAAGGCGTGATCACGCCCATGGTCGGATGGGTCCAGCGCGCTAGCGCTTCGACGCCGATCATGGTGTCGCCGCTGGCGTTGACGATCGGCTGATAGGCCGCGGCCAGCCCGTCGTTCCTGATGGCTTGCAGCAGATCGCCTTCGAGCAACTTGCGCTGCGACAGATCGGCGTCCATGGCCGCGTCGTAAATGCATGCGCGGTTGCGGCCTTCGTTCTTGGCGCGGTAAAGCGCCATGTCGGCATAACGCAGAATGTCGGCGGCGTCGCGGGCGCGCCGGTCGATGACGGCGATGCCGATCGATGCGCCGATGATGATGTTGTGGCCGTTGATCGTATAGGGTGCGCAAACGCCGGTGATGATCCGGCCGGCGATCGCCTGCAGCGAATAGGAGTCCGACGCGCAGGTGGTGATGATGGCGAATTCGTCGCCGCCGAGGCGGGCGACGAGATCGTCGCCGCGCATGATGTGGCTCAGCCGTTTGGTTACGTTGAGGATGAGCTCATCGCCGATGTGATGCCCGAGCGTGTCGTTGACGTCCTTGAAGTGGTCGAGGTCGATATAGAACACCGCCGCCGACGGACCGCCGCGCCGCACTTCGCCGATGACGCTTTCCAGGCGCTCGCCGAAGTAAATGCGGTTGGGAAGGCCGCACACCGGATCGTGCAGCGCCAGATGCCGCAAGCGGGTTTCGCCGGCGGCGATGGCCTGCTCGGTACGCCGGGTATGGCGCAATAACAGACCTCCAAGCAGCGCGAAGCCGGCGATCGCTATGGCGACGAAGGGAAGCACGCTTCCGGCGATCTGGCCGCCGGGCTTGGATGGAGTAAAGGTCAGGCGAGCGATGGGGCCGCCTTGCGGGTCGGCGAGGGTGGTCACCGGCTTGTCGCCGGCCGGGGCGGAATCGTCGGCCGCGTGCAAGCCGGTCAGCTGCAGCCGATTGCCGACCTCGTGCAAGAGTTCGTCATCGATAAATCTGATCGACATGACGACTGGCGCGCCGGCATTGCCGGCGGCAAGGTCGCTGTCCGAACCAATGGCGACCGCGGCGACCAACGCCGGCTTTTCGCTGACGCGCTCGATGAAGGCGGTCGAGCGGCCGGGCAGGTGCGGGTCCGGCACCGCCGTAACGGTGATCGCGTGGATGGGCGGCGCGGCAAGCCGTCCGCGCATGAAATCGAGAACATTCGTCAGTTCGGCCGGCAGGTCGACGGTTTCGGCATCGCCGGACGATCGCGAGCGGGCGTATTCGACGTGGTCGGTGCCGTCGACGACCAGAACTAGGTCGTGGTCGAAGAAGGCCTCGAGCCAGTTGCCGACGCGGTGCTCGACCCATGGAGCATCGTATTCAAGCCGAATTTCCTTGGTGGCGCCGCTGGTCGCGGCAACGCTCTCGACTTCGCGTAAAAGTCGCGCGGCGCGCGCCACGATCGCTTTCTGAATCAATTGCTGTTCGCGGTCGAACGAAACCTCGTCGGCGCGGCGCGCCGACGTGATCATCGCAATGATCAGGCAGCTGACCGCGACGGCGACGATCAGGCCGACAGGCAACATCAGGCTCAGGCGCGCCTGTTCCCAGCGCGACGGCTTGTTGCCCTCGGCGAATTCCGGCGGCGCCGAAGTGTTCACATTCCCACCCTGGCGGTGTTCTCGGTTGCCGCGACCATAAAGCGAAAAAGATTGCCATTGGCTTGCGGTTAGCCGGCACAAGCGCTGGCGCGGCCAATGCAGGCCGAAATCGTTACCGCGGTTAATGCCGCGTAAATTTCGGCCAGTTTTTAGGGGTCGGCGTCCGCCGTTACCGCTTATTGCTGTAGGGAGGGCGCGGAATGGCGATATGGGCGGCGCGCAGCGCCGCCGACCAGCGTTCGCGCAGGTCGGTGAAATACGGCTCGCCCGGCTCGATGCGGTAGATCAGCTCGGCGTCGCAGGCGTCGCGCCGCACGACCAGAAGGTCGATCGGCATGCCGACGCTCAAATTCGAACGCATGGTCGAATCGATGGAGACGAGGCCGACTTTGAGCGCGTCGTAAAGGTCCATGCCATAACCGACGGCGCGGTCGAGCACCGGCTTGCCGTATTTATGTTCGCCGATCTGCAGGTAGGGCGTATCGGTGGTGCATTCGATGAAGTTGCCGGCCGAATAGACCATGAACAGCCGCATGCGTTCGCCGGCAATCTGGCCGCCGAACAGAAACGAGACGTCGAAATTGACGTCCGAAGCCTCGAGCGCCTTGGCCTCGGTGGAATGGATCGTGCGGATCACATATCCCACCCGCTGGGCGGCCTGGAACATCGTCGGGGCGTTCATCAACGTGTCGTGTTCGCCGGTTTCCGGGTTGTCGTAGCCCTCGGTCAAGATGCTGACGACCGACTGGGTAATCGACAGATTTCCCGCCGACGCGAGCGCCATGATGCGCTTCCCGGGATTGGTGAAAACATGCAGCTTGCGAAAGGTGGCGATGTTATCGACGCCGGCGTTGGTGCGCGTGTCGCCGAACATCACCAGCCCTTCGCGCACAAGAATGCCGCAGCAATAAGTCATCGAATCCCGCCCGCTTTTCGCGTCATCCTTATAGCGGCTGCCAAGCTTTTGCGGCAATGGCGCCAAGCGCCTGCTTACTGGTCAACCCGGATGGCGACCGCCAGTGTTTCTTCTCCCAACCCGTAGCGGGTGCCGCGTACCGGCGCGGCGCCAAGCGCATCAAGTCCGACCGCGACCCGCACATAGGCGTCAGTCGGGCTAACACAGTTCGCGACGTCGAAGCCGACCCAGCCCAAGCCCTCGACATGCGCTTCGGCCCAGGCGTGGCCGCTGTCCTGAGCTGCGCCGGCGCCGCCGCAGCGATAGCCGGCGATGTAGCGCGCTGGAATCTCCAGGCTACGCGCCGCGCCGATGAAAACGTGGGTGAGATCGTGGGTGACGCCGCGTTTACGGGCGAAAACCTCCGCAGCCATCGCCGTCGGCGGCCGCGAGGTGTCGTTCTCCCGGATCATGCCCTCGTGCAGCTCCTCGAGCAGCGCGTGCAGTTCGGCAAGCCTGTCGCCGCTGTTGGCTGCCCGGACACCCAGAGCAAAATCGCGAATGGCGAGGTCGGCCTGCGTCAAAGGCGTGTCGCGTAGAAACATGCCTAGCGGAAACCGCTCCAGCGTGCCGCGCACGATGCCGTCGGTATTTTGCGTTTCGACCTCGCCTTCGACCTGGATGCTGAGTGCTTCGAATGGTCCGTCGGCGGTCAGGACGTGGGTGAGATTGCCGAATGCATCCTCATGCGCATTGAGACGCAGATCCGCGGATATGTCGATCCGCCAACCGATAACGTACTGGCCTTCGTGGTTGCGCGGTGTGAGCCGCAGCACTTGGATCACGCTGGCCGCCGGCGGCTCGTAGCGGTGGGTGGTCGTATGAGCGATGCGCAGGCGCATATCGGCGACGGATAATTGAAATCAGAAGGCGGATGATAGACGACGCGGCCGCGTCTGTCGCGCGCCGTCCGCTTACATGAGATATTGCTGCGCAATCGCGGTGCCGAGCGCGTTGTTGTCGTCGACGAAATCGCCGATGAATTCGTGCAGCCCAGTCTGGAATATCGCCTCAATGCGGCTGTTCTGCAGCCGCGCGCGGACGGCGCGTGCCTGCCGCTGCGCGTTGCCCTGGCGGCCATAGCGGCCGGCAATGCGATCGAGATTCTGCACTAGGTTCTCATAGCAACTGGCGAGCGAGCGCGGCATCTCGTCCTTGAGCATGAGCAGGTCGGCGACCAGCCAGGGTTTGACGTTTTCCCGATAGACCCAGTGATAGGACGTCAACGCCGACACCGAACGCAGGATCGAAGCCCACTGGAAATAATCGAGCGGTCCGCCAACCCGTTCGTCGGCCGGCAGCAGCAGATGATACTTGACGTCGAGGATGCGCGCGGTGTTGTCGGCGCGTTCGATGAAAAGTCCGAGCCGTGAGAACCAATAGGCGTCATTGCGCAGCATGGTGCGATAGGCCGAGCCGTCGAAGCGCAGCGAGGCTTCCTGCACCCAGCGCAGAAATCGCGCGAATTCCTCGCGCGAGCGCGGACCGTTGCCCCACTTCTTGAGCTCAAGCCAGGCGCTGT
>CAYWNY010000144.1:0-9488 GCA_964459765.1 uncultured Hyphomicrobiales bacterium | reverse complement strand
GCGCTCTCGCCGACATAGGGTGCGTGGCGATCGGCGGCGCGGTTGAGGATGTCGTCGAGGCCGTGCGAGACGCGCCCGACCTGGCCGAGCGCCTCGTCCGACACGCCGATGTCGAACTTGTCCGCGTACTCGGCTTTCAGCTTCAACGTCGGGATGATGGAAACGAGATTGGCGTTGCCGCAGCGCTCGCCGAGCCCGTTGAGCGCGCCCTGGATCTGCCGCGCGCCGGCGCGCACCGCGGCGAACGAATTGGCCACCGCCTGCTCGGTGTCGTTATGCGCATGGATGCCGACATGATCGCCGGGGATGAGCTTGCACACCTCGCCGACGATCGCTTCCACCTCGTGCGGCAGCGTGCCGCCGTTGGTGTCGCAGAGCACGACCCAGCGCGCGCCTTCGTCATAGGCCGCTTTGGCGCAAGCGAGCGCATAAGCGGAATTGGATTTATAGCCGTCGAAGAAATGTTCGCAGTCGAGCAGTACTTCTCTCCCTTTAGCTTTGGCGGCGCGCACGCTGTCGCGGATCGAAGCGAGGTTTTCCTCCTCCGTCGTCTCCAGCGCCACGCGCACGTGATAGTCCGAGGATTTGGCAACGAAGCAGATGGCGTCGGCCTGCGCATCGAGGACGGCGGCGAGGCCGGGATCGTTCGAGGTCGAGCGGCCGGGCCGCCGCGTCATGCCGAACGCGGTGATCTTGGCGTGCGTGGGCCGCTTTTCGGCAAAAAAGGCGGTGTCCGTCGGGTTGGCGCCCGGATAACCGGCCTCGATATAGTCGACGCCGAGCTCATCGAGCATGCGCGCGATCGTAAGCTTGTCGGCAAGCGTAAAGTCGACGCCGTTGGTCTGCGCGCCGTCGCGCAGCGTGGTGTCGAACAAATAAAGCCGTTCGCGGGACATCACGCTCACCAAAGATAGTAATTGGATGCAAGCGCAATGGCGACGATGATGGCGATCAGCGCAATCGCGATGTGATGTGTCCGCAAGCCGAGGAAAGTTTCGCGCGCCATGATTTGCCTCTAGATGATTTGTCTTGAATGATTTGCTTTTGAGATGACTTTCAGCCCGAATAAGTTCGATAGGCGATGTAGGCGGCAATGACCACGGCCGCCGCGATCACCGCATATTTGAGGATGAGGTAGTAGACCGCATGGCGCTGGAACGGGATATCGTCGCGCTTCATTGCAGTTTCTCCTTTGCGACCGGAGCCGCGAGTGCTTTCACCATGGTGGTGTTGGCAAGCCACTCGCCGGCAACCGTCACAGTGTTGCGGGTCTTAGCGACAAAACCGCGCCGCTCGAAGAAACCGCGTGCGGTGTCGCTGGCATCAACGGTCAGTTCCTTGGCGCCGCGGGCGGCGGCAAGTTTTTCGAGCGCGTCGAGTAGCATGGCGGCAGCGCCCTGCCCCGCCGTCGCCGGATGTACATAAAGCATGTCAATCCGCCGGTTGTCGGCGAGCGAGGCGAAGCCGATAGCTGCGCCTGCATGCGTCGCCACCAGCGTGAGTTCGCCGGCAAGTTTTTCAGCGAACGCCGCTTCGTCATCGGCGGCCGACGCCCAGGCCTCCTGCTGCGCCTCGCTATAATCCTCCGTCGCCAATTTCTGGATGCCGGCGCGGAAGATTTCCGCGAGCAGCGGCGCGTCGGTCGGCAGCATCGGCCGCAGCGCGAGCTTTGTTTGCGGGCGGGCGATCATGGCAACTTTTCCCAAGTCGTAACGGGCTCGCCGGTCTTGGGATCTTTGCCGTCTTTTAGTACAACGCCGAGCTTGGTCAATTCGTCACGAATACGATCAGACTCTCTCCAATCCTTACGCGCTCGTGCAGCGGCACGCTCATCAACATGGTGCTGAATGTCCCAATCGGATGGCCCGCTCCCAACAACGATGCCGTAGCCATAGACATCGTTTGTATTTTCCCCGTTCCAAACTCCGAGCCATTTCAAAGCAGAAGCCAGCCGAATTGATGCATCTGGGTTTTTACGACGGTGCGTGTCTCGAAAAAGTTGAGAGAGCACCGTCACCGCGGCGGGAGAATTTAAGTCGTCGGCGAGAGCAGAAATCAACTCAGCTGGAACCGGTGCTGGATATTGATCGAAGCCTATCGCGCAGTCGATCCACTCTTTGAGCATACGCCTCGCTTCAACCAACCGATCAACCGTCCAGTCGATTGGCTGTCGATAGTGGGTCATCAACATCGCGAGCCGAAGTACGTAGCCGTGCCAATGGTTTGAGCCGAATTTGTTGCTGTGAAGCAACTCATGGATCGTCACAAAATTCCCGGCGGACTTCGCCATCTTCTCGCCTTCGACCTGCAGAAAGCCGTTATGCATCCAGTAATTCGCCATCACCGGCGTGTGGAACGCGCAGCGGGTTTGCGCGATTTCGTTCTCGTGATGCGGAAAAACGAGATCGATGCCGCCGCCGTGAATATCGAACACTTCACCGAGATAGCGCCAGGCCATCGCCGAGCATTCGATATGCCAGCCGGGCCGGCCGGGCGTCTTGATCCCGGCGGGTGACGGCCACGCCGGCTCGCCCGGCTTTGACGGCTTCCACAGGATAAAATCCTGCGGGTCCTTTTTGTACGGTGCGATCTCCACGCGCGCACCGGCGATCATCTCGTCGAGCGGCCGCTTCGACAGCCGCCCGTAATCCGGCATCGAGGGCACGCTGAACAGCACATTGTCGTCGGCGACATAGGCGTTGCCGGAAGCGATCAACCGCTCGATCAGCGTGCGCATCTCCGCAATGTGTTCCGTCGCGCGCGGCTCGACCGTCGGCGGCAAGCAGCCGAGCGCGGCGACGTCCTGGTGAAATTGCTTGTCGGTCTTTTCGGTGACTTTGCGAATCGCTTCGTTGAGCGGCAGGTCTTGATATTCCTCCGCGGCGCGCGCGTTGATCTTGTCGTCGACGTCGGTGATGTTGCGCACATAGGTGACGCGGTCGGCGCCGTAGATGTGGCGCAGCAGCCGGAACAGCACGTCGAACACGATCACCGGCCGCGCATTGCCGATATGGGCGAAGTCGTAGACCGTCGGCCCGCACACATACATGCGCACGTTATTCGGATCGAGCGGGCGAAACACCCGCTTCTCGCGCGTCAGCGTGTCGTAGAGCTTCAAGTCCATCGTCAGAGCGTCCGCACGTCTGCGCGCGTGACTGGACGCGCACCACTGTAAACACCTCGGGCCTGCTGGCCGGGCGTGTCCTTGTGTCTCGAAGAGGAGAAAAGACGGCCGCAGCCAGCGTTTGCCGCTAGCGAATAATCTCCCGGCGAATAATGCCGCAGATGATCAAGGTGCCGTTCATCGCGCGCACAATGGTCGAGGAGAGCCATGGCGTCAAGCCTCTGTTAGCTGTCGCGGCGACCGCGGCGCCAAAATAAACTCAAGTGCCGCAGCGGCTTACTTGAAGACCACCCGCCCGGCTGCGGCGGACGAATCAGAGCCGCAACCTAGACCGTCCGCTCATCGGATTGTGGAGGTTAACGCAACCTTAACCCAGCCGTCGCATTCTTCATGTTGGTAGCAACGCAAGTTACGGCGCCATGCGCCGGTGCTGGGGGATTTCATGCGATCCATGCTTGTGACCGCGATTTTCGCCGCCGCGCTTTTGGGCGCCGGCGCCGCGCAGGCGGAAAAGCGGGTGTTCGTCATCGCCAACAACGGCGACGGCTATGGCGTCGACCGTTGCCTCGCCTCGGGCGCGGCCTGCGGCGAAGCCGCGGCCAACGCCTACTGCCGCAGCCACGAATTCGGGCAAGCGCTGTCCTATCGCAAGGTCGACCGCGACGACATCACCGGCGCGATTCCGACCAGCGGACCCGGCACCTGCCACGGCGCCAACTGCGACGACTTCGTCGCCATCGTCTGTTCCCGCTAAAAACTAATTCGTCATGCCTGGCCCGGTTGGTCGGGCGTGACGATGTGGGATGAAGTTAGAGCGCCGAACGGCGCTCTAACTGTTTGCGGGGCGCTCGCTAGCCCGTCGCCCTGGCGAGCGTAATCGCCTCGCGCAGCACCTCAAGATCGCCGATATGATTGGCGAGAATGAGCACCAACCGGGTGTCGAGTTCGGCCGCGGCGGCGTCAGGCAAGTTCCGCCGGGCCTGGACCAGCGCGAGATACGCCGCATCCGGGTCGGAAAATTGCGAGGCGGTCACGAGCTTGCTCATAAACAGTCCCTTTGGGCTTCACCTCTGCAACGCGCGGCGGTGCGCGCGCGCCACGGCCTCAAGGTCGAACTTTCGCCAACGCGCGCACAGATGCTGATCGGGCCGAACGAGGTAGGCCGCGCCCGGCGTGGTGTCGAGCCGCGCCGCGAACAGGCCGCGCCGGTCGAAGAGTTCTTCACCGATGACCGTGAGCGCCACGCCATCGGGAGCCCGCGGCATCTCGCCGCCGTTCTTGACGTAAATGAGCTCGAACTCGCCCTGCAGATTTTCCAATAGCTGCGTCGGCGAATTGTCGGCACGCGACAGCGGCGCGTCAGGAAGCGGCGCGCCAAGCCTGGCGGTACCGGCAAACGGCGTCTCGTCGGGCGTCGACAGAAACGTATCGTAGGTTGAAGGCAGCGACAGCCGGCCGGAATTGACCATGCGGCGAGCGAACTCGGTCTTCCCCGCCAGCGCCAGCACGGCGTCGCGCAACCGCTCTTCGGCGCGCGAGTGCGGCGACATGAAATCGGTCGAGCGGGTCGAGTGGCCGATGTTTTCGTCCGCCGCCGCCATGCGCTCGGTGTCGTAGCTCGCGACGAGGGCGTCGCCGGCTTCGCCTTTGAGAACGGCCGCGAGCTTCCACGCCAGATTCTCAGCGTCCTGAATTCCGGAATTGGCGCCGCGGGCGCCAAACGGCGACACCTGATGCGCCGCGTCGCCGACGAAGATCACCCGATCATGCACGAAGCGGTCGAGGCGGCGGCAATTGAAGGTGTAGAGCGAAACCCATTCGAGCTCGTACTCGCCCGCTTTAAGCACCCTGTCGAGCCGCGCCCGTACCCGCGACGGCTCCTGCTCGACGGCCGGATCGGCATCGGGACCGAGCTGCAGATCGATGCGCCACACATCGTCCGGCTGGCGGTGCATCAGCGCCGACTGGCCGGCGTGGAAGGTCGGCGCAAACCAGAACCGCCGTTCGGTCGGAAAATCGGCGGCCATTCGCACATCGGCGATGAGAAATTTCTCCTCGAAGGTGACGCCGGCAAAAACGAGTCCAAGGAGGCTGCGGACGGTCGAACGGGCGCCGTCGGCGGCGATCAGCCAATCGGCATCGAGGCGGTAAGGCCCATCCGGCGTTTCGATCACGAGCCGCGCGCCGTCGTTGAGCCGATCGAACCCGGCGACCCGGTTCTTCCAACGCAGATCGAGGTTTTTCAGTTCCAGCGCACGGTCGACCAGCGCCTTTTCCAGATAAAACTGCTGCAAGTTTATGAAGGCGGGCATTTTGTGCCCTTCCTCCGGCAACAGGTCGAAGGAAAACAGCAAGTCGTCGCCGACAAAAACTTTGCCGACTTTCCAGGTGACGCCTTGCGCGACCAGCCGCTCGCCGACGCCAAGCCGATCGAGAATTTCCAGCGTCCGCTTCGACCAGCAGATGCCGCGCGAGCCTTCGCCGATGCGGTCGGCGTCGTCCAAAAGCACCACCGGCACGTCGCGCTCTGCCAAATCGATCGCGAGGGCCAGTCCCACTGGCCCGGCGCCGACCACGACAACGGGCCGGCGCACGGTCGCGGACGCCGCTTGATCCGGCGAGCGGCGATAGTCGTAGCTATAAACCGATTTGCGGGCGTAGTTCATGAGTCGGCAGCTCTTGATGCGTTAGTTGTTGGATCAACCGCGCAATGCCGCCCACATGGCGCGGTCGCGCTCCGCCGTCCAGATCACCGGATGCGCGATGCCATTGGCCTCATCATAAGCGCGCGCGACATTGAACGGCATGCAATGCTCGTAAATCGCAAAGCTCGAAAACTTCGGATCCATGACGCGGCGGGCGTCGTCATAGGCTTCCTTGAGCGAGCGGCCCTTGCCAGCGCTTTCGCTCACCGTGTCATAAAGCGTAGTGAGAAAACCCTCGGTCAGGGCTATACCGTCGGCGACTTGTTTTGCGGTTTTGAGCGCCGCGCCCCGGCCGGGCACCAGCGCGTCGGCGGAAAATTCCGCGAGCCGGTCAAGCGTCGCCGGCCAGTCGGTGAAGTGCGCGTCGCCGCAATAGCAGGCCGAGTGATATTCGACGAGGTCACCGGAGAACACGACATTGGCGTCAGGCACGTAGGCGATGACGTCGCCGGCAGTGTGGCCGCGGCCGATATGCATGATGCGCACTTCGCGCCGGCCAAGCCACACCGATATCTGGTCGGGAAACGTGATCGAGGGCCAAGTCAGTCTGGGAATGCTCTCCACGGCGCGAAACAGCCGCGGAAAGCGGCCGATTTCAGAATCCATGTCCTCTCGGCCGCGCTCGGCAATGAGGTTGCGCGTCGCTTCCGAGGCGAGGATTTCCGCGCCGTTGTAGGCGGACGCGCCGAGAACGCGCACGGCGTGATAGTGGCTGAGCAGAACGTATTTGATCGGCTTATCGGTGACCTTGGCCACCCGGGCGATCACCTCTTGCGCCATCACCGGCGTGGCCTGGGCATCGACGACCATCACGCCATCGTCGCCGACGATGATGCCGGAGTTCGGGTCGCCCTCGGCAGTGAAGGCGTAGAGATCGGGCCCGATCGCGTCGAAGGTGATGGTTTTCTCGGCAAGATCGCCGGTGGAAGCGAATTGCGCGCTCATCTTGCAGAACCCCGGTTTTTTTGCAGCGCCGCAACGGCGGGCCCGTTTGCGAACGAGCGTACCTCGGCGTTGCGCAGTCCTTTGAGTTCGGCCATGTTCGCAGTCATTGCACGCCAAGGCAAAGGGGTTTTGGGTCACGCCAATGGCCGGTGAGCGGACGATCGAAAGCGAGGTCAGGGACAGGCCGGCCGCCGGCGAAGCGAGGTCCGGCGACGACGCCCCGCTCAAGCTCGAACATTTTCTGCCATACCAGCTCAACGTCGTGTCGAGCCTCGTGTCGCAGGCGCTGTCGCGGGTTTACGCCCGCCGCTACAGCATCGACGTCCCGGAATGGCGCGTGATCGTGACGCTCGGCCAATACGGCGTGATGACCGCGAAGGTCATCGGGGCGCACACCCATATGCACAAGACCAAGGTGTCGCGAGCCGTGGCCTATCTGGAAAAGCGCCGCCTCATTGCGCGGCGCGCCAATCGCGAGGATATGCGCGAAGCGTTTCTGTCGCTCACCGGCGCCGGCCGCGCCGTGTATGAAGAGGTTGCGCCGCACGCACTCGACTTTGCGCGGCGATTGACGGAAATCTTGACGCCCGCCGATCGCGACGCCTTCAACCGCGCGCTGGCGCAATTGACGGCGCGGTCGGCCGAGCTGGTCGCCGAAGTCGGCAATGAAGGCGAAGATGACGATTGAGGTAGCGCCGCAACGCGGCTTGGTGCTGGGGGAGACGTGAAACTTTATTCCTATTTCCGTTCGTCGGCGGCTTACCGCGCGCGTATTGCGCTCAATCTCAAAGGCATCGCCTACGAGACCATATCCATTCACCTCGTCAAAGAAGGCGGCCTCAATCGGCGGCCGGAATATCGGGCCATCAATCCGCAAATGAAGGTGCCGACGCTGGTGACGCCGAACGGCGACGTCCTCATTCAGTCGCTCGCCATCATCGATTATCTCGACGAGACACATCCCGAACCGCCGCTTCTGCCGAAAGATCCGATTGCGCGCGCGAAAACGCGCGGGCTTGCGCAAATCATCGCCTGCGACATCCACCCGCTCAACAACACCGCGCCGTTGCGCTACCTCAAGCGCGAAATGCATCAGGAGCAGAGTGCGATCGACGCCTGGTATCACCATTGGGTCATCGAAGGCTTTCAGGCGTTCGAGACACTGGTGCGGCCCGGCCCGTATGCCTGCGGCAGCGCGGTGACCATCGCCGATATTTTCCTGGTGCCGCAGGTCGCCAATGCGCGGCGGCTGAATGTTCCGCTCGACCAATTTCCGAAAATCGTCGCGATCGACGCCGCCTGCCTCAAGCTCAAAGCCTTCGACCGCGCTCAGCCGCTGAACCAGCCGGACGCGGAATAGCCAAACCTCTCTCGCATATTCACACTTTGGTCACCATTGCATCGCTTGATCGCGCCGCTATGCCGAACGGGGTCGGGACTTCAAAATGATCAACCACTTGCGCAGTTTCTTGCGCGGTTTCAGCCTCGCCATTGTCGGCGCGAGTGCGCTCGTCGGTTCGCTGGCCGCGCAAACCGCGCCGCCGATCGCCCCTGCCCCGATCCCCGGCCAATCCGCGCCGCCTTCGGCTCCGCCCCCCGCGGCCGCGGATCAGCCTCCATTCAATCCGGTCTGCGTGCGACTCGAGGGCCAGCTCGCCATGATCAACCGCGGCAACGCGGACACGGCACGCTCCGACCAGATCAGGCGTTACGAAGATTCGATCGCCAAACAGCAGGCCGACCTCGACCGCACGCTGGCGCAATCCAAACGGGCGGGCTGCGAAGGCGGCGGCTTCTTCGCGTTGTTCACCGGCCAGTCGCCGCAATGCCAGCCGCTGAGCGCGCAGATTCAACAAAAGCGCGACGATCTCGACCGGGCGATGAGTGAAGTAGAGCGCTTAAAGAGCGGCAATAATTCCGATCTCGACGGCCAGCGCCGGCAACTCATCGGCCAATTGGCACAGAACAATTGCGGCGAGCAATACCGCGCCGCGGCGGCGGCCGCCGGACCGGGCGGCTTCCTTGACGCGCTGTTCGGCCACATCAATCCGGGCGGCGAAGGCGCACCATCGGGCACCTATCGCACGGTGTGCGTGCGCAGCTGCGACGGTTTCTACTTCCCGATTTCGTATTCGACCGGGCCGAACAAATTCGCCGACGATCAACGCGCTTGCCTGCGCGAGTGTCCCTACTCGGAAGTCTCGCTCTACACCTATCACAACCCCGGCGAGGACATGGAACAGGCGGTGTCGTCGTCGACCGGCGCGCCCTACTCGACGCTGCCCAATGCATTTCGTTACCGCAAGGAAGTCGTCGCCGGCTGCTCCTGCCGCCGAACAGGACAAACCTGGGCGGATGCGCTCAAAGGCGCCGACGACGCCACCACGCTGGAAAGCGGCGACATCGTCGTGACCGACCAGAACGCCAAAACCCTCTCCCAGCCGCCGGCACCGCCGCAGCCGAAAGGCACGAAGCCGGCCAAGACCGGCGTCAATGCAACGCCAGCGCCGCCGACCGGTGCCGCCGCCGCGCCGACATCAACCGATGGCAATGCGGGCGGTGTGCGCACGGTCGGTCCGCCGTTTGTCGCCGCGCACTAGCCGCGCCTCTTGCGCTAAGACATACACTCATTAATGCGCAGGCGCGTCCGCTGTCGGGAGGATTGTGTTGCAAAACTCTCGTTGAGAGGGCCGCTGAACCGTGATTCCGTCGAA
>CAYWNY010000143.1:0-9563 GCA_964459765.1 uncultured Hyphomicrobiales bacterium | reverse complement strand
TTGATCCGCTCGATCGGGTCCATTTGTACGGCGACGTTCAACGGCATGACGGTTGGTACCCGAGCGGAGAACAGGATTCAACGGCTGGCATCGAAGGCATTGGCGACGTGCTGCGGCATGCGCCCGGGCGTGACCACGACGACGTCGAAGCGGATATCGCGCCCCGCGTCGGCGGGGTTGTGCGCGAGCTACAACTGCGCCGCGGCGACGATGCGCGCTTTGCTGCGCTCGGTGACGGCTTCGACGGCGTCATCGGCGCGCTCGCGCGCCTTGACCTCGACAAAGACAAGCGTGCGCAAGCGCCGCGCCACGATGCGGTAGCCCTTGGCGATGAGAAACATGGGCGCGGCTTTCGGCAGTGAGCCCAAGCCGGAACGCGGCGACACGCACGCGGCGCGGCGCTTTGCTTGGCCGGATCGGTTCAGCGCGGCGCGCCATCGTTGGTCCCCACGCTTTGCTCTTTCGAAAGCACGAGCGCGCGCTGATAGAGCTCGCGGCGTGAAATACCGGTCGCGACCGCGACTTCGCCGACGGCGTCCTTGAGCGATACGCGCGCCAGCGCTTGGCGCAGCAGCGCGTCGGTGTCGCCCGCGCTCGGCTGCTCCTCGGCCGCGGGCGGGGCAACGACTACAACGATTTCGCCGCGCGTTTCACTGTCGCCCGCATTTTGCGCGAGCGCTGCCAGATCGCCGCGGCGGATCTCTTCGTGGATCTTGGTGAGTTCGCGGCAGATGGCCGCTTCGCGATTGCCAAGCCCGTCGGCGAGGTCCGCGAGCGTTGCGGCGAGCCGGGGCCCGGATTCGAAGAACACCAACGTTGCCGGAATACGCGCCAGTTCGGCGATGCGCGCACGCCGCGCCGTTTCTTTGGGCGGCAAAAAACCGGCGAAGAAGAACTGGTCGGTCGGCAAACCGGCGACTGTCAGCGCCGCAAGCGTCGCCGACGCCCCCGGCAGCGCCGTAACCGAATGTCCTGCGTCCTGCACCGCGCGCACGAGTTTGAAGCCCGGGTCTGACACCAGCGGCGTTCCGGCGTCGGACACGAGCGCGATAGCGGCGCCGTCGGCGAGCCGGCGCAAGAGTTTTGGCCGCGCCGCGGCCGCGTTGTGCTCGTGATAAGGGGTGAGCGGGGTGTCGATGCCGTAGCGGTCGAGGAGCTTGCGGGTCACGCGCGTGTCTTCGCAGGCGATGACGTCCGCTGCGGCCAGCGTCGCCAGCGCCCGCAGGGTGATGTCGCAGAGATTGCCGATCGGAGTGGCGACGATATGCAAGCCCGCACCGAGGCGTTCGGCGTCCATGGGATGGCCGCCAAGGAAGAAGCGCCGTTCACGGCGATCTTTGGTGCGATCCTTGGCAGCGCCCAAGCCGGCATCTTCGTCGCGCATCGAGTTACCCTAGCGCCTGCGCCCCTAGGCGTCATCGGTATGCCCAATTCTTCATCTTTTTCACTTGGTTAACCATTCGTCGCCAGAATGAGAGATTGGCGCTACCCTGTTATCGGCGCTGGGGGCCGCGTTTTAGGAGAACCGCTTTTGTCCGCGGATTTGCCCGTTAAGGGGTCGGCCGCCAACCGATCAGCCGTTTCTTGTTCAGCAATGCTGACGCGACGCCATTCGCTCGCGGGCCTTCTTGCGCTCACCGGCACGCTGCTCGCCGGTTGCTCCGGCAGCTCCAATTACTTTTCATCGACGCCGTTTCCCTCGGCGCCGCTAGCACCGGCTGGCCCGCCGGTGCCGGAAACGACGCTCGGAACCGGCCAGGTCAAGGTCGCGCTCATCCTGCCGCTCTCCGGCAGCGGCAATGCCGGGGTCGCGGGTCTCGCGATGCGCAACGCTGCCGAGATGGCGCTTTCGGAGTTCAATGCGCCGAACATCCAGTTGCTGGTGAAGGACGACGGCGGCACCGCCGACGGCGCCCGCGTCGCCGCCGAGCAGGCGCTCAACGAAGGCGCTGAAATCATTCTCGGGCCGCTGTTTGCGCAATCGGTGAGTATCGTCGGGCAGGTGGCGCGGGTGCGCAATGTTCCGGTCATCGCTTTTTCGACCGACGCCAACGTCGCGTCGCGCGGCATTTATCTGTTGAGCTTCCTCCCGGAGACGGACGTCGCGCGCATCGTGCAATACACTGCCGGCAACGGGAAGCGTTCGTTTGCCGGGCTCATTCCCGACAATCCCTACGGCACGGTGGTCGAAGCGGCGTTCAAGCAGGCCGTTGCGCGCAACAGTGCGCAACTCATCGCACTCGAGCGCTATCCGCACGACAAGATCGCCATGGCGGCGCCGGTCCGAAACATCGCGCAGGCACTCGTGCGCGCTGACGCGCTGTTCATTCCGGACAGCGGCGATGCGCTGACCGACGTTGCGCAGGCGCTGGTGGCGAACGGCGTCAACACCAAGAAAACCCAGCTCCTCGGCACCGGGCTGTGGGACGATCCGCGCGTCTTCTCGAACCCGACGCTTGACGGCGGCTGGTTTGCGGCGCCGGACGGGGCCGGCTATCGCAAATTTTCCGAGCGGTACACGGCACGTTTCAAGCAGCCGCCGGTGCGCACGGCGACGCTGGCCTACGATGCGGTTGCGCTGGTGTGCGCGCTGGTCAAGACGCAAGGCCCGCAGCGCTTCTCGTTTGAGGTGCTGACCAGCCCGTCGGGCTTTGCCGGCATCGACGGTCTGTTCCGGTTCCGCGCCGATGGCACGAACGAGCGCGGACTTGCGGTGTTGCGCGTGACGCCGGCGGGGCCGGTGGTGATCTCGCCGCCGCCGCGCAGCTTCGGCGCATCGGCAACTTAAATTTTTTGTGGCGCATGATCTTATCGGAAAACCGGACTCCACTTTTCCGGATCATGCACTTACGCCGCGAGATCGGCGACCACGGCATCGAGGAGCGGAAAGCCGGGCATGCTGACGCGCAGCCGCCCGTCCGCCGTCGTTTCGAGAAGACCGTGCCCCATGAGCGTTGCGATCCGTGTGGCATCGAGCGGCCGGCCGCTGAGCTCGGCATAACGCGTTGAATCGATGCCCTCGGCAAGCCGCAGGCCCATCAACAGGAATTCGTCGGCCATCTCTTCGCGCAACAGCACGTCGTCGGTGACGAGGCCGTGGCCGTTATCTTCGACGAGCGTGAGCCAGGATTCCGGGCTTTTTTCCGTCGCGGTGGCGTGCCGCTCGCCGTCGAGGCGACCAATGTTGAGTCGACCATGGGCGCCCGGTCCGATGCCGGCATATTCATGGGCGCGCCAGTAAATCAGGTTATGCCGGCATTCGGCGCCGGGCCGTGCATGATTGGAAATCTCGTAAGCCGGTAATCCGTGCGCGGCGCAGACCTCTTGCGTCGTATCGTAAAGCGCGCGCGCGGTATCGTCGTCAGGGATCTTGAGCTTGCCGGCCGCGTACAACGCGGCAAATGGCGTGTCCTGCTCGACGGTGAGCTGATAGAGCGACAGATGCTCGCCGGCCTCGGTCAGCGCGCGAGTCAGCTCGTCCGCCCATTGTTCAGGAGTCTGCTCCGGCCGCGCGTAAATCAGATCGAACGACGTGCGCTCGAAGATGCTGCGTGCGATGCGGACCGCCGTAAGCGCTTCGTCAGCCGAGTGCGTGCGCCCAAGCGCGCCGAGCACGCGATCGTCAAGCGCCTGGACGCCAAGCGACACGCGGTTGACGCCGGCCGTGCGGTAGCCGCGAAACCGCGTCGCCTCGACGCTGGTCGGATTGGCTTCGAGCGTGATTTCCACTTCGGATGCCACGCGCCAGTGCTGCGCGATCGCTTCAAGGATCGCCGCGACCGTCACCGGCTGCATCAGTGACGGCGTGCCGCCGCCGAAGAAGATCGAGGAAACAGTGCGATCCGGTACGCGCGCCGCGGTTGCTGCGATTTCGGCGGTGAAGGCACGCACAAACCGCGGCTCGTCGATCGCCGCACGCCGCACGTGGCTGTTGAAGTCGCAATACGGGCATTTCGACAGGCAAAATGGCCAGTGCACATAAACGCCGAATTGCGGGGCGTCCCGATCAGACAAGGCAAGCCTCCGCGAGCTTGAGGAACGCGCGGGCGCGATGCGACAAGCCTTTACCGTTCGGCGGCAAGCCGTGTTTTTCTTCGCTGCTCATCTCGCCGAATGTACGCGTGAAGCCGTCGGGCAGGAATATCGGGTCGTAGCCAAAGCCTTGGTCGCCGCGCGGCGGCCAGACCAAGGTGCCGTCAACGCGGCCTTCGAATTCCTCCAGATGCCCGTCGGGCCAGGCAACGCACAAGGCGGACACGAAGTGCGCTTTGCGCTGCTCTGGCGTCTTCGCGCCGAGCGCCTGCAGTTTGTCTTCGACGGTTTGCATGGCGCGCATGAAATTTTTGTCCGGTCCGGCCCAGCGCGCCGAGTAAACGCCCGGCGCGCCTTCGAGTGCGTCGACGGCGACGCCGGAATCGTCGGCGAAGGCGGGTAGGCCGGACGCGGCCGAACCGGCGTGCGCCTTGATGCGGGCGTTATCCCGGAACGTCGTTCCGGTCTCCTCTGGCTCGGCCAATCCCATCTCGCCTGCTGATATGGCGTCGATCCCGTTGGGCGCCACTAGCTCGCGAAGTTCAGCGAGCTTGCCGGGATTATGCGTGGCAATCACCAGACGTCCGGTAATGCGGCGATGATCGGCGGTCCTCACATTACCGCCATCTTCTGCAAATCGATCAGCTTGGTCACGCCCTTGCGCGCGAGCGCTAGCAGCGCGGCAAGCTGTTCCTCCGAGAACGGCACCTTTTCGGCGGTGGCTTGTACCTCGACGATGTTACCGGAGCCGGTGAGCACGAAATTAGCGTCGGTCTCAGCTTGAGAGTCTTCGGCGTAATCCAGATCGAGCACGGCGACGCCCGAGCATACCCCGCAGGAGATGGCCGCGATGTGGTCCCGCAGCACCTCGTCCGCAATCATGTCGCGGGTCTTCATCCAGGCGAGGCAGTCGTAAAGCGCGATCCAGGCGCCGGTGATGGAGGCGGTGCGCGTGCCGCCATCGGCCTGGATGACGTCGCAGTCGATCGTGATCTGCCGCTCGCCGAGCGCCTTGAGATTAACGACCGACCGCAGGCTGCGGCCGATCAGGCGCTGAATCTCGACGGTGCGCCCGTTCTGCTTGCCGGCGGAAGCCTCGCGGCGGGTGCGCTCCAGCGTGGCGCGCGGCAGCATGCCGTATTCGGCGGTGATCCAGCCGCGGGCCTGACCTTTCAGCCAGGGCGGCAGCCGGTCTTCGAGGGTGGCCGTCACGAGCACATGGGTGTCGCCAAAGCGTACAAAACAGGAGCCTTCGGCGTATTTCACGACGCCGCGCTCAAGCGATACGGGCCGCAATTCATCAGGTTGTCGGCGGCTCGGTCGCATGCGTCTCCTCTTGGCGCGGCGCTTCCGGCCGCCGTTCGGTGAAGTCTTTTAGGGGCGCGGGAGGGCACCCACAAGGGCGCCGGAAAGTGCCTCTATGGCCGCAAAAGAGGCGTAAGATTGCCTCGCGCGGTCTATTGCCGTTACCCTTGGCAGCAGACAGAGCATTGCACAACGCTAGCCGGAGCTGTTGTTGGCCAGTCACGATCTTCCGCTTGCCGCGAGCCAGTCGAGCCTTGCGCAGTTGAACGAGCGCTCGCGCGAGATATTTCGGCAAATCGTCGAGAGCTATCTGGCGACGGGCGAGCCGGTCGGCTCGCGCAATCTCTCGCGCATCCTGCCCATGACGCTGTCGCCGGCGTCCGTGCGCAACGTCATGTCGGACTTGGAACAGCTCGGCCTGGTCTACGCGCCGCACACCTCGGCCGGCCGGCTGCCGACTGAATTCGGTTTGCGTTTTTTTGTCGACGCTTTGATGCAAATCGGCGATTTGAGCGAGCGCGACCGCGAAGCGATCGAGGCCCAGGTGGCCGGTTCCGGTCAAGCGAAGTCGGTGGAAGCGGTGCTGACCGAAGCCTCGGGGCTATTGTCGGGCTTGAGCCGCGCTGCCGGCGTGGTGCTGACGGCAAAATCGAACCAGCGGCTCAAGCATGTCGAGTTTGTGCGGCTCGAACCGGAACGGGCGCTGGTGGTGCTGGTTGCCGAGGATGGGCAGATCGAAAATCGGGTCCTTAACGTTCCGGCCGGCTTGCCGACGTCGGCGCTCACGGAAGCGACAAATTTTCTCAATTCGCGCATTCGCGGCCGCACCCTGGCCGACGTCAGAGGTGAAATCGAGCAACGGCTCAATGAAGGCCAGGCCGAACTCGACGCGCTCACGCAAAAGATCGTCGCCGAAGGCCTTGCCAGCTGGTCCGGCGGCGAGCGCGACGAGCGTAAGCTCATTGTTCGCGGCCAGGCGCATTTGCTGGAAGACCTCAAAGCACTGGCCGATCTTGAACGGGTCCGCCTGCTGTTCGACGACCTGGAGACACGACGAGAGGTGGCGGATTTGCTGGGGCGAGCCGAACGGGCCGAGGGCGTGCGTATTTTCATCGGCTCCGAAAACAAGCTGTTCTCGTTGTCGGGCTCGTCGACGATCGTGGCGCCCTACCACGATGCCTCCGGCCAAATCGTCGGCGTGCTCGGCGTTATCGGGCCGACCCGGCTGAACTATGCCCGCATCGTTCCCATGGTGGATTACACTGCCAAGGTCGTCAGCAAGCTGCTTGCCGGCTGACCCAAGGGCAACGGTTTACGGCCTATACGCTTGATTTTTGCCGCCGCAGACCTGATATGCCGGGCAGCGATAGGATGGGTTAGCCTATGACTGAAAACACCGCGCGCGCCGAGGACGCAGCGGGCTCACGGGACAACGCCTCGTCGGCCGGCGCGTCGCCAGCGTTGCAAAAGGCCGAAGCCGAAGCGGCCGAGCTGAAGGATCGGCTCTTGCGCACGCTTGCGGAGATGGAAAATCTGCGCAAACGCACCGAGCGCGAAGTTGCCGACACCCGGCAATATGGCGTCGCCGGCTTTGCCCGCGACCTGCTCGGCGTCGCCGACAACATGCGCCGCGCGCTTGATGCCGTCTCGCCGGAATTGCGGTCGAGCGCCGAAGCCGGTTTCAAGGCGCTCATTGATGGCGTTGAGCTGACGGAGCGCGAGCTTGTCAAAGCGCTGGAAAAAAACGGCGTGCACCAGTTCAGTCCGCGCGGCGAGAAGTTCGACCCCAATGTGCATCAGGCCATGTTCGAAGTGCCGAATGCTTCGGTGCCGGCGGGCAGCGTGGTCGAAGTCGTGGCGCCGGGTTACATGATCGGCGAGCGCGTGTTGCGTCCCGCCATGGTCGGCGTATCCAAAGGCGGGCCCAGAACCGCGCCTTCCTCGCGGTCGGTCAACGACAACGCCGCCAGGGACTCCTAAAACGTTTGCTTCACGTGGACGTCATTTTAGTTCGACGCTGTCGCGCACCGTGCGTAGCCGCGCCAGCGTAGCGTTCCAGGTGTCGGCGCGCGCGACGCCGATCATTTGCAGATAGCCGCCGCCGCCGAAACGCAGCCACTGCACCACCATCACATCCGATCCGGTACGGACGTCTTTGGCTTGTGCCATGGTCTGGTATCCGGACTGGCCGCCGATCCGGAGCGGTTCGGAAATCATAACGTTGATGTCCTTGATGCCGCCGATTTCGGCAAACGACAACCGGGCGAAATTCGCCCGCTGATCCGGTTCCGCCGGCCCGCCGGGAATGGCGGCGATGAGCATATGTGTATCGAGCCCGTTCACCTTTGCTTCCGCGGTGGGATCCACCGGCGTGTCGCTGAGCATCACCGCGCGTCCGCGCAGAAAATCGTCGGCACGGAAGCCGGCCATGTCGCCGACCGAAAACGGTAGAAGGGCGAATTCTTCGGCGTCGGGCACCTTGGCGCGGACCGCTACCGTCGCCAGCGCCTCGCGGACCACACGGTCCGAATAGGCGGCGTCCGGTTCCGGCGCCTGCACGGTGATCAGCGCGGTGAGATCGCTTGCCGCGGCCACCAGAAGCCACTTGCGGTACTTCGTCTTTTCCGCCACCTGGCGGCCGGTGAGCAAAAAGCCTTTGCCGAAGCTCAATGTCACCGGCTCACGCTTATCCAGGCTGACGCCCTGCTTTTTGAGCGCTTCGAGATCAAGTGTCTTTTCGATTTGCGCATAAGCCGAGGCTGGCAACACGGTGATGAGAATAGCGGCGTTCTCGCCCGGGTCGGCGAAGCCGTCGAACTTATCGCTTGCGACCATGCCGGTTGGCGGCACCAGTCCGACGCGCGAGCCGGTTGGGAAAACCGGGTCCGCGGCCCACGACGGGGCCGCCAGGATCGTCAGCGCCCATGCCAAGACCAAGCCGCTGAGAACTCTGGCCGCACGGAGATTGTTATTGCTCATCCGGAAACTCTGCTGACAGTCGGGATCGAGGCGCGTCCGGCGCGCGGGTGACCCGCCGTAAGGTTAGATTGATCCGTCCGCCTACTGGTAGCAAGGGCGACGTACCGGGATAAATCCGATCGACACCGTGATAGGCGAGGCGGGCCGCGCCGCCCAGCACCACAACGTCGCCGGAGCCGAGCCGGACCGAATGGCTGGGGTCGGCGCGTCTCGTGCCACCGAGGCGAAACAAGCAGGCATCGCCGAGGGAGATCGAGATCACCGGCGCATCGAAATCGGCTTCATCGCGATCCTGATGCAGGCCCATTTTTGCCTCCACGCCATAGAAGTTGATCAGGCACGCTTCCGGCGGCTGCCGGTAATGCGCAAGCTCGCGCCACAGCGCCAGCAGCATCGCCGGCATCGGCGGCCAAGGCTCACCGTTGACCGGATGGTTCGGCGTATAGCGGTAACCGCCTTCGTCGGAAATCCAGCCCAGCGGCCCGCAATTCGACATGCGTACGGAAAACGGCCGACCCGATTTTGGCATCCGGGGCGTAAACAGCGGCGCCGCCGCGAAGACGCTGCGTAGAGCGGTCAGCAACGCCGCCTGTCCGGCGCCGTCGAGGCGACCGGGGTAGAGGCGAAATCCGGGGGGCTTCGAATGCAAATTCATGGCTTGGATTTATGGCTGGGATTTATGGCTCGGATCAGGGCCTGGTTCATGAGCTGGGCATCGTTTGCCTTCGTGAGCTTTTGCCGCCAATGACCGGCGTTGTCTCTGCAATCCTGTCTTGCGGCGCGTTCGCCCTCTCCTATATGACCGAAGGGAAATGCCCGGGCATCGTACCGGGTCAGTAGACTAAGAAGGGGGTCGGACGAGGGCGCCTTTGGGGCCTGCCCGATCTGCCTCGAAAGATGAGGATTAACACCATGGCCAAGGTCATCGGTATCGATCTCGGAACCACCAACTCGTGCGTCGCCGTGATGGAAGGCAAGACGCCGAAGGTTATCGAGAACGCGGAGGGAATGCGCACCACACCGTCCATCGTTGCATTTACCGACGAGGGCGAGCGGCTGGTAGGCCAGCCGGCCAAGCGCCAAGCCGTCACCAATCCCGAGCGCACTATTTTTGCAGTGAAGCGTCTCATCGGTCGCCGCTACGACGACCCGATGGTCGAGAAGGACAAGAAGCTCGTCCCCTATAAGATCGTGCGCGCCTCGAACGGCGACGCCTGGGTCGAGATCGAGGGCAAGAGCTATTCGCC
>CAYWNY010000142.1:0-9824 GCA_964459765.1 uncultured Hyphomicrobiales bacterium | reverse complement strand
CTAAGCGAGATTTCCGCTTAGACGTTGCGGCGGGGCGGCTCGACCCGGAATCCACCGCCGGCATCGAGCACGATGTGCCCTTCGGCGACCGCGCGCCCCCAGCGGCTGGTTGCCGGGATGCCGCCAAATGAAAACAGATGCGGATTGACGCCGGTCGGCGCCGCCTCGGCAAGGCTGCGAATAAGATCATCCGGTGTCGTCATGGCGAACATTTGCCGCACCAGGCCCGAGCGCCGCGCCATGGCTTGTGCCGACGCACGCACGCCGCAGCGGCTGGCATAGCGCATAAGCGATGTTAGGCTCGTTGGTCCGGCCAGTCCGACGCGCACGGGGTGGTCGTAGCCAAAACCGCGCAAGCGGGCGATAAAGGCCTCGATGGCGCGGGCGTCGAAACAAAATTGCGTAACGATCTCGATAGTCAATCCGGTCGCTTCGGCCGCGGCGATTTTCTCCGCAAGTGCCCGCTTGAGCTCCTCGTCGCCGATGCGCGGATGGCCCTCCGGGTATCCGGCAATGCCGACGGTCGCGATGCCGCGCCCGCGCAAAACGCCGGAATCGATGGCGTCGAGCGCGCGTCGAAACGGACCGCATTCGTCGCGATCGCCGGCGATGACTAAGACCGTGTCGACGCCGGCTTCGCCGTTGAGCCGTGCCAAGAGATCGTCGAATGCTTCGACGGTCGGAAAGTTGCGGACCGCGAGATGCGGCACCGGCGCAAGTCCGGTCGCACGCAATTTGATCGCGGTGTTCAGTGCCTCATCGGCCGGCCGGTTTGGCAGGGAGCTGAGATAGACCCGCGTGCCGCGCTCAAGCGTCGTGAGGGCTGCGATATCGTCGGCCGACGGCCGGGTCACTTCGATCGAAAATCCCGCCATGAAGGCGGCAATGCGCTGCGCTGGGCCGAGCGGCGTTGGATCGGGGGCGATGAGCGCGGTCATCGGGCGACCGCTGTCCTTTTAATGCTCTCCACGACGCCGGTCGAAGAGAGCAACATCAAGCGCGCCGGCGCGAGATCACATAGGACTCATCGAAGAACCACAGCCCGCCATGCTGCCGTAAGACTTCACGCGTTGCGTCCATATAGCGACCGTCGGCGACGGCGTTGCCGAGACGATCGTCCTCGACTTGCGCGACGTAAATCGCCGCATTCCATGCGGCGAACAACGTCGACGTGCCGATCGATTCGGAGATTTCCGAAGGCAGCGTGTGCATCACGTAGCGAAACAGCGAACGATTGTCGGCATAGGCGTTGAAATTGAGGTCGCGGCCCGCCGATCCGAGCTCATGTTTCACCGCCTTCAAAATCTGGTGGCGGTCGTGCATGAAGGGATTGTCGTCCGGCCAGACCTTCTGCACGATCTCCATGCCGGGATCGTGGCCGTGCGAGTGAATCGCGATTAGACGGCCGCCGGGACCGAGCGCCCGGGCGAGCGGTGCAATGACGCGCGAAGCCTTGAATTCCAGTGAGGCGCGGGCGCGATAGGGCTGCGACGCGATCACCAGATCGTAATTGGCGACGGTGCCGCCGGGTTTGGGCAGAAGCGGATCGAGCAGGAAGCGGTGATCCTCCCGGTAAAGCACCAGCACCACCGGACGTTCGTAGATCGGGTTGCCGGTACGCGCGCTGACGCCGGCCTTCCAGTTCTGCGCCAGGAAAGGCTCGAGATCCATGATTTGTTCCTCGAACCGGTGCGCGGAGTTGCCGGTGAGCGCGAGCTCGTGCCACACGAGGCTTGAAGCGGCATTGAGCGATTTGACCGCCAACCACGGCGCATCCGCGTAAGCCAGATTGGTCAGCACCAACACCGTGCTCGGATGCTCGAAAAAACGATCCGACATCTTCTGCAGCGTCAGTCGCACGTCTTCGAGACTGATCTCTTTGCCGACGATGTAGAACGGCATGTGCGTGAAACGATCGTGCGCCGCGCGCATGACGCGCGTGAGTACCGAACCGTCGCCGACGCCGGCGTCGAAGATGCGGATCGCGGGAGGCCGCGGATGAATGTGCGCGAGTTCTTCGGAAACGCGGTGTGCGACTTCCCATTTCTCGCTGCAGGTGTTGACGAACAGAAGATATTTTTGCCGGTTGTCGAAGAAGCGGAAGTTGCGCTGCGGATCGCTGGGTTTGGCCGCGGCCGGCGGCGGAGAAACTGGAGCCGGGGCCGGCGGAACGGCGAAGCTCGGCGCCGCCGGCGACGACTGCGCCGGCATTGCCAACAGCCGGGTGTCGCGCGCGCGCTCAATCACGATCGGACGCGGCCCGCTGGGCGGATGTGAAGCCATAAAGCCGTGGATGCGATCAAGCGTGTCGGTGGTGATGCGGCCGCCGTTGCGCAGCCGCGCGGTGAGCTTGCCGTCGTTGACGGCCCGGCGTCCGAAAGTCGATTCGGCGAGGCCGGATTGCCGGCAATAGTCGGAGATTTCTTCGAGCAATTGTTGGGCGTTCATGATGCGCCGCGTCCCTTAGGCTTCCTCGATCCGTGCGGATTTTTTCCGTGGTCATTGTTTGCGCACGGTTTCCGGTGGTTTAGCGAACCAACCGCTGCGGGGAGGGTCAACCACAAAATATCCCACCGCTAGATTGGGCAAGATAATGGGCAACTTCCCATTCGCAATGGCCAAGATCGGCCAAGGGGCCGTGCACCAAAAGTCTACGCCACGGCGGACTTCGGGTCGTGCGAGACGCGAGCAGCGCATTTTCCGGTCCGTTGATGTATCGTCGGAATCGAGGACGGACGGATTATGTGGGGTCGGAAAGGCAAAAACATCGCGCCTGCGAGCCGGAGCGAGCCGCAGCCGCCACAGTCGCCGCTGAAGGAGGCGATACATCAGGCGCGCATCGAGGCGGCCGAGCGTACCAGTGTCGTCGTCGACTTGCGCGACGCCGAGGTAGCGCGCCTTGAGCTGCTCAATGAGGCGCTCGATCCGCTGTTTGCCGACATTCCATCCGAGGTCGACTTGTTCGACCGCGGCATCAGCGGCGGCGACACGCCGCGGCTGTGGATCGACTCGGTGGCGCATGTTGCTATGGGGCGCGACAAACGCGCCTACCGGTTCCTGCATGACAGCCGTTTCGGCCGCCGCGTTCTCGCCGAATCCTACGAGATCCCCGACGTCGTGAAGGCGGTCACCGACTATGTCGCGCGCCGCTTGATCGAACGCGAGCGGGCGCTCGATGACGACCCGAATTTGGTCACGCGCGTGGGCCGCCCGGAAGCGGTGCGCGCCCGACGGCGATGGCGCCGGCGCGAACTTGCCGTGCTAGCAGTGGGTTTCGTGCTGGGACTGATTGCATTTTTGCTGACTCTGGTGGTGCTCGCGAGCCGGTTCTAGACGAAAAGCTCGCGCCGCCTTTGCTGCGCATCGCGCCAAGCTTTCACGTAAGGCTTTGGCGCATAATCTCGCCGACGGCACCGTCCGCCGCGCGCTGCCGCCCGATCATCTCGCAATGCCAGTGGCCCGGTTCGCCGTCGATGTGGAAGAGGTTATAGCCGGCGCGGTCTTCCTGGCCGTGCGGGGCGCGCGCCGATGCCGAAGGCGCGCCCACTGTCGGTATTTTCCGCTGCGGGCCGTCGAACCAGACGATCGAGCGGCGGTGGTCGTGGCCGTGGAGGACAAGCTCGGCGCCATGCTCCGCGAGCACGCGCCGAAGCGCCGCCGCATCCGTCAAACGCCGCAAATGCCGGTTGGGCGGCGTCTCCAACGGGTGGTGAACGAGCACGATGCGGAAAGCCTCGCGAGTCTCCTCCAGGATGTCGGCCAGGCATTTAAGCTGCCTGTCGCCGATTTCACCCGTTGCCTTGAACGGTCCGGTCGGCACAGCCGACGACAGCGCGATCAGCGCGACCGGGCCACGGCGGCGTAGGAATGGAAACCGGCCGGGCTCGGCGTCGTTGTCGCCGCGCATATATTCGCCCCAGTATTTCGCCGGACCGCCGCGCGCCTGCACATAGGCGTCGTGATTGCCGGGAACGACCGTTACGTCGTGTGGCTTGCCGAGCTTTTCCAGCCAAGTCCGCGCATAGGCATATTCGATCGGCAGCGACAGGTTGACGAGATCGCCGGTCACGGCTGTGTGGTCGACCGCAATCGTCGCAAGATCGCGCGTGATGTCCCGGAGAATGTCGACGCGATGGACGTGTTTGCGACCGCGGTGCCAATTGATGAAGCCCAGGCCGCGCTTGCTCGCGAGCTCAATGAGCCGCGGGGGCAAAGCGAGATGCCAATCGCTCAAATGCGCAAGCACGAACATCGCAGCATGATGCTATGCGAATCGCGGTTTGAACAATGGCGCGAGAGCGCTAATGCCGCTTCTTTCGCTAAGGCGCGTACCCACAAATGCCTAGGCAGGTACCCTTCGGGGGAATAGCGGTCCGTTCGATAACTTTTTAGTTTTTAATCGTGCGATCGATTTACGTCGACGCAGAAAGGAGCTGGTTTCTTTGTCCAAGTGAGCAATTGTGACCGGACAAATACTGCGAAAGCGCAGAAAAGAAACACAGCCGCCGTGCGCGGCAACTCAGGCCGCCATCATCAAAAGAGACTTCCTATGGAACCGAAGCCGGTCACCGTTGTTTTAGTGCTGGTTGGCGGCGATCGCGGATACTGGCGTCGCAGTGGAGGTTGTTGGTGACCAAGGGCGTGCGGTTCGGGCTCCACGAGCTTTCCGACCGCGAAATTACCGAGGCTCAAAGCGAGCTAAGTCTCCCTGCGGGCGAAGTCGTCGCGTTGTTCTTCGCCGGCTTACTGTTGACGCTCAGCTTTCTGCTGGGGCCTTCAACTCTCGTGGGTGCGACGAGAGGCCTCGTGGCGGGTACGCTGACTGCTGTCTCAGGCGCAATCACGCAAACTAGCATCACGGTGGAACGACAGCTTGAAGCCAAAGCGTCGGATTACCGGCCGGTGCAGGAACCTTCCAGTCAAGCCAACGCAGCTGAGACGGAGCCCTCGCGAGGCACTCAGTGCGCTCTCTCGCATCCCCGCAGTAGCGCGCGCTCGGACTTTGTGAACTCGTTTCTCGGCACCGTCAGCGATCGCTGCCGACCGGCAAAACGGTCGAAAGTCCGAACTGTAAAGATCAATCCTGCCGTTAAAACCGCGCGGTCGATCGTAAGGTAAATCCAAGGGAGGTGTCCCTGGGCGGTGCTGATTTATTTACCGCGCACCGCATCCTTCAATCCACCGATCGCGTTTTGCACTTTGCCGGCAGCCTTGTCGGTCTTGCCCTCGGTTTCCAGCTTCTTATCGCCAAGAATCTTCCCGGCAGTCTCTTTCACTGCTCCCTTAGCCTGCTCTTTTGAGCCCATGATTCGATCTTTGTCCATTGCCGTATCCTCGTTGTTTATTTGTTCGGTGCCAAGGCAACGGATTCATGGAGGTATCGTTCCAAAATGGCGCACTGGTCAATTTCGTATTGACTACAGGAACCGGGATGATGAGCGTCAATCCACCTCGCCCTAAATCAGGAACTGCCGATGATAATGCCGGCGGCGAACACCAGCGCTCCGCCGACCATGACCTGGAAGGCAGCCTGCAGGAATGGCGTGTCCATATAGCGGGTGCGAATCCAGGAGATCGCCGCAAGTTCCGCCGCGACGACGACAAAAGCCAGCGTGGTCGCGGTATAGAAGTGCGGAATGAGGTAGGGCAGGGTGTGGCCGAGCCCGCCGACTGCGGTCATGGCGCCGCAGACGGCGCCGCGCACCAAAGGCGCGCCGCGCCCGGTCAGCGAACCGTCGTCGGACAGCGCCTCGGCAAAGCCCATGGAGATACCGGCGCCGACCGCCGCCGCAAGTCCAACCAGAAATGTCGCCCAGGTGCTGTGGGTGGCGAATGCCGCGGCGAACAACGGGGCAAGCGTCGACACCGAGCCGTCCATCAGGCCGGCCAAGCCGGGCTGCACATATTGCAGAACGAACATGCGCCGCGATGCCTCGTCTTCGGCGGCGCGCGCGGTCGGTGCGATTTCGGCGCCGAGTTCGTGCGCCAGTTGTTCATGCTTGTCTTCGGCTGCGGCGAGTTGCGTCAGCAGGTTGCGAACGGCCTCGTCTTTTGCTGTGTCGGCCGCACGCCGATAGAAGCGCGCGGTCTCGAATTCCATGTCCTCGGCGAACTTGCGCACTGCGTCGAGGCCGAGTGGACGATTGAGCCAGATGGGCCGGCGGGCGACAAAACCCTTGACGTCCTGGCGGCGGATCAGCGGTAGGAATTCGCCGAATTTGTTGCGGTAGAGATCCAGCAGCATGTCACGATGGCCGATCTCCTCATGTGCCATTTTCTCGTACATCGCCGCGGTGTCGGGATAGGAACCGCGCAGTCCGTCGGCAAAATTGCGGTAGATGCGCGTATCTTCGTCTTCATTGGAGATCGCAAGCGCGAGCACGTCTCGCTCGGTCAAGTCGGAAAAGTTCTTCACGGGCACACCTGGCAAAAGAGCGAGTGAATGATATTAGAATACTTCTAAACTAATGCTATCCACTTGAAGCTCAAGCGGCAAATTTGTGAAACAACGGACGCAGCAGGACATTTGCCGAAGCTTGCCGCCGCGGCGTACATGGAGCCCATGCAGCTTGACCTTTTGCGCCGCCCCTTCGAGCCGGCGATCCAGCGATTACTCCATTTCCACTGGCGCTTCGCGCGCGGATTGACGGTCGGCGTGCGCGGCATGGTCATCGACGGCGCCGGCCGGATCTTTCTGGTCAAACATAGTTACGTTGCCGGCTGGCATCTTCCGGGCGGCGGGGTCGAGCCAAATGAGACGCTCTTGACGGCGCTCGGGCGTGAATTGCGTGAAGAGGGCAATATCGAGATCGGCGAGTCGCCGGTTTTATTTGCAGTCTACTTCAATCGGCGTGTGTCCCGGCGCGATCATGTCGCGCTCTATCTGGTACGCTCGTTCCATCAGAGTGCGCCGCCGCAGCCAAACAGCGAAATCATCGCGCATGGTTTTTTTCCGCCCAGCGCACTTCCCGAAGACACCACGCTGGCGACCCGCGCCCGCATTGCGGAAGTGATCGAGGGCCGCAGCGTCACCGAGCTTTGGTAAACGCGGGCCGCCGGCGTTCACCACGATAGCAGCTTAGCGTCCGCCGCCGACCCCCAGCGTGCTACGCCAAAAGCCAAGGCATATCGTTGCGGATTAAATCAATGGGCAGAGGATTCCAGGCTGTTTCGTTGGCGGTGTTCTTGAGCATCGCGGCTTTCGCGTCGAATGCGATCGCGGGCGGTCACGGCGGCGGCGGTCACGGCGGTGGCTGGGGCGGCGGTCACGGCGGCAGCTGGGGCGGCGGTCACGCTTACGCCGGTCGCGGCTATATCGTAGGCCGCGGCTATACCAGCCAAGCCTACGTCCCGCAGCAGCATCAAGTCTACGTTGCGCCGAATAACGGCTGGCGCGGCAACGCCGGCTATGCCGCCGGTAATTATGCGTGGCACACCGCGCGAAGTTACGGAGCGCGCAGCTATGCCGCGTATGGGCGGGGCTACTACCGGCCATACCGCAATCGTTACGGTTACGGCTATAATCGCTACGGCTATAGCGGGTACGGTTACGGCTACGACGTCCCGCTCTATGGGTGGGATTGGTCTTCCTACGGCTACGACTTCCCGCCTTATCCCTATGGCGATCAGACGCCGGATAACGGTTACGGTTATGGCTACGGCGTGCCGAGCTATGGCGCGCCCAGTGACGGCTATAGCTCCGGCGCCTGTTACGTGCAGACGCCGTACGGTTTAGCGATCACCGCCTGTTGATCCAAGGCGGTGGCTCGCCGCTCCCGCGTTCCCTCTAGCCGAACCGGGCGCGGTCGTGCGGCAGCGTGAAATCGATCAGCGGGCCGATCGGCACGATCCCGGTGGGATTAACGCTGCGATGGCTGCCGTAATAGTGCCGCTTGATGTGATCGACGCTGACGGTCTCGGCGACGCCGGGCACCTGATAAAGATCGCGCAGATAATTCCATAAATTCGGATAGTCGACGATCCGCCGCAAATTGCATTTGAAGTGGCTATAGTAGACCACATCGAAACGAATCAGCGTGGTGAACAGCCGCCAGTCGGCTTCGGTCAGCCGCGAGCCAATGAGATAGCGCTGCCGCGACAGACGCGTTTCGAGCTCGTCAAGCGTAGCGAACAAGGCGCGCGCTGCTTCCTCGTAAGCTTCTTGGGTCGTGGCAAAGCCTGAGCGATAGACGCCATTGTTGACGGTCGGGTAGATAACGTCGTTGAGGCGATCGATCTCGGCGCGCAACGCGGTTGGATAAAAATCGGTGCGCACGTCGGTTAACACGTCGAACGCCGAATTGAACATGCGGATGATTTCCGACGATTCGTTATTGACGATGAGGTGGCGCTTCTTGTCCCACAGCACCGGCACGGTCACGCGGCCGGAATAGGACGGGTCGCTGAGCAGGTAGACGTCGCGCAGCAGCGTCTTGCCGTTGACGGTATCGAGCGTCGCTCCTGGACCGTTGCCGAACTGCCAGCCGTCCTTGCCGAGCAGCGCCTCGACGCTTGAGACGGAAATCACATTTTCGAGCTTCTTGAGCTTGCGGAAGATCAGTGTGCGGTGCGCCCAGGGGCAGGCCAGCGAGACGTAAAGGTGATAACGGCCCGCTTCGGCGGCAAAGCCGCCTTCGCCGGTCGGCCCGGGACTGCCGTCGGGGGTGACGAAATTCCGGAAGGTCGTCGGCCGCCGGACAAAGCGGCCATCCTTGACGATATTCGGGTCGTCCTGCCGCCAGGCGCCGCGTTCCAGCAATCCCATTGCCATTTCAGTGAAGCTCCTTATGCATCCGTCATCCCTTACCTAATCACTGATGCCGCCGGCGGCAGGCGGTGCGGCAAGGAAAAGGCTTCCGTTGCGGATTGGCCGCGGCTGGACCGCGGCGGCGGCAAATGGTAGGCGGCGGCGTCATGACCGATGTTTCGACGACCGACATTTCGCTCACGATACTCCACGAGACGACGGGCGACGGGCTGGCGATCGACCGCCTTCATGAGCGCACCTTCGGGCCGGGCCGCTATGCCAAGACGGCGTATCGGTTGCGCGAGCAGGTGCCGCATAGCCTCGATCTGTCGTTCATCGCGCGCATCGGCACCTTGCTCGTCGGCTCGGTACGGCTGTCGCCGGTTCGCCTCGGCGAGACCAAGGCGCTGCTGCTCGGCCCACTCACCGTCGAGCCGCCGTTTCGCGAGCGCGGCGTCGGGCAGACGCTCATCGCCCGCGCGCTCGATGAGGCGCGCGGCAAGGGCCACCGTCTCGTTATTCTCGTCGGCGACGAATCCTATTACGGCAAATGCGGCTTTCACCGCATCCCGCCCGGCCGCGTGACGATGCCCGGCCCGGTCGATCCGGGGCGGCTCCTTGTTGCCGAGCTTGCCGAGGGCGCGTTCGAGGGCGTCTCCGGCCCGGTGCTCGGCGAGTGGGAAAGCTAAAAAGGTCCGGCGCCGACTTTCGAAGAGATCTTTGTTCAGAGAATCATCCTCCTTCCTCGGTGCGGGTTTCTTGTTTCGTCATCCTGAAGTGGCCGCGGATCGTCTCGCATTTCCCTCCCCCGCGCGCGGAGCGCGTAGTGGAGGGGAAAGCAATCCCGTTCTCGCGGCGCGTTCTGCGTCCGAGGTTTGCTCACCACCATTAGCTAGCGACTCTTTTCGACTCGCCCCCGGCAAACAAAGGGAGCGGAGCGCCGAAAGGCGCATGCCAACCATTGCCGCTTGCGCGGCAGCGCGCTCTTTCTGGGCGTGCCCGCCTTCCGGCGCTCTGCTGCGGCAGAGGTGGTCCTGTTTTCCGGAACAGAATGGCGGCTTGGCTAAGGTGGATTCTG
>CAYWNY010000141.1:0-9998 GCA_964459765.1 uncultured Hyphomicrobiales bacterium | reverse complement strand
TGCCGATGCCGGGGCGGCACAACGCGCTCAACGCCACCGCGGCGATCGCGGTCGCGCTCGAGCTTGGCATCGACGACAATCGCATCCGGGATGCGCTAGCGAATTTCGGCGGCGTGCGGCGGCGCTTCACCCGCACCGGGATCTGGAACGGCGTCACCATCATCGACGATTACGGCCACCATCCGGTGGAGATTGCCGCGGTGCTCAAGGCGGCGCGTGAGTCGACCAAGGGCCAAGTGATCGCGGTGGTGCAGCCGCATCGGTACACCCGGCTCGCCGCTCTGTTCGAGCAATTCTGCACTGCGTTCAACGACGCCGACGCAGTCATCGTCGCGCAGGTTTATCCGGCCGGCGAAGCGCCGATCGCCGGCGCCGACCGCGATGCTTTGGTGGCGGGCTTGCGCACGCACGGCCACCGCAAGGTGATCCCGCTCGACGGTCCCGACACGCTCGCGCCGCTGGTCGCGGGGATGGCGCAGCCTGGCGACTATGTGGTCTGTCTCGGCGCCGGCTCGATCACGCAATGGGCCTACGCGCTGCCCGCAGAATTGGCGGCAGCGGGTTAGTTATGGCGCGCAAGAAGCCGAGCCCGGAACTTCTGCGCGGCGTGAAGGCGGTCCTCCAAACCGATCAGGCGCAGCGAAGCGGCGGCGCCGCGATCAAAAAGTGTCTGGCGGTGCGCCACGTCGCGTTTGAAGATCTCGGCCTCCTCGGGCCGCTCGTTGCCGCACGCGGCTACGGCGTGCGCTACCACGACGCCGGTGTGCAGCCGATCGACAGCGACACATTTCTCGCGCCCGATTTGCTGATCGTGCTCGGCGGCCCGATCGGAGTGTACGAGCGTGACGCCTACCCGTTCATCGCCGACGAGATTGCGGCTATTGGCGCGCGCCTCGAAGCCGACAAGCCAACGCTGGGTATTTGTCTTGGCGCGCAGATGATGGCGGCGGCGCTTGGCGCCCGCGTCGCGCCCGGGCCGGCCAAGGAGATTGGCTGGGCGCCGCTGACGCTCACAGCCGAAGGCCGTGCTTCCGCGCTGGCGCCGCTGGGCGCGACGCCGGTGCTGCATTGGCATGGCGACAATTGCGAATTGCCTGCGGGGTGCGCCAAGCTCGCCACGACCGAGCATTGTCCGGTGCAGGCGTTCATGCGCACGCCATCGCAGCTCGCCCTGCAGTTTCACCTCGAGACCGAACCGGCGCGTTTCGAAAGCTGGCTGGTCGGCCACACTGTCGAGCTCAACAAAGCAGGCCTCGATCCGCGGGAACTGCGAACGCAAGCGCGCACGGTCGGGCCGGCGACGCGCGCGATCGGCCAGAGTGTGCTCGGCGCGTGGCTCGACAAAGCCGTCGAGTCCGCGGCGTGAGTTTTCCCGATATCACCGCCGCTTTGCGGTCGAACGCGCCGGCGCTGCGCGGCCGGCTGTTATCGAATCAGTCACTCGCCGAGCTGACGTGGTTTCGCGTCGGCGGTCCGGCACAGATTTTATTCATGCCGGAAGACGAGGCCGATCTCGCTTATTTCCTCGTCAACCTTGCCGCCGAAATTCCCGTTACCGTCGTTGGGCTGGGCTCGAATCTGATTGTGCGCGATGGTGGCATGCCGGGTGTGGCGATCAGGCTCGGGCGCCGCTTCGGTGAAATCGCCGTCGAGGGGTTGGGCATGCGCGCCGGCGCTGCGGTGCCTGATGTGAAGGTCGCGCGCGCCGCGCAGGATGCTGGGCTTGCCGGGCTGTCCTTTTTGCGCGGCATTCCGGGCAGCATCGGCGGAGCGCTGCGCATGAACGGCGGCGCCTACGGCCGCGAGACCAAAGACGCACTGATCGAAGCGCGCGCCGTCGACCGCGCCGGCCGCGTCCACGTTTTGAGTAACGCCGACATGGGATTTGGCTACCGCCATTGCGGTGCGCCTGATGATTTTATTTTCACGCAAGCCGTCTTCCGCGGTGAACGCGGCGATCCAGCCGCTATCGCCGCCGAGATGGACAAGATCACGCAAGCGCGCGAAGCGACGCAGCCGGTGAAGAGCCGCACCGGCGGCTCGACCTTCAAAAATCCGCCCGGTCACAAAGCCTGGCAGCTGATCGACGCCGCCGGATGCCGCGGTCTGCGCATCGGCGATGCGCAAGTGTCGGAACTGCACACTAATTTTTTGATCAACCTCGGCCAGGCGACCGCCGCCGACATCGAGGCTTTGGGCGAAACCGTGCGCCGGCGCGTCAAAGAGAGTTCCGGCATCGATCTCGAATGGGAGATCAAGCGGGTCGGAACGCCGCGCTAGGCGCGAGCGCGTCGGCGGCCGGGCCCCCCGCCTAGAGACACTCGACCTTTCGCCAAGAGTGGATTCTATTGGTGTCCCAAGCGAATCACCGGAAGGCGGCTTTGAGGCACCCGGTTGGGCATGACCAAGCATGTGGCCGTTCTGATGGGAGGCTGGTCGGCCGAGCGCGAAGTTTCTTTGCGCTCCGGCAAGGCTTGCGCCGACGCGCTTGCGCGCCGCGGCTATCGCGTCAGTCCGGTCGATGTCGGCCGCGATGTCGCGGCGGTGTTCACAGCTATCAGGCCCGACGCCGCACTCAACGTGCTGCACGGCCGTCCCGGCGAGGATGGCACGCTGCAAGGCGTGCTCGAAGTGCTCGGCATTCCTTACAGTCATTCCGGCGTGCTGGCCTCGGCGCTGGCGATGCACAAGGGCTTCGCCAAGGCGATTTTCCGCGCCGCTGAAATTCCGGTGGCCGACGACCTGGTGGCCTCGCGCTTCGAGGCTGGGCGACGGCATCTGATGCCGCCGCCTTATGTCGTCAAGCCGATGGCGGAAGGCTCGAGCGTCGGCGTGTTTATCGTGACCGAAGAACAGCGCCATCCGCCGCAAGAGCTTTACCGCGACGACTGGGCGTTCGGCGATCAGGTTCTGATCGAGCGCTATATCCCCGGCAAGGAACTGACCTGCGCGGTACTCGGCGACCGCGCCCTCGACGTCATCGACATCGTGCCGGCGACGGCCTTCTACGATTACGAGGCCAAATACGCCGCCGGCGGTTCTAAACACATCCTGCCGGCACAAATTTTACCAAATGTTTACCAGGAGGTCCGCAGACTCGCACTGGCTGCCCACAACGCGCTTGGCTGCCGCGGCGTGAGCCGCGCCGACTTTCGTTACGACGATCAGGGGACGGGAAAACTGGTCTGTCTTGAGATCAATACCCAGCCGGGCATGACCGAGACGTCGCTCGTGCCCGAGCTTGCTGCGTATGCGGGTGTCACCTTCGACGAGCTGGTGCAATGGATGGTGGAGGACGCCTCGACCAATCGCTGATGCGGTCGAGGTCAATGATGGGGGAAAAGAGCGGCGCGCGTGATGACGCGGCCTTCCGCTCGCGCGCCGGTTTTGGCCGTGCGGCTTCATTTGCTTATTGCCGCTCCTTCCTGCGTCTCGCCTACAAGCTTAGCCGCGTCCCGCCGCCGGGATTTGGCATAGCCGCTTCGATGGTGCTCTTGGCCGCAACGCTCGGCTACGGCGTCGTCGCCGGCGGCCATCTCGCCGATGTCGTCGCCTGGTTCAAGGATGCGCGCGACCAGGCCGCGAATGCAGCCGGTTTTCGCATCGCTGCAATTGCGCTCACCGGGCCGAAGGAAGTCAGCCGCGAAGAAGTCCTGACCACCGCCGGCGTCACCGGGCATGCGTCGCTTCTCTTCCTCGATGCGGATGCGGCGCGCACCCGGCTTCTGGCCAATCCCTGGATCGCCGACGCCGCCGTCTTCAAGCTCTATCCGGACCGGCTGCAGATCACCATCACCGAGCGGCAGGCTTTCGCGCTTTGGCAGAAGGACGGGCGCGTTGCGGTGATCGCTTCTGACGGCACCATGCTCGAGCCGTTTGTCGAAGATCGTTATCTCGACTTGCCGCTTGTCGTCGGCAAAGGCGCCGAGCGCCAAGCCAGCGATTTGCTCGCCGTTCTCGATCGCTATCCCGAAATTCGCGCGCAGGTGCGCGCCTCGGTGCTGGTCGCCGAGCGGCGATGGAATTTGCGGCTCGTGAGCGGCATCGACGTACGCATGCCGGAAAGCGACGTCGCTCGAGCGCTGGATCAGCTCGTCGCGCTTGAGCGCGACAAGAAGCTGTTGTCGCGCGACATCGTTGCGGTCGATTTGCGGTTGCCGGACCGCGTCACCGTGCGCTTGTCGGATGCCGCGGCGCAGGCTCGCGAAGAGGCCTTCAAGGACAAGAAGAAGAAAAAAGGGGGTGACGCATGAGCGCCCTCAATTACGGTCTGACGCCGAAGATGAAGCCGGTTTCGCCGCGGCGCAGCGCGCTGATCGCAGCGCTCGATATCGGCTCGAGCAAGGTTGCCTGCCTGATCGGGCGGCTGCGGCCGCAGTCGCCGCAACAGGTGCTGACCCGCAGAAGCCACACCATCGAGGTGGTAGGCTTCGGGCATGCCGCCGCGCGCGGCACCAAGGCCGGAGGCGTCGTCAATCTGGCGCAGGCCGAGGAAGCGATCCGCCGGGCTGTCGACGGCGCCGAGCGCATGGCCGGCGTGGAAATCGAATCCGTGGTGCTGTCGATTGCCGCCGGCCGGCTGGCGAGCGATTTGTTCGCGGCGGAAATTGCCATTGCCGGTTCCGCCGTTTCGGAAGGCGACATCGCGCGCGTTCTCGGCGCCGGCAACCGCCATTCGATGCGCGACGGCCGCGCCGTGCTGCACTCGCTGCCCATCGGTTACTCCATCGACGGCGGCAACGGCATCCGCGATCCGCGCGGCATGTTGGGAACGCGCTTCGGCGTCGACATGCATGTCGCCACCGCCGATGTCGCGGCGGCGCGCAATCTCATGCTTGCGGTGGAGCGCTGTCACCTGTCCGTCGAAGCTATGGTGGCAAGCCCCTATGTAGCCGGGCTTTCGGTGCTCGCCGACGATGAGGCCGATCTCGGCGCTGCCGTTGTCGAGATGGGCGCCGGCACCACCACGATGGCGGTGTTCCTTGGCGGCCGCTTCGTGCATTCGGAAGGTTTCGCGCTCGGCGGCCACAACGTCACGCTTGACATCGCGCGCGGCATCAACGTCGGCGTCGCCGACGCTGAGCGAATCAAAACGTTCTATGGCAGTGTCCTGCTCGGTGGATCGGACGAACGCGACATGATCACGGTGCCGCCCATCGGGGATGACGAGCGCGAGCAGGCGCATTTTGTATCGCGGTCGACGCTCGTTCAAATCATCAAGCCGCGGGTCGAGGAAATCCTGGAAATGGTGCGCGACCGCCTGGCGGCGACCTCGTTCTCCGCCGAGGCGCGCGGGCGCGTCGTCCTCACCGGCGGCGCCAGCCAGATGACCGGGCTGTCGGAACTCGCTACCCGCATTCTCGGCCGGCCGGTGCGCATCGGGCGCCCGCTCGGCATCGCCGGCCTGTCCGATGCGGCCAAGGGCGCGGCCTTCGCGACCGCGGCCGGCCTTCTGGTTTATCCGCAGGCCGCGCACCTCGAATACTTCGAAATGCGCAGTAGACGGTATCTGACAAGCGGCGCGGGCGGCGGCTATTTCGCCCGCGTCGGACAGTGGCTTCGCGAGAGTTTCTGATGGCCCAAAGACGCGAAGCCGAAGCGTTGCGATCAACAGGGCCGGCGGCGGACCGGCCGGGGCCGGGCATCGACTAAAGCCCGGCATGAAGGAAAGAGGCAACCATGACCATCAACTTGAAAATTCCAGACATCCGTGAGCTGAAGCCGCGCATAACCGTATTCGGCGTCGGCGGCGCCGGTGGCAACGCAGTCAACAACATGATCGCTGCGGGCCTCCAGGGCGTCGACTTCGTGGTGGCGAATACGGACGCGCAAGCGCTCACCATATCGAAGTCCGAACGCATCATCCAAATGGGCGTCCAGGTGACCGAGGGTCTTGGCGCCGGTTCGCAGCCCGACGTCGGCCGCGCCGCCGCTGAAGAGGTGATCGACGAAATTCGCGATCACCTCTCCGGCGCGCATATGGTGTTCGTCACTGCCGGCATGGGCGGCGGCACCGGCACTGGCGCGGCGCCGGTGATCGCCAAAGCGGCGCGCGAAGCCGGCATCCTCACCGTCGGGGTGATTACCAAGCCGTTCCACTTCGAAGGGGTGCGGCGCATGCGCATTGCCGAGGGCGGCATTGTCGAACTGCAAAAATGCGTCGATACGCTGTTGATCATTCCCAACCAGAATCTGTTCCGCGTGGCGAACGAGAAGACGACGTTTGCCGATGCATTCGCCATGGCGGACCAGGTGCTCTATTCCGGCGTCGCCTGCATCACCGACCTGATGGTCAAGGAAGGACTGATTAATCTTGACTTTGCCGACGTCCGCGCCGTCATGCGCGAAATGGGCAAGGCGATGATGGGCACCGGCGAGGCGGAAGGCGAGAAGCGGGCGATGACCGCTGCCGAGGCCGCGATCTCGAACCCGTTGATCGACGATGCGTCGATGAAGGGCGCTAGGGGACTTCTCATCTCCATCACCGGCGGCCGTGATCTTACGCTCTACGAAGTGGACGAGGCCGCGACCCGCATCCGCGAGGAAGTCGATCAGGACGCCAATATCATCGTCGGCGCCACGTTCGATGAAAACCTCGATGGCATCATCCGCGTTTCGGTTGTCGCCACCGGCATCGATCAGGCGCTTGCGCAGCGGCCGCCGGTCGCTGCCGCGGCCGAGGCGCAAATCGCCGCCGTTGCGAAAAATCTGCGCGCCGACAGCGTCAGGCCGCCCGAACGTGCTGAACGCCCCGAGCCGGTGAAGCCGCACGCTGCATTGTCGGTGGCGACGGTCGCGACGCCGGCCTCGGTCATGGATTCAATCGAATCTGCCAAGGCCGCGGTCGCTGCGGCCATCCTGCCGCAGGGCGCAAGCTCCGAGGTGACCATTCGTCCGCTCGGACCGAAGCCGTCTCTGTTCATCGATCCGGCGGTGACTGCGCCGGAACCGCACGAGCCGGAAGCGTTCCTTCCGCCGCAGCCGGAACGCATGCCGGCGCGCGCGGCGCGCATGCCGCGGATCGACGAACTGCCGATCCCGGCGCAAAACGAAATCCGCGCCCGGCGCGGCGACCTTGCCGAAGAGCATCCGGAAAAGCGGCGAACTTCGCTGCTGCAGCGGCTGGCGGCTGTCGGTCTCGGCCGCCGCGAGCACGCCGAGAAAGAAGAGCCGCTGCCTGCCCCACGCTCGGCGCCAATGCCAATGCCGGCGGCCGAGCGGTTGCCCGGCAGGCCGACACCGCGGCAAACCGAGTCGCGGCCTGAGGCACGGCAGGAACCGGTGTCCGAATACGCCAAACGTCCGACGCCACAGGGGCTCGACCAGCATGGACGGCAGGCGCCTGTGCATAAGCGAAGCGAGGAAGACCAGCTGGACATTCCAGCCTTCCTGCGCCGGCAGGCCAACTAAAGGGCCCCGAACGGGTCAATAAATGCCGCGGTTACGCTCGATCTGAAGCGTCGTTTCGACGCTTCAGGATTTGGCGATCGGCCGTTAACTTATTGATTCTCTTGGATAGTCCCAAGGAGAATATAATCCGGTTGGTCTTTGCGCGCCGGCGATTTGACGCCGCGAGCCCTGCCGCGGCTGCGAGGCGTGCGGCAAGTTTGGGCAACTTGCGGGCGTTAGTGCGGCCGGAACGAGGTAATATTCGGTAAGAAAGCGTGAATTGGCCGGGATTCGCGTCCCCGGTATGGTTTACCTGTCATCGGGGAGTTGTGACGGGGTTTGTTATAATTGGGGTCTGGGGCTCCTCTTATAAGCCGCGCGTTCCTCAAGGTGGGGTTGGCCCGATTGCACTGCAGTGTTTGCATTGGCAGTCCGGCTATGAGGTGTAGAGCATGACC
Organism: uncultured Hyphomicrobiales bacterium; assembly: GCA_964459765.1. Taxonomy (GTDB): domain Bacteria; phylum Pseudomonadota; class Alphaproteobacteria; order Rhizobiales; family Xanthobacteraceae; genus BOG-931. Next base: position 2,151 of record CAYWNY010000141.1, on the reverse strand, counting down.
AGGGGCATGCAGGCCGGCAGGCAGACGACCCTGCGCGAGCACGTCAGCGTCGCCGGCATCGGCGTTCATTCCGGATCGCCCGCTACCGTAACGCTCCATGCGGCCGAAGCAGATACCGGCATCGTGTTTTTGCGATGCGAAACGAGCGGCCGCAAAGACCGCGAAATCCCCGCCATCTTCCGTTCGGTTACAGCGACTGAATTCGCCACCGTGCTCGGCGATAAAAACGGCCCCGCCGTTTCCACGACCGAACATGTGCTGGCCGCGCTGAGCGCCCTGTCGATCGACAACGCCATCGTCGAAGTCGACGGCCCGGAAATTCCGATCATGGACGGCAGCGCCGGCGCCTTCGTCGATGCGATCGATCAAGCTGGCATTGTGACCCTATCGGCGTCGCGTCGCTGCATCAAGGTGCTCAAACCGGTGCGGGTCGGCGCCGACGGTTGTTCGGCCGAGTTGCGGCCCTATGCGCGGGGCTTGCGCATCGAGACCGAAATCGAGTTCAACCATCCGCTGATCGGCCGTCAGGCTTTCGCCTTCGACGTCGAGCCGGTTTTGTTCCGCCGCGAATTGGCCCGCGCCCGCACCTTCGGCTTCATGCGCGACGTCACCAAATTATGGAGCGCCGGGTACGCGCTTGGCGCGTCGTTCGAAAACACCGTCGTTGTCGCCGAGGACCGCATCCTCAACAGCGAGGGGTTGCGTTTTGCCGACGAGTTCGTGCGTCACAAGGCGGTCGATGCGATCGGCGATTTGGCGCTTGCAGGTGCCCCGCTCATTGGCGCCTATCGCTCGGTGCGCGGCGGACACAAGCTCAACCATGCGGTGATTACCGCCCTGATGAGCGACCCGACCGCATGGACCTACGCCGAGATCGAGGAGCCGGTGCGCCGCGCGCGCGGTCACGCCGATCTGGCGACCGGCCATATGGTGCCGGTCTATGGTCCTGACGTCTCTTGATTCCGCTGGGCTTTTCGCCTTAATGCGGGCCGATTGTCACGCTAGTTAATGCTGGCCGGCAAAGATGTCCGCAACGCGCTATAAGCGCGCTATGAGGCGGACTTAAAGGCCGTGACGGGACGGGATTTTTTCACGACGCTCATGATGTGGCGTTTACGAGGATCGTCGCGATCCGGACGCAGCGTCTATGCGCTGGCCGGATTTTTGGCGCTGGCGCTCGTTGCCGCGCCGCTGGTCGGCGGCTGCAGCGTCTTTAGCAAAGAAGAAGATTACGTTCCCGAGGACCCCGCCGATAAACTTTATAATGAGGGCCTCTTCCTGCTCAACAACAAGCAGGATTACGAAGATGCGGCGAAGAAATTCGACGAGGTAGATCGGCAGAATCCCTATTCCGACTGGGCGCGCAAAGCGCTCATCATGTCGGCTTACTCCTACTATCGGGCGCAGAAGTACGAGGATTGCATCAACGCCTCCAAACGCTACGTCACGCTGCACCCGGGCAGCGCCGATTCCGCCTATGCCCAGTATCTCATCGGCGCCTCCTATTACGACCAGATTCTCGACGTTAATCACGACCAGGCGCGCGCCGAAAAGGCGATCAGCGCGTTCGAAGAGGTGGTGCGCAAATATCCTGACACCGAATACGCGGTGAACGCCAAGAAAAGAATCGACATGGCGCGCGACCAGCTCGCCGGCAAGGAAATGGAGATCGGCCGCTTTTACATGAAGAAGCGCGACTTCACCGGCGCCATCAATCGCTTCAAAGTCGTGGTCACGCAGTATCAGACGACGCGCGAGGTGGAAGAGGCGCTGGCGCGGCTGACCGAGGCCTATATCTCGCTCGGCATTATCGACGAAGCCCAGACCGCCGCCGCTGTGCTGGGTCACAACTTCCCGGACAGCCAGTGGTACAAGGACGCCTATAAGCTCGTGAAATCCGCCGGCGGCGAACCGAACGAAAATAAAGATTCCTGGATGAGCCGCGCCTTCAAGGGAATGGGCTAGTGGAGCGGATTTGACATTCGCTACCCACTGGGCCGCAAACTCGTGAAGCGAATGTCAAATCCAAAAGCTCCACTGGGACTGACACTTGCTAGCGGTCCTTTTGATTCTAACATTCGCAAAAGAGCCTGCCCAACCGGGATGCGAATGTTAGAATCGGACCACTAGGGCGCGGGACAGACTACGCAC
>CAYWNY010000140.1:0-10035 GCA_964459765.1 uncultured Hyphomicrobiales bacterium | reverse complement strand
CGCGTCTATAAGCACTACGATCCGCGCGCCAAAATCATGCAGAAGACCTGTCACGAGGTGCTGCATGAGCTTGGCGTCAGCGATCCGCTGCTCGACGTCGCCATGGAGCTCGAGCGCATTGCGCTGCACGACGACTATTTCATCGAGAAAAAGCTCTATCCGAACGTCGACTTCTACTCCGGCATTACGCTGCGGGCGATGGGCTTCCCGGTCGCCATGTTCACCGTGCTGTTCGCGTTGGCGCGCACCGTCGGCTGGATCGCGCAGTGGAAGGAAATGATCGAGGATCCGCATCAGAAACTCGGCCGCCCGCGCCAGCTCTATACCGGCTCGCCACGGCGCGAATACCAGCCGATTTCGCGGCGGAAATAATTCGCCATCATCCGCTGGGCGGCGCGAAAGCCGCCTAAAAATGGCTAAACGAAGCGCGCGTAAAGGCGAGCGCTTTGCCGTCTTGCAAAAAGCGCGCACCCCTCCCCGCCACGACGCGGCCGATTTCGGTCACGGCAACGCCGGCGGCATCCGCCGCCGCACGAAAGGCGGCGAGCTTGTCAGGCTCAAGCGTGAGAAGGATCTCATAATCGTCCCCGCCGGTGAGCGCGGTTTCGATCAGCGTCGGGTCGGCGACAATCGCAGCGCGGGCGGCTTCGGACAGCGGCGCGCGCGCTACGTCGATTTCGGCGGCAACCGCAGACGCGCGGCAGAGTTTGACGAGATCGCCCACAAGACCATCCGATATATCCATGGCCGCGACCGCGTTGGCGAGCACGGCTTGCGCGAGCACATTGCGCGGCTCCGGCAGGAGATACCGTCGTTTTAGATGCGCGGCCATGGCGTCGCTCAGCCGCCATTGCCCCGCGAGTGCATAATCGCGGCGCAACTTCAGACCCAACGCCGAGTCGCCGATGGTGCCGGTCACGACAACGATATCGCCAGCTTTGGCGGTCGAACGCTTGACCATCTTGCCATGAGGCACCGCACCGAAGGCGGCGATCGATACCGACATCGGTCCAGGCGTTTTGTCGGTGTCGCCGCCGAGAAGCGGACAGTCGTAATGCTTTGCGTCTACGCCAAGGCCTTCGGCAAATGCTGCTATCCACGCCTCGTCAGGCTGCGCCGGCAAAGCGACCGCGAGCAGAAAACCGAGCGGCCTCGCGCCCTTGGCTGCGAGGTCCGAAAGATTCATGCGCAGAGCCTTGCGGCCGATCGTGTCCGGCGGGTCGTCTAAAAAGAAATGGACGCCGGCGATGACCCCGTCGGTCGTCAGCACAAGATCGCAGCCCGGCGGCGGCGTCACCACGGCGGCGTCGTCACCAAGACCAAGCGCGCCCGGCGCCGTTGCCAGCGGTTGGAAATAGCGGGCGATCAGGCGGTCTTCGCCGGACATGCCGTCATCCGACCCGCCCATCGGGTTTAACCGCCCGCCGCGCCGCCGCCGGCGAGTTCGTCAGCGCGCAATTGATGCGCCAGCTGGTCGAGCACGGCATTGACCATGCCGGTCTCGTCGCGATCGACGAAGGCGGAAGCGACGTCCACATATTCGGAGACGATGACCCGCGGCGGCACGTCCCGCCGGCATGCGAGTTCATAAGCGCCGGCGCGCAACACCGCGCGCAGCACCGTTTCGATGCGCTTGAGCGGCCAGCCGCTGCTGAGCGCAGTGTCGATCATCGGATCGAGCCGGCCCTGCTCGCGCACCACACCGCCGACGATGTCGCGAAAGAACGCGGCTTCAGCCGGCAGATAATGCGTCCCCTCGACCTCGCCGCCGAGCCAGTGGCTTTCGTACTCGGCCACAATATCGTTCAACCCGGTGCCGGCGAGATCCATCTGATAGAGCGCTTGCACTGCGGCAAGGCGCGCGGCGCCGCGCTTATTCGCTTTCCGGGTCTCGCTTGCCACCGGCCGCGACATTTATCATTTGCCTCGCAAAAGCTTGCGTTTGACGCGGACCAGCGCCAGCGCGGCGCGGGCGGCGTCGCCACCCTTGTCCTGCTCTTCAAGGCGCGCGCGAGCCAACGCCTGCGTCAGCGAATTGACGGTCACGATACCGTTGCCGATTGGCAGCTCCCGCGCCACAGACAAGTCCATCAGGCTTTGTGCCGACAGCTGCGACACGATTTCAAAGTGGATGGTCTCGCCACGAATGACGCAGCCCAGCGCCACCACGCCGTCGTAGGAGCGGCCTTTCTTTGCGGCCGCCTCAAGCGCGATCACAATTGCGGTCGGAATTTCAAGCGAGCCGGGAACGCTGACGCGCTCGACGAGAGCGCCCGCGTCCTTCAACACCTTCATCGCGCCGGCGAGCAGGAAATCGGCGATATCATCATAATAACGCGCTTCGACAACAAGGATGCGGGCGCCTTTTGCACCGCCTGCTTCGCGCTTGCTTGTTCGTGGCCCAGCCATATCTCACTCCAGTTCAGGCGGCGGTCGTAGCAAGGGCGGCTAGCGTGAACAAGCGCGCGGCTTTTCAGCGCTTGTTAGTGCTTGGCGGCCTGCAGCAGACGCGCGGCATAACGCGCCATTTGATCGACTTCGATGTTCAAGCGTGCGCCGGCGCGCAGTTCGCCGAAAGTCGTGACTTTGAGCGTGTGCGGGATGATCAAGACCGAAAAACTGTCGCCCTCGACCTCGTTGACCGTGAGCGAAACGCCGTCGAGGGCGACCGAGCCTTTGGGCGCGATGAATTTCGACAAAGCCGCCGGCACCCGCAACGACAGCCGCGCCATGTCGGGCAAATCCTCGCGTGTAACCAGTTCGGCAATGCCGTCGACATGGCCGCTGACCAGGTGCCCACCGAGTTCATCGCCAAGCCGCAACGATCGCTCGAGGTTGAGCTTGCTGCCGCGGCGCCACGTGCCGGCGGTGGTCACCCGCAGCGTCTCCGCAGCCACGTCTACGGCAAAGAAGGTGCGATTGCCGCGGCTGCCGCGCTCCACCACAGTCAGACAGGGACCGGAGCAGGCGATGGACGCGCCGATATCGATAGTCGCCGGATCGTAGCTGCAGGCGACCGTCAGCCGCCGAAGCCCGTCGGCTTGCTCTACCACCTCAAGAACCTCGCCTAAGTCACTGACAATACCGGTAAACACTGCTCACCGTCGCTCGAAAACTTCGTACATATCGGTCCCCATTGCCCTGCAGCTCACACTCACCAGCCGCGGCGACTGGGTGAGCGCGGTCAGCGGCAATCCCTCCAGTGCATCAATACCGTCGGGGCCTGCCTCCTTTGGTGACTGGAACAGCGTGGCTTCGTCAACGAGATCGGCGGTCACAAAGGCCGCCGCCAAAGTCGGCCCGCCCTCGACCATCAGCCGGGTTATGCCTCTTTCGGCCAAAAGCTTAAGCGCGGCGCCGAGATCGATGCCCCCATCGGCCGAAGCGACCCGCAGGACGTTGACGCCCTTCGCGACAAGCGCACCCTCCGCGCTTGGGGACGCTTCGGTCGCCGTCAGGACCCACAGCGGCACCTCCCGCACCGTCTGTACCAGTCGGGACGCGATCGGGGTGTGGAGCTTGGCGTCGAACACCGCCCTCACCGGCGAATAAGCCGCCATTCCCGGCAGCCGGCACGTCAGGAGCGGATCGTCCGCCAGCACCGTGCCGATGCCGACCGCAATGGCGTCGCTTTGCGCCCGCAGGAGAAGCACGCGGTCGCGCGCCGCCCGCCCGGTGATCTCGAGCGGTTTGCGCCCTGCGGCGCCGGCTTTGCCATCGGCCGAGACCGCAAGCTTGAGCATCACGCTGGGCCGGCCCTCCCGCATGCGGGTGATATGGCCGGCGTGATCGTGGCGCGCCTCGGCCGCGCCGATGCCGACTTCGACCGCGATCCCGGCGGCACGCAGCCGCGCATGGCCTTGGCCGGCGACCTTCGGATTTGGATCCTCCAGCGCCGAGACGACGCGCGTGATGCCGGCGGCAACGATGGCGTCGGCGCATGGCGGGGTTTTGCCGTGATGCGAGCAAGGCTCAAGCGTCACGTAAACCGTTGCGCCGCGGGCCGCCGTGCCGGCGCGCAGCAGCGCATCGGTTTCGCCATGCGGCCGGCCGCCGGCTTGCGTCCAACCGCGCCCGACGATGACGCCATCCTTGACGATCACCGCGCCAACGGCCGGGTTTGGCCAGGTCCGGCCCAGGCCCCGCCGGCCGAGCGTCAACGCCAAGTCCATAAATCGCCGGTCGTCGGTCGCCGCTTGAACGCGCTCATCCGCGAGCCGCGTCATTTGCGGGCGATTTCGGCGGCCTCTTCGCCGGAGAGTTCCGCCAGCGCGGTCTCGAAATCCTTGGCTTCGCGGAAATTGCGATACACCGAGGCGAAGCGGACATAGGCGACGTCGTCGAGATCGCGCAAATAGGCCATCACTGTTTCGCCGATGGTCTCCGACGAGACCTCGCTTTCGCCCTGGCTTTCGAGCTCGCGCACGATTTTCGAGACCATCTGGTCGATGCGTTCGGGCTCGACCGGCCGTTTGCGCAAAGCGATCTGCACGGAACGCAACAGCTTGTCGCGATCGAACGGCACGCGGCGGCCGTTGCGCTTGATGACGATGAGTTCGCGCAGCTGCACGCGCTCGAAGGTGGTGAAGCGGAAATTGCAAGCGAGGCATACCCGGCGCCGGCGGATGACGGACGAATCCTCGGTCGGCCGCGAATCCTTGACCTGGGTGTCGAGGCTTCCACAGCTCGGACAGCGCATCCCTTAAGCCCTTAGCCCTTCGTAGATCGGGAACCGGTCGACCAACCGTTTGACCTTGTCGCGCACGCTCGCTTCGGCGGCCGCATCCTCCTGCGCGTTCTTTGCTGAGAGCGCATCGAGCACTTCCGCGATCATGGCGCCGACCTGACGAAATTCGGCAATGCCGAAGCCGCGCGTCGTCCCCGCGGGCGTGCCAAGCCGGATCCCCGACGTGACGGTCGGTTTCTCCGGATCGTAGGGAATGCCGTTTTTGTTGCAGGTAATGCGGGCGCGCTCGAGGGCGGCCTCCGCCACCTTGCCGGTCAGGCGCTTCGGGCGCAGATCGACCAGCATCAGATGCGTATCGGTGCCGCCGGAAATAATGTCGAGGCCGCAATATTTTAGCGTTTCCGCCAGCGCTTTAGCGTTTTCCACTACGTTCTTCGCGTAAAGCTTGAACGACGGGCGGAGCGCCTCGCCGAACGCCACCGCCTTGGCCGCGATGACATGCATCAGCGGGCCGCCCTGCATGCCTGGAAACACTGCCGAATTGAGCTTTTTCGCCAATTCTGTGTCGTCGGCGAGGATCGTGCCGCCGCGCGGTCCGCGCAAAGTCTTGTGCGTCGTCGTGGTCACGACATGGGCATAGGGGAACGGGCTTGGATGCACGCCGCCGGCCACGAGACCTGCGAAATGCGCCATGTCGACCATGAGGTAGGCGCCGACCTCGTCGGCGATCTCGCGGAAGCGGCGAAAATCGATGACGCGCGGATAAGCCGAGCCACCGGTGATGATCAGTTTCGGCCGGTGCTCTTTCGCCAACCGCTCGACCTCCTCCATGTCGATCAGGTGATCCTCGCGCCGCACCCCGTAGGGGACCGGCTTGAACCAGCGGCCCGACAGGTTCACCGGCGAGCCGTGGGTGAGATGGCCGCCGGCGGCAAGATTGAGCCCCATAAACGTGTCGCCCGGCTGCATCAGCGCCATGAACACTTCGGCATTAGCGGACGCGCCGGAGTGCGGTTGCACGTTGGCAAAGCCACAGCCGAACAGCTTGGTCACACGCTCGATCGCCAGCCGCTCCACTTCGTCGACATATTGGCAGCCGCCGTAATAGCGCTTCCCCGGCAATCCCTCGGCGTATTTGTTGGTCAGGACCGAGCCCTGCGCCTCAAGGACGGCGCGGCTGACGATATTTTCCGAGGCGATCAGTTCGATCTCGTGGCGCTGGCGGCCCAACTCGCGGCCAATCGCGCCGGCAATTTCGGGATCGCTTTCGCCGAGCAGCGCGGAGAAGAACCCCTCCTCCGTCACCGTTGCACTATGAGAGACGGACATCCTTGCCTTACTTCCTTGCCATGGAGAGCCGTCCGGAGACGACTAACCTCCCGCCGATAGCATACCGGCGCTCCCACGCAAGACCGTAAAACCCAAGGCCTGGGGCCTAAGGCTTGGGACTGCACGGGGGAGAACCCCGCTATATTTGGGATTTACGGCCCAAAGGAAAATAGCCGCGGATTACAGATTCGAGGTCGTCTGGGCGCCAATGACGCCGTCCTTGCCGTAAATATCCTCGCGGAACTGCACCACGCCGTCGGCGCCCGACCAGGCGGTCACATAGACCCAATGCAGCGGCACCTGCTTCTTAAGCTCGACGTTCTTTTGCTCGCCGGACTTGATCACATTGTCGATCTCCTCAAGCGACCAGCCCTTGGTGCCGTCGAGTAGCCACGCCACCAGCTGGCGCACATTCTGCACGCGCATGCAGCCAGAGGAATGGAAGCGAAAATCCTCGCCGAAGAGGTTCTTCAGGGGCGTGTCGTGCATGTACACGCCAAAGGCGCTCGGAAAATTGATGCGGATCGAGCCGAGCGAGTTGTGACTGCCGGGATCCTGTTTAAACGAATAGTGCGTCGCGTCTTCCGAATACCAGTTGATTTGCGATGGTTGCAGTTCTTTCTGACGACTGTCGAAAATCCGGATGTGGTTTTTGGTGAGATAATCCGGCTGATCCTGCATTTTCGGAATCAAATCCTTCTGCACGATCGACGGCGGCACCGTCCAATACGGATTGAAATTGATCTGGATGATCTTCGAGTTGATCTCGGGCGAAGGCCGGTCCGGCTTGCCGACCACGGCTGTATGACGCGACACCGCAACGTCGTTCTCGATCGCTTCGATCCGTGCGGCGGGAATGTTGGCCAGCACGTAGCGCGGGCCGAGATTGGCGCCAAGCGCATGCAGGCGCGTGACGTTCACTTTGAGCTGCGCGAGCCGCACCGGCGCCGGAACGTTGAGCGCGATCAGCGTGTCGGAGCGCACCACACCGTCGACGGGGACGCCGTGGCGGGTCTGGAAACGCCGCACCGCGCCCTCGACGTATGAATCGTAGACATCATTGCCGCTGGCATTCGGATCGATGTCGCCGGAGGCGGCCAGGCGCGCGCGCAGCACCGTCACCGCGGCATGGCGATCGCCAAGCCGCAAGGTATTGACGTACGGCACTTGCGGCCAACCGCCGCGGTTGACGATGCCGGCGTAGCGGTCGACGGCCTGCTCGGTGGTCTGCGCCGTCGCGCTCGAAACCGTCGGTTCCGACGCTTTCGGCATGCGGACGGTGCGCGAGGCTTCGTCAAAGCCCTGGCCGAATTGTCCGCGTTGGGTGTCGCCGATCAGGGCATCCAGCGCCGCGTCTTCGGCAAAGGCTTTGTGCGCCAGCGCGCCGGTCAGCGCGGCGGCACCGGCAAGCCGCTGCAGGAATGCGCGCCGATGCGGCTGTGCTTTGTCTCGTTCCATCCGGTGGTCCATCCCGTCGTCCATGGCAATTGGCTATCCAACACGGCAAAAGGGCCGAAATGGGCCTGCGCCGGACATAACACGGGTGATTGACGAACCAAAAGGGGATCGAGGGACGGACGGCAGGGACGAGGACGGAGGATGAGGCCCGATCAGTCATCCATCGTTCGTCATCCGTCGTCCAAAAAAAGACCCCGGCCTAAGCCGGGGTCAGGACTCGCCAGTACAGCGAAAAACGCTGGGTGGTTCGGTTTTTAGAGGCGATAGAGAATCTGGTCGGTCCAGAAGCGTTCGAGCCGGTGCAGCGCCTTGTTGAGTACGCTGAACTCATCGGCGTTGATGCCGCCGACTTGCTCAACGGTGCGCACATGCTTCTGATACAGCGCATCGACGATATCGCGCACCTCGTGGCCCTTGTCGGTGAGCTTGATGCGCACCGAACGCCGGTCGACCCGTGAGCGCTGATGATCGAGGAAGCCCATCTCGACCAGCTTCTTGAGATTGTAGGAGACGTTGGAGCCGAGATAATAACCGCGCGTGCGCAACTCGCCGGCCGTCAGTTCCTTGTCGCCGATATTGTATAGGAGCAGCGCCTGAACCGAGTTGATGTCGGCGCGGCCGCGGCGATCGAACTCGTCCTTGATGACGTCGAGGAGACGCCGGTGCAGGCGCTCGACCAAGGTCAGCGCCTCCAGATAATGCGGCCGGATATGGTCGAAGCGCGCCTCACGATCGGCGGGTTCGACCGTCTTGACGACGGCTTTCATTGTGACGCCTTTCCCAACTGTTATTCGTTGTCGCACGACGGGCCCTGTTTTCCCGCCGCAATAGGCGTGACCATAATATTCAGGGTCTAAGATCAGTTTAAATAACACGCTAAAAATAACGTTTATTCGCCGTGGTGCATGCGCAATTAAGTATTGATTTGCGCGGGCTTTCTAGAGGTTTTGTTCACCTAACAGCGCGCGATCTTCATGCCGTTATTTGTTCTGCGCTGTGCGCCATCGCGCCTTCCGGGAATTGCTGTTTATCGGAGATGACGTCCGTCCGCGCAAACCAATCGGCGGGCCACATACAGCACGTCAATAGGTGGCAAATTTTGGCCAACCCGAATTGTCGGGTAGAATTTCACCAGGCTCCGCTGCGAACTTATCAAGTTCGTCCGCTTTCGCGGCTAAATCCGAAGCCATCAGCCTCAGGCGCTCGGCCAAATACGGATAATCGCAATCCTCGGCCAACTGGGCGCATACGCTCGCCTGGCGCCGCAAATCTGCTTCGAACATCCGAGGGCCCCTCCTGTACTCGATCGAAACTCAAGGAACAAAAGATTGTTCCGGACGGCCGCAATATTTCGTGCGGCCGTCGCAAGCGAACGGCATGCAAAATCGGGGCGCTATCAGATGAAGACCGTGAGGTCGCAGGCTACTGGCCCGGGGCTGCGGAACGGTCGGTTACTCGGCGCGTTCCATTGGAGCGGCGTCCCGAACTGCGCCACGTCGCCCACTCCGAACGCTTGGGAGCGCTGAATGGCCAGCACCAGCCAATCGTTCGCCGCCGAGAGCGAGAGGCTCTCGTGCGAAGCCTTTCAAAAAGTTGATGAGGCTGAAAAAGAAGCCTCGCGTACAGCGCGGAACGGTTTGCTGTCAGGGGCCGAAGCTGCGCGCAAGTTCCAGTTCAAATTGGCCGAGATCATCGGCACAAACATTATGGCGAGTTGGGACCTTTGGCTGCGGCTCGCGGCTGCCAAGGCGCCAAGCGAGGCGTTCGAACTTTGGGCCAGACATGCAAAGCAACGACTCGACAGGTTCAACGAACAGTATCGAGAACTCACGGATATCGGGCAGAAGTTCGCCACGGCGAGCGGTTGGGGCCCAGGCCTGAAGGCTCCGTCGATCGTGAACGACTGATGTGCACCTGCGGCCGCTATTTAACCGTTTCGGCAAGGCGTGAGTCGAAAGCCCCGGCTTTGCCGGGGCTTTCGTACGCTCGACGCTCGTGCGCTAACGCTACTTACTCGAAGTGTCCGGCACCCACGACGTCGACTGCGAGTCGTATTTGAAAGCAGGCGCCTGCTTCAAGCCGTCCTTGGTCGCGTTCATGGTGAGACGGATTTTGTTGTTCTGCATGGTCTCTTTGACCGCGGCGAAGTTCACGGCCACATCTTTCTGTTCGACGCCAAGGAAGCCGCCGACGCCGACGATCAGTGTGGTAACCTTGCCGTCCGGCGCCACCAACACGTCCGAGATCGACCCGATCTTGTTGCTATTGGGATCGTAGACGTCCTGCTTATACCAGTCCGTGACGGTGACGCTGTCGGACGGGATACTGGTCATCGGTGTCGACATGGTGTCTGCAAGCGCAGCACCGCCGGCAATGACGGCGGCGGCGCCAATCAGAAGTACGCTCTTCTTCATGGTTTCTTCTCCGAAAGGGTTGACACGGTACTCAACGTTCAAGAAGCGAATTTGTGCCCGGAACCCAAACAAAATTTTATTGTTGGATCGAACTTAGAGCCCATCCGGGAAGTTTGGATTCATGATGAGGCGTTTGCAGCAAGGCGC
>CAYWNY010000139.1:0-10044 GCA_964459765.1 uncultured Hyphomicrobiales bacterium | reverse complement strand
ATCATGGCGTTTGACGATCCGCACTGGATGGGCGGCATCGGCATGATCGGCACCAAGGCGGTCTACAAAGCCGTCATGGACTGCGATCTCTTTTTGATGGTCGGCACCGATTATCCGTACTCCGACTTCCTGCCGAAGGACGGCAATGTCGTTCAGCTCGACCAGCGGCCGCACGTGCTCGGTCGCCGCACGCCGACCGCGCTAGGCGTCGTCGGCGCGGTGCGGCCGAGCCTGCAGCTTCTGCTCAGCCGCGTCGCCGCGAAAACCGACAGCAGCTTTTTCGATCACGTCACCAGCGAACGCCGCAAATGGAATGAAAAGCTCGATCGCTAGGCCGATCCGGCGCGCAGCAAGGACCGCATCCATCCGCAGGCGGTAGCGCGTATGGTCGGCGACATGGCCAAGAGCGACGCAGTGTTCGTGTTCGACACCGGCCTCAATACGTTGTGGTCGGGCAACTGGATTCGCCAGAACGGGACGCAACGCATCTTCGGCTCGTTCAACAACGCCGCCGTCGGCACTGCGCTCGGCCAAGCCAACGGCATTCAAGCGCTCAATCGCTCGCGTCAGGTGATCGCGCTGTGTGGCGACGGCGGCTTCAACATGCTGATGTGCGAATTCTTGACCGCCGTGCAGCACAAACTGCCGGTCAAGGTCGTGGTCTACAACAATTCGGCGCTCGGACTGATTACGCTCGAAGCGGAACAGGCCGGACTGCCGGCGTTCTACGAGGCCATCGAGTTTACCAATCCCGATTTCACGATGCTGGCGAAAGCCTGCGGTGGCGCCGGCTTTCGCGCTGAAAAGCCCGATCAGCTGCACGCGGCGATCGAACAGGCGTTCGCCTTCGACGGCCCGGCCATTGTCGATGCGGTGGTCGCAGCCGACGAACTGCCTAACTTGCCGCATATCGAGCTTGAGACCATCGGTCGCTTCGCCATCGCCGAAATCAAGGAAGCGATCCTCGCCGCGACCGGCTCATGAGTCAGCCTTTCAGGTGCACGCGGGAGTGCCGGAAAACCGTTATCGCGCTGTTCGGACTATCGAATCGCGGCTCGCTAAATCGCGTTCGGCCGTCTAAAATGCGCCGGCAGAAGACGCCCTTAAGAGCCCAACGGCGGGAGCACCATGTCAACGTCCTTGATGACGACGCGACGTTTCGCGCCACTATTCTGGTGCCAAGCCTTCTCGGCCTTCGGCGACAACTTCCTCAAGACGGCGCTGGTCTTCCTCATTCTGTTCCAGGTGGGCGCCGAGGATTCCGGTGCGCTCATTCAGCTCGCCGGCGCGACCCTTATCGTGCCGTTCTTCTTCCTCTCCGGAATCGGCGGCGAGCTCGCCGACCGCTACGACAAGGCCCTCGTCGCCCGGCGCCTCAAGCTTTTTGAGATCGCGGTCGCCGCGATCGCGGTCGCGGGTTTTGCCTTTCATTCGCTCATTCTGCTGTTCCTCGCGGTCTTTCTCTACGGTGTGATCGCGGCGCTGTTCGGGCCGATCAAATACGGCATCTTGCCCGATCACCTCCGCCGCGAGGAATTGACCAAGGGCAATGCCTACATCGAGGGCGGAACATTCCTGTCTATCCTGCTCGGCACCATCGTCGCTGGGCTCGCGGCGCGTGGCGGCGGCGACATCATCCATTTCGCCTGGTTGATGATGGTGACGGTGACCGCATCGTGGATCGCCAGCCTCTATATACCGCGCACCGGCGAGCGGGCGCCGAACCTTCACATCAATCCGAACATCGCCGCTTCAACGATCGACCTGATCAAATACGTACGCGCCGAGCCGCGCTTGTGGTGGGGCGCGTTGGTGGCGAGCTGGTTCTGGCTCGTCGGTGCGGTCGTCCTCTCGCTGTTGCCGACGCTGGTGACCTACGACATCGGCGGCAGCGAGGGCGTTGTCACGCTGTTTCTCACCATCTTTTCCGTCGCCGTAGCGATCGGATCGGCGCTCGCCGCGTGGCTGGCGCATGGGCGCATCGTGCTGCTGCCGACGCTGGTCGCCGGCGTACTGCTCGGCATCTTTGCGATCGATCTCGGTTGGACCGCCTCAGCGCTCGTCCATCCGCCGCTTCCGGTCGACATCACCAATTATTTCTCGTCGCCGCACGCGATCCACATCGCCGTCGACCTAGCCGGACTGGCAATCGCCGGCGGCCTGTTCATCGTGCCGACCTTCGCCGCCGTTCAGGCCTGGGCCGGAGAGGATCACCGAGCCCGCGTCGTCGCCGCGGTCAATGTGCTTAACGCCGCTTTCATGGTCGTCGGCGCTCTGGTTTTCGGCCTGTTGCAGAAACTCGGGTTCAGCACACCGCTTCTGTTCGCGCTGATCGGCGTCGCCAATCTCGTCGTCGCCGTGATCATCGCCCGCACGCTGCCGACCAGCTGGCTCAACGATTTTCTCTCCATCGTCTTTCGCACGCTGTTTCGCATGGAAGTTACCGGCCTGGAGAATGTCGCCAAGGCCGGTCACAACGCCATCATCGCACTGAACCATGTGAGCTTTCTCGATCCCCCGATCGCGATGGCGATTTTGCCCAAGCGACCGGTCTTCGCCGTCGACACCGGCATCGCTCAGCGCTGGTGGATCCAGCCGTTCCTGCCGTTCGTGCGCACCATGGCGCTCGATCCGCTCAAGCCCATGGCGCTGCGCACCGTCATCAACGCCGTCAAAGACGGCAACATGCTGGTGATCTTTCCGGAAGGCCGCATCACCATTACCGGCAGCCTGATGAAGGTCTATGACGGCGTCGCCATGATCGCCGACAAGTCCGACGCCATGGTGGTGCCGGTGCGCATCGACGGGCCGGAGCACACGCCGTTCAGCCGCCTGACCGGGGCGCAGGTGCGCCGGCGCTGGTTCCCGAAAATCAAGGTCACGATCCTTGAGCCGGTCAAACTCAACGTCAATCCGGAGCTCAAGGGGCGCAAGCGGCGCCTAGCGGCCGGAGCCGCGCTCTACGACGTGATGTCGGATTTGATCTTCCGCACCACGCCGACCGATCACACCGTGCTCGAAGGCGTCATCGCGGCGGCTCGCCTCAACGGCGGCAAATGGCCGGCGCTCGAGGACCCCACTAGCGGACAGCTCGCCTACAAACGGCTCCTGCAGGGCACGCGCATTCTTGGCGCCAAGCTGATGCCGCTTGCGCCCCAAGGCCGCGCCATCGGTGTCATGCTGCCGACCTCGAACGGCGGTGTCGTCACCGTACTGGCGCTGATGTCCGGCGGTCGCGTTCCGGCCATGATCAATTTCACCTCGGGCGCCGCCAATGTTCTCAGCGCCTGTCGCGCCGCGCAGGTCGATACCATCCTCACCGCGCATGCTTTCGTCGAGAAGGCCAGGTTGGAAAAGCTCATCGCCGCAATCGAGACGCATGTGCGCATCGTCTATCTGGAAGACATCCGCAAATCCGTGACGTTTGCCGACAAGCTGCGCGGTGCGCTGCGCGCCAAGAAACCGCTGGTGAAGCGTAAGGCTGACGATTGGGGCGTGATCCTGTTCACGTCCGGGACCGAGGGTACGCCTAAAGGCGTGGTGCTCTCACACCGCAACATTTTGGCGAATGTCGCGCAGGCCGAAGCGCGCATCGATTTCGGCCGCGACGACCGGCTGTTCATGGCGTTACCGGTGTTCCACTCTTTCGGCTTTATGGGCGGCCTTGTCCTGCCGCTGATTTCCGGCGTGCCGACGTTTCTTTATCCTTCGCCGCTGCATTACCGCACCGTTCCGGAACTGGTTTACGGCATGTGCGCGACCTACCTGTTCGGGACCGACACGTTCCTGGCCGGCTACGCGCGCATGGCCAATCCTTATGACTTCCGCTCGCTGCGCTACATCATTTCCGGCGGCGAGCCGGTCAAGGAAGCCACCCGCCGGATCTATCTGGAAAAATTCGGCCTGCGTATCCTCGAAGGCTATGGCGTCACAGAGACCTCGCCGGTGTTGGCGTTGAACACGCCGATGTTCAACAAGTTCGGCACCGTCGGGCGGTTCATGCCGGGCGTTAAGGCGTGTCTCGAGCCGGTCGAAGGCGTCGACGAGGGGGCAGGGCGGCTCTTCGTCACCGGACCCAACATCATGCTCGGCTACCTGCGGGCCGATAAGCCGGGCGTGCTGGAGCCGCCGCCGCACGGCTGGTACGACACCGGCGACATCGTCGCCATCGACGAACAGGGTTTTGTGACCATCAAGGGCCGGGCCAAGCGCTTCGCCAAGGTCGGCGGCGAAATGGTGTCGCTGGCCGCGGTCGAGATGCTCGCCGCCGAATTGTGGCCGCACTACAACTCCGCGGTTTTAGCGGTTCCCGACGCCCGCAAGGGCGAGCGGCTTATCCTGGTCACCGACAAGCACAGCGCCACCCGCGCCGATTTCATCGCCTATGCGCGCAGCAAACATGCCCACGAAATCACATTCCCGTCCGAAGTCATCACCATGGACAAGCTGACGCTTCTCGGTTCCGGTAAGCCCGATCTGGTGACGCTGCAGAAATTCGTGAACGAGCAGGCGGCGGCGAAGGCCACTGCGGCAGAGTGACCGCCTCCTTCCGGTAAGGAGCTAAGCAAGCGATCCTTAACCGCGCTCGGCTAGCTTGACGCATCCCGGCTGGCACGATGCTTTGCGCTCGGTCTGGCCGCTGCAGTCGCCAAAGCGCGGTCATGGAATGGACAATCGGGTAAACGCAGCCTTCGCCGTCGCCGCCCTTAATCTTTTGGCGCTGGGTGGTTGCTCGACGCCCGGTCCTTTGCTCGGTGCGACATCAAGCGACGGGGCGGTTGCGGCTTCCGACGCGACCGGCTCGGTTGGGCCGTCGCCGGCTGCGGTCGCCGACAAGCCGGGCGCAGCTCAGGCCAAGTCCGCCCACGTCGATCCTCCCGACGACCTGCAGCTCGGCAAAAAATATTTCGCCGGCAAGAATTACGATCTCGCGGCGCAAAGCTTCCGCGCCGCGACCGAGAAGCATCCCGGGGACGCCAAGGCCTGGATGGGGCTTGCCACCAGCTACGACCGGCTGCATCGTTTCGAACTTGCCGACGAGGCCTATCGCAAGGCCATCGGCATCGCCGGCGAGAGCGCCGAAATCCTCAACGACCAGGGCTATTCCTATATGCTGCGCGGCGACTATTCCCGCGCCAAGGTAAAGCTCGAAGCCGCCGAGGCCAAAGATCCCGCCAACCCCTACGTGCAGGACAATATGCGCGTATTGGCGGAACGCTATTTTGCCGGCAAGGCGATCCAATAACGGCCGCTGGCGACTTGCGGACGCAAACCGCCCACTTTACCTCGCAATACGGACGTGACAGTGAAACCCCGCCGCTGACGGGAAGGACCATGTTTGAGAGCTTAAGGAATTTCGTCGCCGATTTTGTCGAAGGCGACAGGCATCCGAGCCAGTTTGCCGACGACGACTACCGCCTCGCCGCGGTGGCGCTGCTGGTGCATGCCGCAACCATCGACGGCGAAATGCTCGGCGCCGAGCGCGACAAACTTCATGCTGTGGTCAAGCGCCGCTTCAACCTCGACGACGCGCTCGCCGACGAACTGATCGAGAAGGCGACGGCGGCCGAACACGAATCGGTCGACCTTTATCATTTCACGAGCCTGCTGAACCGCGTCCTCGACGAAGAGGGCCGCGCTCGCGTCATCGAAATGATGTGGGAGATCGTCTATGCCGACGGCCGCCGCGACGAGCTTGAGGACAATCTGTTGTGGCGCGCCGCCGATCTGCTCGGTGTGTCGGCGCGCGAGCGCATTTCTTTGCGCCAACGCATCGCCAAAGAGGCGGGCGAAACCGGCGCATGAGACCGGTGACGCTGATTACCGGCGCGTCGGCCGGCATCGGCGCGGCGCTGGCGCGCGTCTTTGCCGAGCACGGGCATGAAACCGTACTGGTGGCTCGGCGCGACGACCGGCTCACCGCGCTCGCCGCGGAAATCGCGGCCAAGGGGCTGCCGCGGCCGATCGTGCTCAAAGCCGATCTGGAACGGCACGACGCCGCCGTCGAAATCGCCGCGCGATTATCGGCGCTCGACGTCGAACCCGAGATCGTGGTCAACAATGCGGGCTTCGGATTGATGGGTCCGGCGGATGCGGTCAGCCGCGAGCGGCAGCTCGCCATGATCGACCTCAATGTGCGCGCGCTCACCGATCTGTCGCTTGCTTTTGTCGACAGCCTCGCCCGCCGCCGCGGCGGCATCCTCAACGTTGCTTCGGTGTGCTCGTTCATGCCGGGACCGTGCATGGCGGTTTATTACGCCAGCAAGGCCTATGTGCTGTCGTTCAGCGAGGCGCTGCATCAGGACCTGTCGCATCGCGGTATCCGGGTGACCGCGCTGTGTCCTGGGCCGGTGCCGACCGAGTTTCACGACCACTCCGGTCTCGATCCGGACAGCCTGCCGAAGGTGCTGACGCTGTCCGCCGAAGAGGTGGCGCGCATCGGCTATGACAGCCTCAAACGCGGCAAGCGCGTGGTGGTCCCTGGCTTCGGCAATTGGCTCGGCACCTGTCTGGCACAGTTTGTCCCGCACGCACTGCTGCTGCCGCTCATCGACTGGGGCACAATGCGGCGCAGTCGGCGGTGATAGCTGCGGCCCACCGCAAACGTTTGCGTTTACTGGCGAAGGCGATAAAAATTTTCTGCCGGGGGCGCGCTGATTCTGTTCACGATATGCTGCAGCCGATCCTGATCGTCCTTCACCAGGAGCATTCCAGCCCGGGCCGCGTCGGGCAGCAGTTGCGCCGGCTCGGTTTCGAACTTGACGTGCGCCGCCCGCGCTTCGGCGATCCTTTGCCGGATACGATGCGCGGTCATGCGGCTGCGGCGATTTTCGGCGGCCCGATGAGCGCCAACGACAACGACGAATTCATTCGCCGTGAGATCGACTGGATCGCCGTGCCGCTCCACGACGACAAGCCGTTCCTCGGCATCTGCCTCGGCGCGCAGATGTGCGCACGTGCGCTCGGCGGCCGAGTGTTTGCGCAAGCACGGCCAGGTCGAGGCCGGGTACTATCCGATCCGGCCGACCGCGGCCGGGCTGGCCGTCGTCGATTCCTGGCCGGAACAGGTTTATCAATGGCATCGCGAGGGCTTCGATCTGCCGCAGGGCGCCGAACTTCTGGCCGAAGGCGACACGTTCGCAGTGCAGGCGTTCCGCTACGGTAGGAGCTACGCACTGCAATTTCATCCCGACGTGACCCACGCCACGATGTGTCGCTGGACCGTGAGCGGTCATCACCGCCTGGAAATGCCGGGCGCCAAACCGCGGGCCGAGCATTTCGCCGACCGCGCCGTCTATGATTTCAGCGCCCGTGCCTGGCTCGACGATTTTCTGACGCGCTGGCTTGGCCCCTAATCTAGAACGCGACTGGGACCGCCACAGACGGTCGTCAGGTTGACAAAATTAGGGTCATGAATTCATATTCACAAACCGTGAATTGAGGTTCAAAATGGCGCTTGCGCAAATACGCCGGCAGCGCATCGAAGACACGCACAAACGGATTGTTCGCGTCACCCGGGATCTTATCGCCGAGGGCGGCTGGGCGGCGGCGCAGATTTCCGTCATTGCGCGGCGCGCCGGCCTGGCTACCGGCTCCGTCTACCGCTACTTCGATTCCAAGGTCGACCTGTGTGTCGAGGTGTTGGCGGAGGTTTCTCGACGCGAGGCCGAGGTCGTCGCTGGCATCATCGACACCGAGGGTGACACGACTTCCCGTCTTCGCGACGCGGTGGCGACATTCGTCCGCCGGGCGGCGCGCAATCCGCGCCTGGCGTACGCCCTTATTGCCGAACCCTGCGAGCCTGCACTCGATGAGGCAAGGCTTAAATACCGCGACGCGTTGGCCGAGCAATTCGCGAGGCTGATCGCCGAGGGCATACGGCGCGGCGAATTCATCGACATGCCTGCCGAAGTTCTTTCCACTTGCATTACCGGGGCCGTCATGGAGCCCCTGATCCGGCCGCTCGCGCCAGCGGCGGTCCCGGCTCAGCGCGAAACCAACACACTCGCTGCGCAGGTCGCGGTAGCGTGTGTGCGCATGGTCCGTCGCACCGGCGCCGAGCTGAGTGCAGTCGAGGATGGCGGGAGAAGGTCATGAACGTGCAGATCGAAGACTCGCGTCCAGTTGGGGAAGCGCCGCCTGCCGATCAGGTGGCCACCCACCGGGTATTGAATCAGGCAAAGCCGTGCGTCGGCTATAACGCCTACACCGCCGACGTCGTTTTGAAAGAGCAGGTCACGCGCCATGCGCCGTGGAGCGCAGAGATCGCGGCTGCGGTCGGAACGTTAGCCGGCGATGAGCAAACACAGGACATCGCGCGTCTGGCCAATGAATACGGGCCGCAGCTGCGCAGCCACGATCGCTTCGGCAACCGCACCGACTGGGTCGAGTTTCACCCCGCCTGGCATCAGCTGATGGGTTTGGCGTTCGGCAACGGGGTGCACAGCCTGGCATGGACGGCGCCAGGGCCCGCCGGCCATTTCGCCCGCGCCGTGCTCAGTTATCTGTGGAACCAGGTTGAGAACGGCGTCGGCTGCCCGACAGGCATGGCCTACGCCGCCTGTGCAGGATTTGAGGGCAAGCCGGAATTCGCCACTTGGCGGGAAAAGACACTTTCGACGCAGTACGATTCCCGCCGCCTGCCCATCGAGAAAAAACCGGCGCCGTCATCGGCTATGCGATGACTGAGAAGCAGGGCGGTTCGGACTTGCGCGAGACGCAAACCACGGGCGTCGCGGCCGGCTCGCAGAATGGCGCGCAGGTCTATCTGCTCACCGGCCACAAGTGGTTCTTCTCGGTGCCCACCTCCGACGGTTTCTTTACGTTAGCGCGCACGCAATCCGGCGTCAGCTGCATGTTTGTTCCCCGTTTTACGCCTGACGGACAAGCGAACAGGATCTTCATTCAGCGACTCAAGGACAAATGCGGCAACCGTTCCAACGCCTCCAGCGAAGTCGAATACGATCGTACCTGGGCGATGCTGGTCGGTGAGGAAGGCCGCGGCATCCGCGAAATCCTGTCGCACGCTCATCTCACCCGGTTGGATTTCGCCGTTGGCTCGGCGGGCCTGATGCGGCAGGCGCTAACGTTGTCGATCAACCATGCGTCGACGCGAAACGGCTTCGGCCGGCGTATGGCGGACCTCCCGATGCAGGCCAACGTGCTGGCCGATCTGGCGCTTGAGAGCGAGGCGGCGACGCTGTCCGCGTTGCGGGTCGCTCGTGCGACCGACGCCATGGGCACGAGCAAAAGCGAACGTTTGCTCGCGCGCGTGGCGACGCCGGTGGTGAAATTCTGGAACTGCCAGAGGGCGGCCTATTTCGTTTATGAGGCTCTTCAGGTGCACGGCGGCAACGGTTTCATCATGGAGAATCCGATCGCGCGCCTTTATCGGGAAGCGCCGCTGAACTCGATCTGGGAAGGGACCTCCAACATGATGTGTATGGATGTCCTGCGGGCGCTGAAGCGCGAAAAGGGCGCAGTGGAAACCTTCGCACACGAAGTCGCGTCGGCGGGCACGGCCAATGGGGCGCACGCCCGGTTTCTCTCCGACCTCAATGACGGTCTCGCCAACGGCGACAATGACGAAGGCAACGCCAGGCTCTTGGTGACGCGCATGGCGCTGGCGCTTCAGGCCAGCGAAATGCTGCGGTACAGCGTCCCGGAGGTTGCGGCGCGTTTCGTCGAATCAAGGTTGGAGGGCCGGCATGGCGGAGTGATCGGCAGCCTTCGTTCTGGTCCCGACCTTCGCGATATCGTCATGCGCGCAGCAGTCGCCGCCTGACGAGGTTTTCGCGGAACCGATCTGCGCACGCTGCGAGAGTTTCGGTTTATCGGATGTGGAAGCGTTGCTGTCGCGCACGCCCGCGATTTCGCCACGTTCCAAACGATGTGGTCGGCGCGCTACTGCGTGGCCGCCAGCTGTTGAGCGAAATAGGCCACGGTCTTGGTGTAGACCTGCGACGCGTTCCACTGCAGCAGCACCTGGAAATTTTGCGTGCCTTCGCCCCAGGGCTGGCCGCGCTGCCAGCCGTAGCCTTTCAG
>CAYWNY010000138.1:0-10067 GCA_964459765.1 uncultured Hyphomicrobiales bacterium | reverse complement strand
CGGTGAATCACGATCGTTGCGATTTTTCAAGAAGCTATCTGGGTACAGACCCTAGCCGATTTGAAGATTACGCGGCCGTCTGCTCCGGCGGCGCCATGAATTCAGGCCCGAGTGGCGTGCGGATATTACGGGCCAGAATTCGGTCGATCTCGGCCATCGCCTGCGCATCGATCGTCCAGCCCAAAACCTGCTGCACGGGATCGAGTTGATCCGGGCGCCGCGCGCCCCACAACGCCATGGTATTGGGCGCGCGATCGAGCACCCAACGGAGCGCCAGATGTATAACCCGCTTGCCGAAGCGCTCTTGCGCAAGACTGTCGAGCTCGGCGACCGCGGCGAGATATTCGGCATAACGCGGCGGCTGGAATTTCGGATCGTTTGAGCGCAGGTCGCTGGCCGGAAAACGGGTGCCGGGCTTCATGCGCCCGGACAACAGCCCACGACAAAGCGAACCATAGGCCAGCATGGCCAGATTGTTGCGCACGGCGTAGGGGAAGACGTCTTTTTCGATGGCGCGCTCGAACAGATTATACGGCGGCTGCACGGCATGCAGTGGCGCAACTGCGCGGAACGCGTCCATCTGTGCCGGCGAAAAATTGCTCACGCCGATGGCGCGGATTTTTCCCGCCTTATACAGCTCGGCCATGGCGCCGGCAGTCTCTTCGATCGGCGTATTAGGATCGGGCCAGTGGATTTGATAAAGATCGATGACGTCCGTCTGCAAGCGGCGCAGCGAATCGTCGAGCTCCTTCGTGATGCGGGCATGACTGGCATTGCGGAACGGCTGCTCGCCCTTCCAATCGAGCCCGACCTTGGTGGCGATGACCGCGCGTTTGCGCCGGCCGCTCTCCGCCAACGCCTTGCCGACGATCTCCTCGGAGTGGCCGAAGCCATAGACCGGGGCGGTGTCGATCAACGTGATGCCGCGATCGAGCGCCGCGTGGATGGTGCGGATCGATTCCGCCTCATCGGTGCCCCCCCACATCCAGCCGCCGATCGCCCAGGTGCCGAGCCCAATGCGGGACGGCACAACGTCGGTGCCGGGAATGCGGAAAGTGTCCATAAGGGGGGCTGGGGTCATGCGGTAGTCTCCATCAAAGGAGCCACAGATTACCAAATAAGGCGGCGGCGCGCCGGGTCACAGCCGCCGCCATTGCATAGGCTATGTTGCACTGCCGCATGGCTTGCCTTGGCCGCCGCATGCGCTACATAGCGGCTAGTCGCGCTTACCTGCGCTCGTTCGCAGGAGTGAGCATAAGGAGCGAACCATGGTCGCCGTGACCTTTCCCGACGGGGCGCGTCGGGACTATCCGCCGCACACCACCGGTCTCGACGTCGCCAAGGGCATTTCGCCCTCGCTCGCCAAGCGCACGGTAGCGATGGCGCTTGACGGCAAGATTACCGATCTCACCGATCCCATCGATCACGACGCCAAGATCGAATTCCTCACCCGCGACGATCCGCGAGCGCTCGAACTCATTCGCCACGACGCGGCGCATGTGCTCGCCGAAGCCGTGCAGAGCTTGTGGCCCGGCACGCAAGTCACCATCGGACCGGTGATCGAGAACGGCTTCTATTACGACTTCTTCCGCAATGCGCCCTTCACGCCGGAAGATTTCGCCGCCATCGAGAAAAAGATGCGCGAGATCATTGCCCGCGACAAACCTTTCACCAAGGAAGTGTGGACGCGCGAGCGTGCCAAAGAAGTCTTTCGCGACAAGGGCGAGAACTTCAAGGTGGAACTGATCGCCGCCATTCCCGAGGATCAAGAGCTCAAGATCTACAAGCAGGGCGACTGGTTCGATCTTTGCCGCGGCCCACATATGACTTCGACGGGCAAGATCGGCAACGCCTTTAAGCTCCTCAAGACCGCTGGCGCCTATTGGCGCGGCGATTCCAACCGCGAGATGCTCTCGCGCATCTACGGCACCGCCTTTGCCAAGCAGGAAGAACTCGACGCCCACCTCAAACAAATCGAGGAGGCGGAAAAGCGCGATCACCGCAAGATCGGCCGCGAGATGGATCTCTTCCACTTCCAGGAGGAAGCACCCGGCTCGGTGTTCTGGCATCCGAAAGGCTGGACGCTGTTCCAGACGCTCGAGAACTATATCCGCCGCCGGCAAACGGCAGCGGGCTATGCCGAGGTCAATGCGCCGCAGCTGATCGAATCCTCGTTGTGGGTTGCCTCCGGCCACATGGCGACCTTCCGCGACGGCATGTTCCTGGTGCAGCCGCGCGAGGAAGATGAGCGCACTTTCGTCATCAAGCCGATGAACTGCCCCGGCCACATTCAGATTTTCAAGAATGGGCTCAAATCGTACCGCGATCTGCCGTTCAAGATCGCCGAATTCGGCAAGGTGCATCGCTTCGAGCCGTCCGGCGCGCTGCATGGGTTGATGCGCGTGCGCGCCTTCACCCAGGACGACGCGCACATCTTCATCACCGAAGAGCAGATCGCGCAGGAGGTGCTGGCGGTCAACGACCTGATCCTTTCGATCTACCAGGACTTCGGCTTCGACGATGTGCGCATCAAATTTTCCGATCGGCCAGAAAAGCGCATCGGCGACGACGCGGTGTGGGACAAGGCGGAAGCCGCATTGCTACAGGCGCTCGAAGCCTCGGGCCGGCCATGGATGCTCAACAAGGGCGAAGGCGCCTTCTACGGCCCCAAACTCGAATACGTTTTGCGCGACGCTATCGGCCGCGATTGGCAATGCGGCACTGTGCAGGTCGATCTCAACATGCCCGGACGGCTCGGCGCTTTCTATATCGACGAGCATTCAAACAAAGTCACGCCGGTGATGCTGCATCGCGCCATGTTCGGCTCGCTCGAACGCTTTACCGGCATCATGATTGAGCATTATGCGGGCCATCTGCCGCTGTGGCTGTCTCCGCTGCAAGCGGTGATCGCCACCATCACCTCGGACGCCGACGATTATGCGCGCGAAATCATCGCCGCGGCACAGCGCGCCGGGCTGCGGGTCGAGGGCGATCTGCGCAACGAGACGATCAACTACAAAGTCCGCGAGCACTCGCTGGCGAAAGTGCCGGTGCTGCTGGTGGTCGGCAAGAAGGAAGCGGCCGAACGCACGGTCTCGATTCGCCGTCTCGGCAGCGAGAAACAACAAACCTTGGCGCTTGATGCTGCATTGCAAGCACTCAGTGACGAGGCCGTGCCACCCGATGTGCGAAGGAACATAACTTCGGGTGCGCCTGAAAAAGCAAAATCCCTTTTCAAAACTTTAGCTTAAGCCGCATAGCTAGAACGTTGATTTTTAATATCTTTTCGCGCATTTCTCGCAGCGTGTGACTTGGACGACACAGCCATTGCTGAAAGGCGGTGTTAACCTCTGATCTTCCGGGGGTTAGTCGAGGGGCTGTTGCAATCATGAGAACCGCATTTCTTTTGGCCGCCGCGATGTTTGCATTGCCGGCCATCACTCCGGTGGCTGCCGCCGATCTCTCGCTCCCGGCCAAGGAACCGCCGTATCCGACGGGCTATCAGTGGACCGGGTTCTATATCGGCGGCAACGGCGGCTATGAGTTCGGCAATGTGAAAGACTTTGGCTCTGTCACGGTCGGCGGGGTGCCAGCCGCTGGCGGCGTAACGGTTTCAGGTTTCAGCAGCAGCGGCAGCAACAGCGGGGGGTTCGGCGGCCTTCAGTTCGGCTTCAATTATGAATTCCCAAGCCACATCGTGGCTGGCTTCGAGGCTGATGCCGATTGGGGAAACCTCAACGGCTCGAGCGCTGGCTGTGCGGGCGGCGTATGCTCAAGCGGATCGTCCAATATCAACAACTTCGGCACGCTGCGGATACGCTTGGGCTATGCCTTTGACAATGTCCTACTCTTCGGAACGGGCGGCGGCGCTTGGGCCGACACGCGGTGGTCTTCGACCATCACTGCGGTTCCGGCCGGCGCATTTCCGGGGCTGGCAGTTCCGGCCAATTCGCCCTACAGCACGTTCGCCATCGGCTACACGGCCGGGGGTGGCGTCGAAGTTGGCGTGTTGCACAATGTGACGTTCAAGGCGGAGTATTTGTGGGAGCAATTCAACGGCGTGGCGCAGACTTATAATTATGGCTTCGCCGACGCAGCCGGCACCATTCCGGTCGTTGGCAATCACAGCGCCTCGATGACGCTCAATACGGTGCGGGTCGGATTCAATATTCTGCTGCCGGCCGCGCCAGGGTGGTTCAGATAGCGCGGTCAATGCGATCTGAAAGCTGACGCGACCCGTCAACGCGCCAGCACCTCGGCTTCGCCGTCGACGCCGGTGATGACCTTAAAATCGCGCTGGAAGGTTTTGCCTTCATTGCGCGCTATCACGTGATAGTCGCCTTCGGCAAGCACCACGCGCGGAAAAGCGCCGATCGATTCCTTGATCACGTCGCCACCTGGGGTGAGCACCGTCCATTGCGTGTTGGCGAGCGCTTCGCCGCCTGAATCGTTGACCAGTTTGAGCGTGATGATCGCGGCACGATGGGTGACCACGATATCCGTCAGTTTCGCCGCCTGCACATGCACGTCCGAGCGCACCACCGAGTTGCCGTCGCCGTAATTCGAGACGATGTAATACGTGCCGTCCGGCAGCAGCACGACGTCGCCGGTCAACACGTTCTGCGCAACCGGCCGCCGCTCGTTAGCGTCGAACTGGCTACCGGGGAAAATGTCGAACGATATTTGTCCGGTCGGGATGCGGATGTCGCCGACACGGCCTTCGAGACGAATGCCGCCGGCGGGAATTTCAAAGACTTCGCGCACGGTCTCGGCGCGCAGTTGCACGGCTTTGGCGGCGCTGGCGAGACCGAGGCTGGCGTGAACGACATAATTGCCGGGCGGCAGCACGAAGGTCGGCGCCGGCGCTTTGTCTTCTTTGAGGAGGCGGAACACCCCGGTCGCGTCGGCTTTGGCGGCGTAGACCCGCCAGATCAACCCGCTGTTGATCTGCGGCGCATCTCGCCCATAGCGCGCCGACACAGCAAGAGCGACGTGTCCGGCCGGGATTAAGGGCACGGCCTGCGCCAGCGGTGCAGGCAATGACGGCGGCAATTGCGGTGGAACCAGCATTGCACCGGGACTGCCGGTACCAGGCGCCATTGGAACGGGAGCCGTGAGTTCCGGCGGAAGCAGCCGCGTCTGCGCAGGCGCGCCTGCCGGAAGGCCGAAGCTGAACAGCAACGCCAAAGCCGCCGCGGCCCCGCCCCTAAATCCGCTCAAGCCGCGCTTTGGCATGCGATTTTTGTCGGTCTCAATCGCGGCATTTTCATGCCCCGGCCGGTTAGACCCGGAAGCCGCTTCACCATATTAAATCTAAAGCGTTGTTACGTCTGGCGCGGTAGACAATCATGTCGCAGCGCCGAGCCTAACGGCGCTTGGGGATAGAGAACTGGCGTGACCGTCGCGGACATTGGAACGAAGCCCCTGCCGGGCAAGGCGGGTCGGCCACTGATCGGGCTTGTTCTCGGCAGCGGCGCAGCGCGCGGTTTTGCCCATATCGGCGTTATTCACGCGCTGATCGAGCACGGCATCAAGCCCGACATTATCGTCGGTACTTCAATCGGAGCGCTGGTTGGTGGTTGCTACGCCGCCAATAAATTCGAAGAGCTGGAGGAATGGGCGCGCGCGCTCACGCTGCGGCGTATCATCGGCTATCTCGACGTCCGGATCGGCAGTTCGGGACTGATCGGCGGCGGTCGGCTTGCTCGCCGGCTTACCGAGGCCGTCGGCTCGACCGCGATCGAGGACCTGCCGCTGCGCTATGCGGCGATTGCGACCGAGGTCGGGACCGGCCACGAAGTTTGGTTGACGCATGGCTCGCTGGCGCTCGCCATGCGCGCCTCGTACGCGCTGCCCGGAGTTTTCCCGCCGGCGCGGCTTGGCGGACGCTGGCTGGTGGACGGCGCGCTGGTCAATCCGGTCCCGGTTTCCGCGGCACGCGCATTCGGTGCGCGCATCGTCATCGCCGTCAATCTCGACGCCGATCGCTTCGCGCGTGGCGCCACGATCGCGAGCCACGGTTCGGACGAATATGACGAGCCGGCGCCGGCGCCCGACGCTCCGCGCAGAGGTTTCATGGGCTTGCGCGGCAGGTTTGGCGCGGAACGCGCGCTGAAACGGCAGATGTTTTCCGCGGAGGAGCGGCCGGGATTTTCGACGGTCATGATCGAGGCCTTCAACATCATGCAGGACCGGCTCACGCGCATGCGGCTTGCCGGCGATCCACCGGACATCCACATCACGCCGCATATCGGGCATATCGGCTGGCTCGATTTCCATCGCGCCGGCGACGCGATCGCGGTCGGTAAAGCCGCGACCGAAAAGGCGCTGGAGCCGATCGCCGATACGATCGCCGCGCTCGCTTAACGGCTTTGTCTACCGCGATGGGGATTGCTGCCCGCACGCGGTGTGGCAACCGAGTTCCGTCGTGCTGCAATTCAACAGACAGGCGACACTCGGCCCGGCGTTGGTGGTGCCCGCGTTGGTGACGATGTTTGCCGCCGCCGCGGTGGTTGTCGGCAAATTGCCGGGAAGCACACACGTCGTCCGGCAATTCGCCGCCGCGGAATTGCAGATCATCATGCAATTGGTGGTGTTCGACGTCTGTGCCAGCCGGATTTTTTGCTCGGCCGAAGCACCATGCGCGGCGGCACACAGAGCCACCGCGCCAAGCCCAAACGCAAAGAATTGCCGCATGAAACCTCCGCCCGCTCGCACCTTAGAGCGGGCATCATAGCGCCGATGCCGCCGAACGACTACGCCGTCATCACGACTACGCCGTCATGATGTAGTCGCGCATGGCGACCGACTCGCTCTCCATTTCCTTGACGCGATGCTTGACGACGTCGCCGATCGATACCACGCCGACGAGCCTGCCCTGGTCGACGACCGGCATGTGACGGAATTTGCCGGCCGTCATCCGCTCCATGATGCTGACGACCGCCTCATGCTCGTTGCAGGTCTCGACCTTGCGCGTCATGGTCTGGCTGACCGGCTCGTTGAGCGCATCCGCGCCGCGCTCGGCGAGCGCGCGCACGATGTCGCGCTCGGAGAGGATCCCGGCAATGCGCCGGTCGGCGCCAAGAATAAGCGCCGCGCCGATGCGTTTGTCGGCCAGCACTTTAACGGCGTCCGCAAGACTTGCGCTCGGTTCGATGGTGAAAGTCTTGCGGCCTTTTTCTGCGAGGATAATGCCAACAGTCATCTTGACCTCCCTTGCCTCACGACCACCGCAATGCGGCGCTGCGTAGCCTCGAAGCTATGTTGTGGTCGGCGCCTGAATTCTATCGGCCGGGGCACTTCAATCGGCGGGCACTAATCTCGTCGCTGCCCGTCCTCGGATGCCTGCGCCGCGCTGCAGTGCAGCATCGAGTCTCGCCTGGGTCGCCAGTAAACAAGCGCTGACCCTGACATTATTGATAGCACGGAAATGCGGCGATGGCGTGTTCGCAAGCGATCATGCACAGCCGTTCAACGGCTGCGGCGCACATCGAATTTTTGCCCGCGAACTGGATCAAAGGCGTTAAACAACAAAAGTCCAGCGACAAAACCGCCGATATGCGCCTGCCAGGCAATCTCCTGCCCTTCGCCCCCGATTGGAACCGAAACAAAACCGAACAGGGCGTTCAATCCGACCCATGCGACAAGGAACATGAGAAAACGCGGATCGCGCAGCGTCGCCAGAAGCGGCACCGCCGGAACGCGATAAGCATCGCTGTTGGCGCCGCCGCGCCAAAGCTCGAGCGGTCCGCCCGGCACGAACACAAAGCGCAGCGCCGCCGCCATCGCGCCGGCGATCGCCGCGGACGCGCCGATCATCGGCACCATCGCGCCGCGATGGGTGAACAGATGCGCAAACGCTCCGGCAGCGGCGACCACCAGCACGAAAGCCGCATAACGCCAGGCGCCAAAGCGGCGGGCAAGCGCCGCGCCAAACGGCAACAGCCAGGCGATGTTGACGCCGATATGCAGCAAATCGGCATGCAAAAAAGCGTAAGTGAAAAATGTCCACAGATCGGCGCCGAATCCGCCGGGGAACGATCCGCCGGAGACCAGGTCGATGTCATAGCGCGCCGGAACGAAGGCGAAGGTCAAAAGAAAACGCAGGTCTTGTTCGTCACTCAATACCAGCATGCGGAACGCATGAACGGCGATAAGCGCCACGACCGTCGCGACCACGACGGGCGGCACATTGAACATCGGTTCTGAACGCTGAGACACCGCGATGGACCTGACGTTGCGCGGACATAGTCGGCAACGGCGGCGACGGCAAGCGGCGTTTTAAATTAAACGCAGCGGAAAAAGCAAAAGGGAGGACGGTGGTCCTCCCTTTTGCCAGCTTGCGCGGGGTTCCGCACATGGCGCCGGCGATCCTGCGTTTCGCGCTGGATCGGGTAGCGCCTGTCACATCCCCTCGCCTCCCTTAGATCGCGGCACCGCCGGATCACGACGGCGCATGAATTTTGGTGCGCCAACCTAGGCCGGCACCTGATCCCGGCCAATGTCAACGTTTTGTTAGGCTTAACGGAACGTTGACGTCGCGCCCGTTCGCGAAACTGCACCCACGGCATACCGCCTGCTCCGACCGTAACCGCACGGCCAATCCCCGCCGTCGATGTCCCAAACAGGGACAGACGTGTGCAGCGGGGGACGCGCGTGCGGGAGCGTCTGTTTATGAAACACGCCGCAAGTCGCGAACTCTATGCCTATTGGGAAGCAAAGCGCGGGAAGCGACCGGCGCCCGAACGCTCGGAGATCGAACCGGGTGCCATCCGCGGCGTATTGAGCGACGCCTTCATTCTGGCGCTCGACGGCAAGGCCGGCCATCCGGTCCGGCTTGCCGGTACGCGGGTCTGCGCGCTCTTCGGCCGCGAGCTCAAGGAAGAGTCCTTTCTCAATCTGTGGACCGCGCTCAATCGCCCGGTCATGGAAGGCCTGATCGGACTGCTCACCGATGAGTGCACGGGAACGGTCGCCGGTGTCGCCGCGCACAATGATGACGGCGAGTCGATTGACCTCGAGCTTTTGCTATTGCCACTTGGCATTCACCGGCCAAGCTTCGCGCGCGCGATCGGCGTGCTGGCGCCCCTCAAGATTCCGGCTTGGCTCGGCGTGCGCCCGATCGGGCCGATGACGCTTGGCGGCCGTCGCCATATCGGCGCGGCGCTCGATAAGCGGCTGGTGCCTCGTTTCATGGCGCCGCGCGGCCAACGCGGCCTCGTGGTCTACGAAGGCGGGCGCGGCACGCGAAAAATGCCGGCTTTGCGCAACGACGAGGGGCCGAACGCGGCTTGAAGCCGCGGGCTAACCGCGCGTTAACACCGGGCGCTCTAGGCTTGCCACACGCGAAGCAGGCATAAAGCGGCATGGCGCTACCCCAACCGAAGCTCGCGACCCGGCCGCTTAGCCAGGAGCGCCGTCGCTTTCAGCGCGTGAGCGTCGATCTGCAAGGCCGCTATATGCTGCCGGATCGGCGCGAATTCCCCTGTCAGGTCGTGAATATGTCGCCCGGCGGCATGGCGCTGGTGGCGCCGGTCGGCGCCGAGCCGGGCGAGCGCGTCATCGCCTATGTCGACCATCTGGGTCGGCTCGAGGGCCAAGTCGCGCGCACGCTGCCGAACGGCTTTGCCATGACCATATCGGCGACGCCGCGCAAACGCGACAAACTCGCCGCGCAGCTGACCTGGCTTGCCAATCGCCACATTCTCGGTCTTCCGGAAGACCGCCGCCACGGCCGGTTCGCGCCACGCAACCCGATCGGCCGCCTCATCATGCCGAACGGCATCAACGTTAGCTGCCGCATCCTCGACGTCTCGCAGTCCGGCGCCGGCATCAAGACCGATCAGCGGCCGCCACTCGGCGCGCTAGTGACGCTCGGTAAGGTGCCGGGCCGCGTCGTGCGCCATCTGGAAGATGGCTTTGCCATCGAATTCACGCGGCTGCAGCACCCCGACTTTCTCGAAGACGCCGTTTGCGGCGAGTAGTTGAGCGGATTTGACATTCGCTACCCACCTGGCCGCAAACTCGTCAAGCGAATGTCAAATCCAAAAGCTCCACCACGACTGATA
>CAYWNY010000137.1:0-10180 GCA_964459765.1 uncultured Hyphomicrobiales bacterium | reverse complement strand
CGCTGCTGGTTTCGGTGCGCTCGGGGGCGCGCGCCTCGATGCCGGGCATGATGGACACCGTACTCAATCTCGGGCTCAACGACGTGACGGTCGCGGCGCTGGCGGCGAAATCCGGCGACTGGCGTTTCGCCTACGACAGCTACCGGCGCTTCATCACCATGTATTCCGACGTGGTGCTCGGCATTGCCCACCATCACTTCGAGCAAATCCTCGACGAGCACAAGGATCGCAACGGCTTTACGCTCGATACCGATCTTGAGGCCGCCGATTGGGAGCAACTGATCGGCGAATTCAAGAAAAGCGTCGAAAGCGAAACCGGCAAGCCCTTTCCTCAGGACCCGCACCAGCAATTGTGGGGCGCGATCGGCGCCGTGTTTGGCTCGTGGATGAACCAGCGCGCCATCACCTATCGCCGCCTGCACGCCATTCCTGAAAGCTGGGGCACCGCGGTGAATGTGCAGGCGATGGTATTCGGCAATATGGGCCAGACCTCGGCCACCGGTGTCGCGTTTACCCGCAATCCCTCGACCGGCGAGAGAAAACTCTACGGCGAATTCCTCATCAACGCGCAGGGCGAAGACGTGGTCGCCGGCATTCGCACGCCGCAGGAGATCACCGAGGAAGCGCGCCGGCATTCCGGTTCCAACAAGCCGTCGATGGAATCGGCGATGCCGCAGGCGTTTGCCGAGTTGAAGCGCATCCAGGCGTCGCTGGAAAAACATTACCGCGACATGCAGGACCTGGAATTCACGGTCGAGCAGGGCAACCTGTGGATGCTGCAGACGCGCAGCGGCAAGCGCACCGGCAAAGCCGCCTTGCGCATTGCGGTCGAGCTTGCGCAGGAGAAACTCATCACCAAGGAAGAGGCGGTGACGCGGATCGATCCCGCCGCGCTCGATCAGCTTCTGCACCCGACCATCGATCCGGCGGCCGATCGTAAAATCATCGCCACCGGTCTGCCGGCTTCGCCGGGCGCCGCCTGCGGCGAGATTGTCTTCTCGTCCGAAGACGCCGAATTGCTGCGCAGCCAAGGCCACAGGGTGATCCTGGTCCGCATCGAGACCTCGCCCGAGGACATTCACGGCATGCATGCCGCAGAAGGCATCCTCACCACCCGCGGCGGCATGACCTCGCATGCGGCGGTGGTGGCGCGCGGCATGGGCAAGCCCTGCGTCGCCGGCGCGGGCGCCCTGCGCGTCGATTATCGCGCTCAGACCATGACCGCGGGCGGCGTGACCATGAAAAAAGGCGATACGCTGACCATCGACGGCTCGACCGGCCAGGTACTGGTCGGCCGCGTGCCGATGCGCGAGCCTGAACTTGCCGGCGAGTTCAACACGCTGATGGTGTGGGCGGACGCGGCGCGAACGCTCAAGGTGCGCGCCAACGCCGACACGCCGGCGGATGCGCGCGCGGCTCTCAAATTCGGCGCCGAGGGCATCGGGCTGTGCCGCACCGAGCACATGTTCTTCGAAGAAGATCGCATCCGCGCCGTGCGCGAGATGATTCTCGCGGAAGACGAGAAGGCGCGCCGCGCGGCGCTCGCCAAGCTGCTGCCGATGCAGCGCGCGGATTTTCTCGAACTGTTCAAGATCATGGGCGCGCTTCCGGTCACCATTCGGCTGCTCGATCCGCCGCTGCACGAATTTTTGCCGCACACCGAGGCCGAGATTGCGGAAGTCGCGCACGCCATGGGCGCGGATCCGAAGAAGCTCGCCGACCGCGCCCGTGAACTGCACGAGTTCAATCCGATGCTGGGCTTCCGCGGCTGCCGGCTCGCCATCGCCTATCCGGAAATCGCCGAGATGCAGGCGCGCGCCATCTTCGAAGCCGCGGTCGAGGCCGGCCGCGCAACCGGCAAGCCGGTTGCGCCGGAAATCATGGTGCCGCTGATCGCCTCGAAGGCCGAGCTTGATATCGTCAAGGAGCGCATCGACGCCATGGCGGAAACCGTCGCCGCCGAAACCAAAGCCGCGGTCAAATATCAGGTCGGCACCATGATCGAGTTGCCGCGCGCGGCGCTCTTGGCCGGCGAGATCGCGGCGACCGCGGAGTTCTTCTCGTTCGGTACCAACGATCTGACGCAGACCGCTTTCGGCATCAGCCGCGACGATGCCGCGAGCTTCCTCGGCATCTACGCGTCAAAGGGCATCATTCCCGCCGATCCGTTCGTCTCGATCGATCGCGACGGCGTCGGCGAACTGGTCCGGATCGCCGCCGCGCGCGGCCGCAAAGTGCGCAAGAATCTCAAACTCGGCATTTGCGGCGAACACGGCGGCGATCCGGCTTCGGTGACGTTCTGCCACGAAGTCGGTCTCGATTACGTGTCGTGCTCGCCGTTCCGCGTGCCGATCGCGCGGCTCGCCGCCGCGCAAGCCGCGCTCGGCAAGAGCGCGGCGTCGACCGCGTAGTGTATGATCCAGAAAAGTGGCAGCCGGTTTTCCGAAAAGATCATGCACCACCGAAATGAGCTGCACCACGTTGCAGTCTAGTTAACAAAACGACAATAGCTGCATAACGCTGCGCGGCGCCGCCCGCAGCAACAATCGAAAACTCGCGCCCGCACGGCTCCCGCCGCGCGGGAAACGCGCCGCGCATGCGAGTTAACAGGTCTGCAAGGTTAACCCGACAATATTTGAATGTGTCGCATTCGCGCCACTACAGCAACGTTTGCTGAAGGACGGGGAAGCGTCGCTTTGTTGAAGCGCGCGTGGGTGGGAGATGTTGGCGTTGCGTAGCCTGCCGATCGCGGGGGTCTCCGGCCCGTTTTGGTTGAGCGCGCTGTGTACGGCGTTCGCGCCGACGTCGATCGGCTATCAGGATCTCACCGCTCTGCTCGCGCGTCAGCCGGGAATTTCCGAACGCTGGCACGCACACCTGATTGCATCGCCGTTCGGCACCATCCATGCCGCCACTTTCAGTTTCTCGCGGCCGATCGGCACGACGATGCCCGAACCGACTGCGGTCGAGTCGGTCAATTACGATCCGCGCTCGCTCGACGTGAAAGTCTGGTCGGGGGGCGCGACCCCGCTTGTGCATCCGCTGCTCGAGGTCGAATATCCGACCGTTAATCGCGCGCGGAAGGGCGACCGACTGCCATCGTCGCAAGCTTCACCCGATGCGGCCCAACCGGCGGTACTGCCGCAACTGCAGCCGGTCGACACGCCGGCTATGCAGCCGGCAAGCCCGCCGGCGTTTTTCGTCGGACCGCGGCCGAAGAGTGCCGAGACACCGGCGATCGAGCCGGCCGCCGCGGCGGCGGACGCCGGGATCGATGCCTTCGGCTTCCTGCCGGCGGCGGACTTGCCACAACAGACGGCAAACAATGCGGTAGCCCCGCCTTTGTCCATTCTGCCGCACGCGCAGGACGATGAACGCAATGCAGAACCCGACGACGATGCCGCGCTTCTCGACAAGCCGCCGGAAATTCCGGCGGCGAGCGAGAGCAATGCCGCAGCGGCCGGGCCGTCGCCGTTCTCCTCGCTGTCCTTCCGCCAGGAGGATGCCGGCGAACGCAATGCCCAACTTTATTTCGGCGGTTCGGCGCTTGGCTTGCGCGGCGGTTTGGAACGATGGGCGCCGGGCGCGGAGCCGGTGTTGGTGCCGCCGTCGCTCGATCCCGAACTGAAACTTTCGGCGCTCAATGGCACGCCGCCGGCGGCCTCCGCCGGCGAGACCATCGCCGGCAAGGACAATATCAGCTTGTTCAAGAGTCCGGCCGAGCGGCTCGGGCTGGAGGGCAAGCCGCGCATCAAGGCCGAGAAATGTCTTGCCGACGCCGTCTATTTCGAGGCGCGCGGCGAGCCGCTGCGCGGGCAGATGGCGGTCGCCCAAGTGGTGATGAACCGCGTCTTCTCCGGCGTCTATCCCAACGATGTGTGCGGCGTCGTCTATCAAAACGCCGAGCGGCATCTCGCCTGCCAGTTCACCTTCGCCTGCGAGGGCAAGGATCTGAGCAAGATCGACGAACTCGACATGTGGGAGCAGGCCAAGCGTATCAGCAGGGACATGCTCGACGGCAAGGTCTGGCTCACGGAAGTCGGCCACGCCACCCACTATCACGCCTACTGGGTGCACCCGAGCTGGGTTCACGAGATGAACAAGATCTACCGGCTTGGGGTTCATACCTTCTACCGGCCGCGCGCCTGGGGCGACGGTTCGGACGCTCCGATCTGGGCCACGGAGCCGGCGGCTAAACCCGCCGAGACTGGCGCCGAGGCGCCGCACGCGGCAAAAGAGCCGTCGAAGTCTCCGCAGGCGGCGACGCCGCCCGACGCCGACGCCGCCAACAAACAACGCACCGCCAATCTTTAATCGTACGGTCTTGTGCGCGGCAAATCCGTCCGACACACTCTGACGCTCGGCTGAAGTTGGGGTGAAGGCGTGAGCACATTCAAGGCAATCGTTATCGACAAAGGCGAAAGCGGACAGACGGTCCGGCTCGCCGATTTCGACGAGAAGGATTTGATGGATGGCGACGTCACTGTCGCCGTCGAATACTCGACGCTCAATTACAAGGACGGGCTGGCGCTGACCGGCAAGGCGCCCGTGGTGCGCCGCTTCCCGATGATTGCCGGCATCGATTTTGCCGGCACGGTGGAATCCTCCTCGCACCCAAATTGGCAACCCGGCGACAAGGTGATCCTCAATGGCTGGGGTCTCGGCGAGACCGATCTCGGCGCCTATGCCGCAAAGGCGCGGGTGAAGGGCGACTGGCTGGTGCGCCTGCCTGCAAGCATGAGTGCGCGCGAGGCGATGGCGATCGGCACCGCCGGCTACACCGCCATGCTTGCGGTCGTGGCGCTTGAGCGCGCCGGCGTTGCGCCGGCGCGCGGCCCGGTGATCGTCACCGGCGCTGCCGGCGGCGTCGGTTCGGTCGCGATCGCGCTCTTGGCCAAGCTTGGCTATGCGGTCATGGCCTCGACCGGGCGGCCGTCGGAGGCTGCCTACCTCAAGGGCCTTGGCGCCACCGAGGTGATCGAGCGCAGCGAACTGACCGGACAACCGCGCGCGCTCGACAAGGAGCGCTGGGCCGGCGGCATCGACTCCGTCGGTTCCGCGACGCTCGCCAATGTGCTGTCGATGACGCGCTATGGCGGCGCCATTGCCGCCTGTGGACTTGCCGGCGGAATGGACTTGCCGACCTCGGTTGCTCCCTTCATTCTACGCGGGGTGTCGCTTCTGGGTATCGACTCGGTGATGTGTCCATTGCCGCTGCGGCACGAGGCGTGGCGCCGGCTCGAGACCGACCTCGACCGCGCCAAGATTGCGGCAATGACCACCGAGATTGGGCTTGCCGACGTGATCGAGGCCGGGGCGCGCATCATGGCGGGAGCGGTGCGCGGGCGAATTGTGGTAAAAATTCGGTAACCGAAAGCAAAATCTGCGCAGGAAAATAGCAGCAACTTCAGCTATCGTGCGAGGCCACATGGTAAGGGGACGGTTAAGAAATTTTGCTAATCTCGCCATCGCGTCGAAACTGGAGTCTACGATGTTGCCGCGCGTTGCCGTTATCGTCTGTGCGTGCGTTCTAGGTATCGCTTCCGCCGCCGCCGAAGAGCTTTCACCGGACCAGGCCAGGGCGTTCGTGGTCGGAAAGCTGTTCACTTACACTTGTTTCGACGGCACCGCCGGAATGGGGCGCATCTTCCCCGACGGCTCGGTCGTCGGCACCATCCGGCCGGGCGGCGCCGGCGAGGTTCATTTCGCCACTTTGCCGGCCGGCACGCTGCGCGTCGAAGGCAAATCCATGTGCGCCCATCTGTCGGGTCTGCCGCTGGAGCCGTGCTTTAAGGTCGAGAAGATCGACTTCCGCAGCTTCCGCGGCTCGGTTTCAGGCATGGGCTTTGCCTATTGCGATTTCGCCCAGCATAACCCGCGTGCGCAGATCATAAGCCGCCCGGCGCAGGCGCCGGACCGTCCGCTGCCGCTCACGCCCGTTCATGCGGCCCCGGTGACGCCGGTCAACGCCATGCCGATCGCGACGTTGCGGCCGGCCATCGAAGAATAATCGTCACTCGAGATCGAGCCGGAACGGTTCGCCTTCCGCGGCCATGGCGCCGCGGCCGATCATTTCGATCGCCGCGACCATGCGGCCGCCGCGGCCAAGCAGCCGGTCGGCGAGCGAGACGATGCGGCTATTCGGCGTAGCGGTCGCCGAGGCCTCGCGCAGCGCAAGCGCGATGCTTTCCTCATCGCGGTGCGGATTGAGCGCGCAAACCGCGGCAAAGGCGCTGGCCGTCGACCGGCTGATGCCGGCGTAGCAGTGCGCCACCAGCGGCGCGCGGCGGTCCCAGCGGCGCACGAAGCGCAACAGTTCGGCGATGTGCGCTTCATCCGGCATGATGTAGCCGTCGAGCGGCGACGAAATGTCGTGCAGCTGCAGCCACAGGTGATTTTCCTCGTCGACGGCGGGCGGCCGGTCGATGCGCGCTTCGTCGCCGATCAACGACACCACATGGCGGGCGCCGGTATCTTCGACCGTGGCATGCAGGCGGGCGAGGGAGCAGACGTGAATCATAGAATCAATTCTTGCTTGGCTTAAGTCTCATATAGGAATCCGCGACGGCACAAGTATGACGTTCCAAGGTTTTTGTTGGTGCATGATTTTTTCGGAAAACCGGCGTCCCCCTTTTCCGGATCATGCACTATGCACTCGTGAGCTTCTTGATGCGCTCGAGATAGCGCGCCTGCGCCGTTTCCGCCGGCCAGGGTTTGAGGTAATCGCGCTCGATTGGGCTCGACACCACGGGCGGCCGGCCGAAGAAACGGCGCGCCTCGGTAAAATCGAACCCGGCAAGCCGCGTGGCTTCGAGAAAAGCCGCTTCCCGGTCGGCGGTCTTGATCAGCTTCTCGAGCTCCAGCGGCGACTTGTCCGGTAATCCGAACCGCCGATGGATGGCGGTCAGGAGCCGCCGCTCGGTTACCTTATAGGCGTCGCCGATGACCGCCTTGAACGGCGAAATCATGTCGCCGATCACGTATTCGGGGGCGTCATGCAAAAGCACCGTCAGCCGCCGGCTGCGATCGAGCCGCGGCACGCGGGCGCGCGCCAGCGCTTCCACCAGCAGCGAATGCTGGGCGACTGAAAAGATATGCGCGCCGTTGGTCTGTCCGTTCCAGCGCGCCACCCGCGCCAGCCCGTGCGCGATATCCTCGATCTCGACGTCGAGCGGCGAAGGGTCGAGAAGATCGAGGCGCCGGCCCGACAGCATCCGCTGCCAGGCCCGTGACGCCGCCGTGCGTGGCTTTGGTCCCATGCCGGGAGGCTACCCGCCCCCCGGCGGTTCGCAAGCAGACTTAAGCGTCCTTACGCCGCAGCCTTTTTGCCCCACAGGCGCTTGGAGGCAATGTCGGCGCCTTCGCGCAGCGTCTTGAGCTTGAGCCACACCACGTCCTCGGCGACCCATTCCCAGCCGGCGAAGGTGCCGAAGCCGCAGTCGACGCCGGCGATCACGCGTTCGCGGTCGCCGATCGCCGCCACCGCCTGCTCGATGCGCTGCGCCACCACTTCCGGATGCTCGACCAGATTGATCTTGGAGTCGATCACGCCGGGAATGAGGATCAAATTGTCGGGGAATTTGTGCTTCTTGAGCGCCGCATACTCGTGCTGGCGGCGGGCATTGGCGAATTCGATACCGATGGCCCCGACCTTGGCCTGATAGAAGGCCTGCAGCAGCGGCTCAAGTCCGATATCGAAGATGTGCGGACCTTCCCAGTTGCCCCAGCAGATGTGCAGCCGCACCCGGTCAGGCGGAATGCCGTGCAGCGCTTTGTTGAGCGCTGCAATCTGCAGCTCCACGAGCTTGACGAACTCGGCCTCGGTCTTGTCCTGGAACAACAGCACGCGTTCCATGGCCAGATCCGGTGCGTCGATCTGCAGGATAAAACCCGCGTCCACGATGGACTTGTATTCGTAGTGAATTTCGCGCGCGATCGCGTCCAGATACGCCTCGTAAGAGGGATAAAAGGCGTTGAGCATGGTGCAGGCGATAATGCCCGGCGATGGCTCGGCGAAGAACAATTCCGGAAACGGCGGCTTTATCTCAGCAGCGTGCTTCTTGAAGCGGGCGATTTCCTTCTTGATCGCTTCTTTGTCGGTATATTTGATATCGGCGATCGCCTCCGGACAGCCGAAGACTTTTCCGGTCTTGGGAAGACGCGCCATGAACTTTTCGGTATAGAGCGGCAACTGAATCCATTCCTGGCCGAAGGGCCGCTTGGACTCGCCGCCGAAGCCGCTCATGCGCTTGGGCAGGTAGGTCTGGAAGCCGACCCGGCCCTGCTCGCCATCGTTGGCGACGCTGATGCCGGCCCAGCGCTGCTTTTCCATGACGTGAGCGACGCGCTTTTCGACCAGGTCGTTGAGCTTGGCCTGATCGACCTTTTCGCCGGCTTCGTCGGCGATCAGAAGATCGTTGAGTTCCTTGCCGCGCGGCAGGCTGCCGGTGTGCGTGGTCAGAATATAGTCGACGCTCTTGAGCATACGTTTTCTCCCAAATGGTTTTAGTTGGCCGCCAACAGGTAGCCAATTATGCCAGTCCGCGGCGGCGAAGCGCAAGGCAAACGCGCTAACGCAAATTCGCCCGCATGGTCGCGGGCAACGATGCAGGCTTTTGCGTCCAATCGCCCGTTTTGTTGATGCCTCCGGCGGCTTCCAAAAAAGGCGCTTGCGGTTTGACTCAGGGACTTCGCCCACGCTGCGGGCCGCGTCCCACCACTTTTATGAGCATATAATTCTTTACGAGGAAATTTTGTGCGTGCGCCGGGAATTCCGTTGCAGACCTTGGCACCGCTTGGAAAAGGAGTATGCTCGCGGCGCACAAAGGTCATCTGGGACTTCCGGTCGACGCGAATGCGAAAGCAACGGCAATGCCGCTGCCTGTCGCTTTCGGAAGAACCGGATCAACGGATGCAAAGGGGAGGAGTTTTCATGTTGTCACTACGCACACTTGCGATCGGCGTTGCGGCAGTCGGTCTCGCTGTTGCGGCGACCTCATCCGGTAATGCCGCAGATAATATCTTTAAAGCCAAGCTTTATCCGGACAAGAAAGGCACGGTTGCCGATCTTTTGCCGATCAGCCAATTCTGCGGCACCAAGAAGATTAAGGTGGCGTTGTCTGACGGTTGGGGCGGCAATTATTGGCGGCATATCACCCGCGCCGAATTCGAGGATGAAGCTTCGAAGTGCCCGAACATCACCGAAACGCGCTACACCGACGGTGAGTTCAAGCCTGAGAAGCAGATTGCCGATATCGAAGGTCTGATCGCGCAGAAGTTCGACGTGATCGTCGCCTTCCTCGACACCGGTGCCGCGATCCTGAAAGCTACCCGCGAAGCCACCCAGGCTGGCATAGCGACCGTTCCGTTCTCGACCGGCGAGGCCTTCCCGGGATTGGGTAAGGACTACCTTGATCGCGTCACGGAGAGCCAAGCTCAAGTCGGCGAGCAGGCCGCAGAGTGGCTGGTCAAGACGCTCAACGGCAAGGGAAACATTATCATGTTCGGCGGCACGCCGGGCAATCCGATGACGGCGGCGCAAGTGACCGGATGGAAGCCCTATTTCGCCAAGTATCCGGGTATCAAGGTGCTCGAAGTCGAACCGGTGCCCACCATGTGGGATCCCGCGGTGGCGCAGCAGAAGACTGCTGCCTTGATCGCCAAATATCCGCAGATCGACGGCATCTACAGTGAAACGGTTGGACCGATCCGGGCCTTCGTTGCCGCCGGCCGGCCGCTTCCCGCTTATGTCGGTCAGTCGCTCATGGACTTGAGCTGTTTGGCGGCCGAGCATCCCGAAATGAAGATGATGAGCATCGACGCCCATACCTGGATGGTAAGAAACGCCTTGCGCAAGGGCGTGGCGGCGGCTCAAGGCATGGACAACGACGAACCGAGCCTGATCAAGCTTCCATTTACCGAAGATACGACATCGAAGGACCCGAAGCTGGCATTGAAGTGCGACAAGTCAATGCCGATGGATTCGATCCCGTCATCGATGCTGTCGAGGGAACAACAGATCAAGGCGCTCGGCGGCAAGTAAGCCGATATCGAACGTCATTGATCGCGCGTGGTTCAGCCCGCCCTTCCCCTGGCGAAGGGGGAAGGGCCGGGCTGAGTTGCCGATGCAGGGGACCGGAATTCGAAGTATGACAGACGACCGGGCGAGCCGTCTGCAAAT
>CAYWNY010000136.1:0-10277 GCA_964459765.1 uncultured Hyphomicrobiales bacterium | reverse complement strand
GACATTCTGGTCAACCGCGTCGGCTTTCCGCCGCAGGACATCATCTTCGATCCCAACATCTTTGCGGTCGCGACCGGCCTCGAAGAGCATAACGGCTATGCGGTCGCCTTCATCGAGGCGGCGCGCTGGATCCGAGCGAACCTGCCGCACACGCATGTTTCCGGCGGCGTTTCGAACTTGTCGTTCGCGTTCCGCGGCAACGAACTGGTGCGCGAGGCGATGCACGCGGTGTTTCTCACCCACGCCATCGCTGCCGGGATGGATATGGGTATCGTCAACGCCGGACAGATCGCGGTCTATGACGATCTCGATCCCGAATTGCGCGCGGCCTGCGAGGACGTGGTGCTCAACCGGCGCGCCGACGCGGCCGAGCGGCTGCTAGCGCTCGCCCAGCGACATCGCGGTCAGGGCAAGGAAAAACGCGAGGCCGATCTAACCTGGCGCGAATGGCCGGTGGAAAGGCGTCTGACGCATGCGCTCGTGCACGGCCTGACCGATTTCATCGCCGCCGATGTCGAGGGAGCGCGCCTCAAAGCGCCGCGGCCGCTTGCCGTGATCGAAGGCCCGCTGATGGACGGCATGAATGTGGTCGGCGATCTGTTCGGCTCCGGCCGCATGTTTCTGCCGCAGGTGGTGAAGTCGGCCCGGGTGATGAAGCAGGCGGTTGCGCATCTGCTGCCGTATATGGAACAGCAACACGACGGACGCACGCATGCGTCCTCGAACGGGAAGATCGTGCTCGCCACCGTTAAGGGCGACGTCCATGATATCGGCAAGAACATCGTCGGCGTCGTGCTCGCCTGCAACAACTATGACGTGATCGATCTCGGCGTCATGGTGCCGGCGGAAAAAATCCTGCAAGCCGCGGCTGACGCGCGGGCGGACATTATCGGCCTTTCCGGCCTGATCACGCCGTCGCTCGATGAGATGTGCAATGTCGCTGCCGAGATGGAGCGGCAGGGTTTGGACATTCCGCTGCTCATCGGCGGGGCGACCACCAGCCGCGTGCATACCGCGGTAAAGATCCATCCCAATTACCGGCGCGGCCAGACCGTCTATGTCACCGATGCCAGCCGCGCAGTCGGCATCGTATCCTCGCTGCTCTCGCCCGCAACACGGACGAATACCGTCAACGAGGTGCGCGCCGAATACGCCCGCATCGCCGCCGCGCATGCGCGCGGCGAGGAGAACAAACAACGCCTCCCGCTCATCGACGCGCGTTTGAACGCGCTGCATCTCAACTGGTCAGGAAGCTACCGGCCGCCGGTGCCGCATCGGTTTGGCGCCCAGCAGCTCACCGATGTCCCGCTCGCCGAACTGATCGACTTCATCGACTGGACGCCGTTCTTTGCCACCTGGGAACTCAGCGGCAAGTATCCGGCGATCCTTTCCGACCCGCAGGTCGGCGAAGCGGCGCGCGCGCTGTTCGCCGACGCGCAGGCGATGTTGCGGCAGATCGCCGACGAGCGCTGGTTCAAAGCGCGCGCCGTACTCGGTTTGTGGCCGGCAAACAGCGAAGGCGATGACATCCTCGTTTTCGCCGACGAGGCGCGCAGAACACCGATCGCGACGTTGCACACCTTGCGCCAGCAGCTGCCGCGCCGCGAGGGCCGCGCCAACGTGGCGCTTGCCGACTTTGTGGCGCCGCGGGCGAGCGGGCTCGCCGACTATGTCGGCGCCTTTATCGTCACCGCCGGCGTCGGCGAAGACGCGATTGCCGAGCGGTTCAAACGCGCCCACGACGACTACTCCGCCATTATGGCCAAGGCCCTCGCCGATCGGCTCGCCGAAGCGCTCGCTGAACGGCTGCATCAGCGCGTGCGCCGGGAATTTTGGGGCTACGCGGCGGATGAGGCTTTGGGCAGCGCCGAGCTGATCGCGGAAAAATATCGTGGCATCCGCCCCGCGCCGGGCTATCCGGCGCAGCCCGATCACACCGAGAAGGCAACGTTGTTTGCGCTTCTAGACGGCGAGCGGCAGACCGGCGTGCGTCTAACGGAGAGCTTCGCCATGTGGCCGGGCGCCTCCGTCTGCGGCTGTTA
Source organism: uncultured Hyphomicrobiales bacterium (assembly GCA_964459765.1). Classification (GTDB taxonomy): domain Bacteria; phylum Pseudomonadota; class Alphaproteobacteria; order Rhizobiales; family Xanthobacteraceae; genus BOG-931. The sequence continues at coordinate 8,235 of CAYWNY010000136.1, read as the reverse complement.
TTTCAGCCATCCCGAAAGCTATTATTTCGGCGTCGGCCGTATCGAACGCGATCAAGTTGAAGATTACGCCAAGCGCAAAGGCTGGACCATCGCAGAGGCCGAAAGGTGGCTGTCGCCGGTCCTCAACTACGACCCGATGCCGGCGATGCGCAGCGCCGCCGAATAAAAAAGCCGCCGGCGTCAGGCGTCGCCGTGTTTGCCTTCGATCAAGGCGACGATATGTTCGGTCAGGTGGCGCACATGCGGCATGACAACGTAGCCGGTCACCGCCGCCACCGGCCAGCCGATCAGAAAGGCCGAAAGCCAGCGTAGCACGAAATCGCCGCGCGGCCCGATATCGGAAAAGGTCACGGCGGCGCTGGCGACAAGCACGATGATCGCCGTGGCGAAGATGGGAAAGATGATCCGCGCCTTGCCTTCCATGGGCGATGACCCGGGTTGTTGAAGAGACGGACTGCGACGCCTCCCGTCCGAGCAAACATGGTTAACACAAGCCTGCGGCTGCGCAACCCGCCACAACATTGAGCAGTCCTTAACGGAAATGCTCGCATTGTCCGCGCATGTCGCGTGGCGTCCAGGTCTTTCTCTTCGGCTCGCTTGCGGCAGCCGCGTTGATCGCGCTCGCCGGCTGCGGCCATAACTTTTATAGCGGCGAACGCGAGAGCTGGCGACACGACGCCGAAGTCGCCTGCTTGAATTCCGGCGCCATCAAAGACGGTCCCGATCGCGTTCGCATCTCGGCGATCAGCGGGCCGGGCATGTGTGGCGCCGATTTTCCCGTTCGCGTGACGGCACTCGGTGAAAGCTCCCCGCTCGGCTATGACGACGAACCGCTGCGGCCGCCGAGCGCCGTGCCGAACGGCGCCAGTCCGAACAGCGCAATACCAAACAGCGCCATGCCGCAACATTGGCCGGTCATTCAGTCAGACGCATTGCCGCCGCCGCAAGCACCCGCAAAACCTCTCGCCGGTGCACCGATGTCGCTTTACGCCCCCGGCATCGCCGATCCGGAAGAAGACAGCGCCGCCTTCGAGCCGGAGCCGCCGCGGCCCTATGGCAGTGCGCCGCCCTCGCGTTCAAGTCCGCCGCCCGCCTACACGCCGCGCGTGATGTCACCTCCGCCCGCTGCCGAAGAGCACGAGCCGCTCGGCCTGTCGCGCGGACCTGCGGTGACCGCGACCGCCGGTCCCGTAGAAATCAAGCCGGCGGCAACGCTCGCCTGCCCCATCGTCTCGGCGCTCGATCAATGGATCACGGTTGCGGTACAACCGGCGGCTTTGCGCTGGTTCCGCGTGCCGGTGGTCGAGATCAAACAAATCTCAGCGTATTCGTGCCGCGGTATGAACGGCAATTCGAACGCCCACATCTCGGAACACGCGTTCGGCAATGCCCTCGACGTCGCCGAATTCGTGCTCGCCGACGGGCATAAGATCACCGTGCAATACGGCTGGCACGGGTCGCCGGAGGAGCAGGGATTTTTGCACGACGTGCAGCTTGCCGCCTGCGAAGAATTCTCGACCGTACTCGCGCCCGGCGCCAACGTGTATCACTATAACCACATCCACGTGGATCTGATGCGCCGCGCGAGTGGGCGCCGCATCTGCGAACCGGCCGCGATCCCGGGCGAAGTCGTCGCCGAGCGCGCCCGCGGCCGCTACGCCGTCCACAACAGCGACCCGGGCGTCACCGGTTCGATCAAAAAAGCCGTCAAGCACGCGCTCGGCTATGCCGGCGAGGATGACGACCATTTGCCGCTAGCGATACCCGGCGAGGACTGAGCTTCTTATAGGCATCAATTCGAAGCGCACTCCATTACCGCGGCTGGAAGTCGCCGCGACCGGCGTGCTATGAAGCGCTGGTGCGCCGCCAACGGCGCTGGAAAGCGGTGTTGGAAACAGGAAACCGGCCGCGCAGCCTTAATGGCCGGGGGCGGCCACCGGAATTCGTTGTTTCATTCTTCGGCCCGGGCCGCATGCCGGGAGAGTGCCGAGCCGCGCCGGCGGCGGTCGCGCATACCGCGCGGCAACCGGTCGGCAGTTGATACCCCCACAGGGGAGTTCGCCATGTCAAATTGCTCGAAGGCTCCGCGCTTGCGTCTGCCGGCGGCGCTATCCGCGTCGGCGGTGTTGTTGGTTATCGCGTCCGCTCCGGCGGCGGCACAAGAGATGGGCGTCGGGTTAGCGATCGGCGTCGGCGGCGCGCTTATGCAGCAGATGATCGCGCAGCCGCCCAGCGCGGGCGGCGGCGGAAGCGCCGGCCAGGCTTCGAGCAAGCAAAAGCCGCAAGCCATGGCCAAGCAGAGCGGTGCTGCCGGCGGCGGTAACGGCAATCGGCCGAGCGGCGTTCCGCCCCGCGGCGAAACCCGATTCGTCGCGGACGAAGTCGTAGTCGAATTTGCGCCAAACGCGTCGCAGCCGGCAATCGATCAAATCGCGCGGCGCTACAATCTGACCCGTCTGGAGTCGCAAAACTTTCCGCTGATCGGCGCCTCGTTATACCACTATCGGCTTGGCGGTCGCCGTTCGGTAGCGGACGTCATTGGTGCGCTTGAGAGCGAGCGCACGGTCGCCAGCGCGCAGCCGAACTATCTTTACACGCTGCAAGAGCAATCCGCCCCGCCCGCGGCGACCGACGGCGACGCTGCGCAGTATGTTCTTGCCAAGCTGCATGTCCGTGAGGCGCAGCAGATTGCGACCGGGAAGGATGTCCTGATTGCGGTGATCGATTCGCAGATTGAACCGCAGCATCCGGACTTCGCCGACACTATCGTAAAAAGCTTCGACGCGGCCGGCGGCGACACAACCGCGCATAAACACGCAACCGCGATGGCGGGCGCAATCACCGCGCACGGCAAGCTGTTGGGTGTGGCGCCGGGCGCTAAGCTGTTGGCGGCTCATGCGTTCGGCAATGGTGACGCCAAGGGGACCTCGTATGCCATCTACAAGAGCCTGCAATGGGCGGCCGACAACGGCGCCCGCGTCGTCAACATGAGCTTCGCCGGACCATTGGATCCGGATCTGCACCGTCTGCTCGCCGCTGCCTACGCCAAGGATCTCGTATTAATCGCGGCCGCCGGCAATGCCGGGCCCAAATCACCGCCGCTCTACCCGGCAGCCGATGCCAACGTGATTGCGGTAACCGCCACCGACAGCGGAGACGGGATCTACAACATGGCCAACCGCGGCGACTATATTGTTGTCGCAGTCCCCGGCGTCGATATTCTCGCCGCCGCTCCCGCCGGCTCTTATCAAGTCACGACCGGGACCTCGATCGCCGCCGCACACGTCAGTGCCGTGGCGGCGTTGCTCCTCGAACGCAAACCAACGCTCAAGCCGGGGGAGATCCGCGCAATGCTATCCTCTTCCGGTCAGCCGCTGGGCCTCGACGCATCCGGCGCAAAGTTGGTTGACGCGCTCCGCGCCCTGCTCGCACTAGGCAACCAATCGGCCGGCAACGATGGCGACCGTGCCAAGCGATGAAGTCGCAGTCAACTCGCGGCCGGCGGCGATCGACGTCTGACCGTACGCCGCATGGTGCCAGACGTTCAAGTGTCGTTAGAAGGTCTGGTCCGCCCATCGAAGTTTGATAAATGCCATTCTCGACACCGACAAATTTCCGGTGGAGCGGTTAGCAACGATGCCACGCAGAACGGCAATCTGGACCACCTTGGCTGTTTTGGCGGCGCTGCTTGTCGGCGCCGGAATAATGCAGGCGGTCGGGTCGCTCCATTTGCATAGCGTCTCGCCAACGGCGGTTGGCGGCAGCCGCGGACCGGAGTTGACCAGCACCGAAGAAAGCCCGCCTAAATCGCCACCCTTGGCGGACGACGCGACAGCAGAACTGCCACCCTTCCCTTGGCCTCCGCCGACAGCGTCGTCGTCGTATCTTCTGCCCGACAACCTCTTCGCAGGCATAACCACCCTTGGCGCGGCCGCCGATGCCATCGTCGCCGCGCTCGAAACCCGAGGCTACGTCGAGCGAAGTTTCTTTGCGACGCCGGCCGGGGGCATAGCGCTCGTAACGCGACTCGAACACATCAACACTGACGGATCGTCCGCGGCCGATCCGCGGCGCTGGCCACCGGCAAAAACGGTGGATGCGCGTCTTACGGCGTCGCTTTATCTGCGCGGCCTGTTCTTTGCGGAGCCCGGCCGCTACCGGGTGATCGTTTTCATTTTGCAAGGCCCACCCTTCGTCCAATCGCCGAATGAGCCGAACAAAAAAGACGCGCAAAATTGGCTGGCGCGGGGAGGCAACGTCCTGCCGCCGGATATCGCCGAGCGGTCCTTCAAAGACGGGCACTGCGAGGCGCTCATTTACGAGTTTGCCAGCGAAGGCGGCCCGACCGCAAAATTGATCGAAGGGAGCCCCCTCACCGGAAAGCAGCATCTCGAGAAAGCCGGTCTGCTCGCCCTCCTTGTCAAACCGAACTGAGCGCCGCGCGCCACCGCAATGAGATTGTTTATCAGCTATCGACGAGACGACACGGCATCGGCCGCCGGCCGCGGTTACGACCGCTTATGCCGTGTGCTGCGCCCCGACGACGTGTTTTTTGACGTCAGCGCCATAAAGGGCGGCGAAGATTTCGAACAGCGGATCGAGCGTGCGATCGACGACAGCGATGCCGCGCTGATTTTCATCGGCGATAAGTGGGTGTCGCCGGCCGCGGCGGGAGATACGGCCAGAATCTGGAAAGCCGACGATTATGTGCGGATGGAGGTGCGTGCCGCTTTGGCAAAGCTCAAGCTTGTGCTGCCCGTTCTCGTTGCGCGAGCGCAAATGCCTGGCCACGAGCAGCTCCCTGACGACATCCGAGGCATCACGACGCGAAACGCGCTGCCGCTGCGGCATGAGAGTTTTGACGACGATATGGAAAACATTATTGCCGCCCTGTTCGGCACGTCGGGAAAACAGCGAGCCTGGGAGGCGCCGTCATTTTGGTCGCGGCTCGCGTATGGCGCGATAGGCAGCGTTGCCGGGCTTGGCATCATCCTGGTCATCGCGATCGTTCACTACCAGTTGCTGTCGCGCTCGCTTGCCGAAACGATCGGCACCCCATTCACGGTGCTGCTGATAATCGCCGGTGGTGTGGCCGGCCTCTGGGCTGGACTGCGTTACCGTGCGGCTAGAGTTCGCCGGGCCTAAGAACGCAGACGCTCGCTGTGCGATCTGACACAGCACGATCCCCGCCGCCGCGAGGAGCGCCGATCCGTGTCAGCCATCGGTCGTCAACCGTCTCGCCCCGATCCAGCGCGCCAGCGGCGGCGCGGCGATGTTGAGTGCGTAGACCCACAATGCTTTCGCCGGATCGAACAAACTAATCCCGACACACAGCACCGCCGTACCCATCAGGACCAGAAGCGACACTTTGCGGTCAATCGTATGCTCGTCGTGGTCAAGACCGGGCAGCAGCGTCACCATTCGGTAGCCGACGGCCGCCAGCGCCGCCAGGTTGGCGGAATAGAGCCACGCTGAAGGACCGAAATGGGCAAACCGCCCGACGACGGCGGTGGAAAACGGTATGCAGGTGGCCAGCAGCAGATAGAGCAGCCACCAAACCGCATAATGCTTGCTGACGAACTCGCCGCGCGAGCGCAGTTTGATGTTCGCAAGCCAAGTGGAGCCAAGGACGTAAAAGCTCAGCGCGTAGGGGAAGAATTTGGGCCAAAGGCCAAACAGCGCGCGCATAAGCGCAGCCTGGTCGGCGGGGTCGAATTCATCAGGCAGCCTTAAGTCGAGGACCAGAATTGTCATCGCCACGCCGAAGAGACCGTCGGTGAGTGCATCGACGCGATTCTTTGGATACATTTTGCTCCCCGATGAAGCAGACAAACCGCCGGCTTCGACTCAATGGCCCCCGGTCTCCATATGCGCAAGCAGCGCCGCGGTGGGCCAGCAATCGACTTTGAGGTTGTTCTTCTTCTGATAATCGCCCAGCGCTGAGCGCGTTTTCATCCCCGCCTTGCCGTCGATTTTATCGTGGTAAAGGCCTCGAGCGGTGAGGATTTCCTGCATGCGTACGAGATCGCGCGTCGGCAGCTGCGCGACCTTGCCCCACGGCGTCTCGAACGGCCGCGGCTCCGCGATGCGGTCGCTCAAGTGTCCGACGAACAAGACGTATAAGTCAGAGAAATTATATTCCTTGATCACGAAGTAATTCTTGGTGGCGAGGAACGCCGGCCCGTAAAGGCCGGCGGGCTGCAAGAGCGATGCCTCCTCGGCGCGTTCGGGCGCCGACAGGACGCGGCCGTAGGCCAGCACAAAGCCGCTTTTCAGCCACTCGCCGAGTGGACGCGTGTTTCCAGGAACGCCGATAGTGCAGTCGACGTCGGCCGGCGCGTGGACTTCATACGCCCAGCGCAAATCACGCTGCCAACCCTTGTCGACGAGCTGCTTCGCCGCCGAGGCGAGCGAATCCGGCACCGAATGCCAGATGTCGGCCTTGCCATCGCCGTCGAAATCGACCGCGTATTTGTAATACTCCGACGGCAGCAATTGCGTGAGCCCCATGGCGCCGGCCCAGGAGCTTTTCACCTCGGCGCGCTTGATGACGCCGTCGTCAAGCATTTTCAGCGCCAATAAAAATTCGCCGCGAAATTTTTCCGCCCGCTTGCCGTAATAGGCCTGCGTCGCCAGAACGCGAATGGCGTCGTGGGCGTCGTGGGCGCGGCCGTAATCGGTCTCGCGCCCGAAAATGGCGAGCACGACGGCCGCGCTGACGCCGAACTCTCGCTCGATCGCGCCAAGTTGCGAGCGATACTGCTCGTAAACCTTGCGGCCTTGTGCGGCCAGGCTCTCGATCGTTGATTCTTTTAGATAGTCGGCCGGCGTCAGCACGAATTCCGGCTGCCCGGGTCCGGCATGTTCCGGCCGGCCGGGAATGACGAGCTCCGGCAGCGACAGATCGGGCTCGAGATCGCGTGTCGCCGCCGCGAAGGTCGCGCGCGAAATGCCGAGGGCCTGCGCCTGCGGCCACAGCGATTCAAGCCAGGACTTGAAGGCGGCGTCAGCGGCCTGCGCGCCCTGAGCACAATCCAAACTGCTCAAAAGCGCAGCGCAAAAAACAATTGCGGCTATTCTCATCGCACGGCGACAATAAACAGGCGGGGAAATTTCAACAATACTTTGCCGTCGACGCGCGGCGGATAAGCGGCGGCGATTTTTTCCGTGTAGGCGGCGAGGAACGCCGCGCGTTGAGTGGCATCGAGCGGCGATAGATACGGTTGCAGCGCCGAGCCTTTGAACCACTCGACAACCGCTTGCGGCGACGCCAGCGCGTGTTCGTAGATCGTGTGCCAGATGTCGATCCGGCTGCAGTCCGGCTTGAGCAGGTCGTAATAGACCTCCGGCCGCGGCAAGTCGCCGCGGGCGGCGGCTTTGATGTCTCGATGATCCGCCCATGGCCCGTTCGCCGCGACCTCACGCTGCAGCACATGCGAGGGTTCGCGGGTATTGTCGGGCATTTGCACCGCCAGCACGCCGCTCGCCGGCAAAGCCGCGAGGAGCCGCCGCAGGATTTGCGTGTGATCCGGGATCCACTGGAACGATGCGTTGGCGAACAGAAGGTCAGCGCGCGGGTCCGCGGTCCACGTCGCGATATCGGCCTCGACAAAGGTTAAGCCCGCCAGCCGTTCGCGCGCCTTACGCAGCATATCGGGCGAGGAATCGACACCGATCACCTCAGATTGCGGAAAGCGCTCGACCAAAAGCTCGGTCGAATTGCCCGGACCGCAGCCGAGGTCGACTACAAGCCGCGGATGCTCCAGCCGCACCTGCGCCAACAAGTCGCGCGGCGGGCGGGTGCGCTCATCTTCGAATTTCAGATATTGCCGCGCGCTCCAGTCATCCATGGCGCGAAGCCCCTTCGCCAGCTCGCGAACCCGCTTATTCGGCCGGAACGTGCGCCGGCGCAGCGTCCGCAGTCACGGCCGCGGCCTTCGAACGATCCGCGCCGAGCAGAATATACGCCGCCGGAACGACGAACAGCGTAAACAGCGTGCCGATCGACAATCCCGTGGCGATCACGAGACCCATCTGGAAGCGCGACACCGCGCCGGCGCCGCCGGCGGTAATCAGCGGCAACACGCCGAGAACCATGGCGGCGGTCGTCATCAGGATCGGACGGAGCCGGATCGCGGCCGCTTCCTCGATGGCGGCCCGCTTGGAGCGGCCTTCGGCCTGTAGATCGTTGGCGAATTGCACGATCAGGATGCCGTGCTTGCTGATCAGGCCCAT
>CAYWNY010000135.1:8924-10294 GCA_964459765.1 uncultured Hyphomicrobiales bacterium | reverse complement strand
ACTCGTCGTTGTTGGCCACCGATACGAATTCAGATCCAGACGATGCGGCCGCGGCATCTTCCGATCCCGCCACTCCTGATTTCGGGCCTTTGCCGCCCTCTTCGGTGACCGCCGTGAACGAATCCGGGGTCACTGACATAACTACCGGATTACCGTCCTTATCCTTGGCACTAATGACGAAGGAACTCGGCACCATCCGAACGTTGGAGAACCCGGCCTTCTGAAGGCTGTCGCGCATTTGGGAGCCAAGGGAACCCGGCGCGGCCGTCGTCGCATTGGCGGAGGGTTCGGCAGTGGTGTCTTTTGTCGGAGGGGTATTGGTCTGAGCCATTGCCGCCGACTGGCAGAGCAGCAAGGCTGTCCCGGCTGTTAAAAGTGAAAGTCGCATTTTGTTTCTCCTGCTTGTGCTGTGCCCAACAACCCGAGGCTTGCATGCGCTCTTTGGCAGTAGACGTCTGAGCACAATTGCTCTGTTCTCCGGCCGCTTGGTCCGGCTGCTTTCGATATTTGACATCCGTTATTCTTATTTTTCCCTCGCACCCGCACGCGAGGCGGGCGAAAAGTCCAGTAACGGCGACGGCCCTTTAAACTGTTCCCACCTCCGTTTCGGCTGGCATGTTTTGCGCTCGTCGCGAGATTATGCCTGGCTGATCCTAATGCGGCGAACACCTCAACGAAATGAACGCATTGGCTGCTTGGGCGAAACGCGTCGCAACGCGTGGCACCACCCGTGCCTCTGCGGACACTGAGCAAAATAGCTCACATATGACTTTCATGATGCCGTGCGAAGCTGCTTCGGCAGGGAGCGAGCCAAGGACATGAATATGTCGGATGCGATGATGAGCGAGACGGATTTGCTCTCGCGGATGGACGACTCCAAGATCACGAAACAGCACTGGAAGGTCATGTTCATCTCAGGCATGGGCTTCTTCACCGATGCGTATGATCTGTTCATCATCGGCGTGGTCATGGCGATTCTGAAGGACGAGTGGCATCCGTCACCTTGGGCGGTGGGTCTCGTCACATCGACGGCGCTGCTGGCTGCGGCCTTCGGGGCTATCATTTTCGGCCGCGTCGCGGATATGCTAGGACGCAAGCGCATTTACGGTTATGAGGTCCTGGTCCTCGCGGCCGGCGCTATCGCGTCGGCCTTTTCGCCCGACATCTGGTGGCTGATCGGGTTCCGCATCATTCTCGGCCTTGGGATCGGCGGTGATTATCCGGTCAGCGCCACTTTGATGAGCGAGTTTTCCGGCAAGAAGAGCCGCGGCATGATGGTGTCGCTGGTTTTCGCGATGCAGGCTGCAGGCCTCATCGTCGGACCGCTCCTGGCAGCGGCTTTTCTGGCCTCCGGCTTGTCGCAAGATCTG
>CAYWNY010000135.1:0-8824 GCA_964459765.1 uncultured Hyphomicrobiales bacterium | reverse complement strand
CGTCGGACCGCTCCTGGCAGCGGCTTTTCTGGCCTCCGGCTTGTCGCAAGATCTGAGATGCGGCGACATATGGCGGAAAGCCCGCGCTACCTCCTGGCTACCGGTCAACACGATGATGCTCACGCCGCAGCCGGCCACGTACTTGGCGGAGGCCAAGGCGCCCCCAGGGACGGCAAGGTGGCCAAAAAAGCGTCCTTCTTTGAAGGCTTTGTGGCGCTGACGCGGCGCCGCGATTTGGCGATGAGGTTGATAGGCGCGAGTGCGGCTTGGTTTCTTATGGACTTCGCCTATTACGGCAACACGGTGAGCAGCCCGCTTGTACTCCACGCGGTTGCCCCTAGCGAAAGCTTGATGACCGAGACGCTGACCCAATTGGCGATCTTCGCGATTGCAGCAGTGCCAGGTTATTTCGTGGCTGCCGCGATGATGGATCGAATGGGGCGCAAAACGATTCAGATCCTGGGTTTCGCCATGATGGCGCTAAGCTTTGCCGCCATGGCGGCGATTCCTGGCATCGAGAAGCTCATCTATCCCTTTTTGGTCGTTTACGGGATCAGCTATTTCTTTACAGAATTCGGGCCGAACGCGACGACCTTCGTCTATCCGGCCGAACTCTTCCCCGTTGCAGGGCGCACGACAGGCCATGGAATTGCATCGGCGACCGGCAAACTAGGCGGCTTCGTTGGCATTTTTCTGTTTCCGATCCTGCTGAGCTCGGGCGGTCTCCTCGCAGCAGAGTCGATGGCTGCAGCAGTCAGCGTGCTCGGCATCTTGGTCACCGTCTTCATGCTGCCTGAGACCAAGGGTAAGAGCCTCGAGGAACTCAGCACCGAGCCGCCGAGATCATAGTCGGTCGGAGTAATCAGCCGCACCCCGGCAGCGTCACGGTGGGCCATGATGTGAAAGCCGTCGTGATTTCGTGAATCCGGCCTGGTCCGACCGGCGGCTCTTTTGGCCCATGTCAGCATACATGCCTTCGGCGCCGGTCATCGCCAGAAAGACCCCGCCGAAAGGCGCATTTTGTTTATCCTGCTAACCTCGCCCGAAATTTAATGGCCGGCTTGGATCGCGAGTTAATTCGGCCGACCTCACCCCTCAAGAAAGTGGCCAAATGCGGCCAGCGGCTTAAGACGGTCGCAGATGATCTTAGTGATCGCCAACATGGGCATGGAGAGGATCCCGCCCGGAATGCCCCACATCCAGAACCAGAAGACGAGTGAGATGATGACAAGGACGGGATTGAGGGTGAACCGACGAGCCAGAAGCATCGGCGTTAAGGTCTCGCCCTCAATCAAATGAAATCCAAAATAAAGTCCCACAGGAAGTAGCGCTTGCCAGAGCGTGTCATGGGTCAACAGGCCAGCGAGAAGAAAGATCAACACGCCTAAGCCAGTGCCGAGGATCGGCACATAGTTCAGCATAAAGGCTATCGTCCCCCAGAGGGTCGGGTCGCCCACGCCCGTGAGCCACATCGCCATGGCGGTCGCGATACCTACTGCCGCGTTCATGATCGTGATCGTAATCAGATACGCGGAGACGTCGTTTTCTATTTCCTGCGAGATTTCCACCACTTGGCGCTTACTCCTAAAGCGCGGCAATATCTCGACGAGGCGGTGCAGGAAAATATCACCAGACACGAGAAGGAAAAAGAGAAACAGCACTGTCATGAGGAAGCCGCTGGCAAAACTTCGGGTCCCGCTGAACAATTTCATTAGAAAAGCTGCACCGCCGTCAGAGATAACCCCATTTGGTGATGGCCCTGTTTCGCCAATATCTTCCACCTGCTGCAAAAACAGTTGCAATGCATTAATCGGTCCCCGCATGAAACTCAGCCGTTCTTCAAGCCGGGGAATGCCCTCTGGAAGTTTGGCCGCCCAGCTACGGGCTGGGACCGAAATGGCCGTGCCCAAGCCGATGATCGTTCCGAATAGCGCAAGGATAAGCAGCAGTGCCGCAAGCATACGCGGCACGTGCAACCGTCCCAACACGCGCAATGCTGGCTGAAGTAGAAGCTTAAGAACGATGGCAAAGACCAACGGCAACACGATTTCGCTCGCGACATAGGCTGCCGCCAGCACTGCAAGAACGAATAGGCCACCAAGGAATATAATTTTTGGATCGGAGGGGACAGGCAGGTCCTCCGGCACTTCTGCCGGAGTCACGACCTCGGTTTTCTGATCGCCAGGTGACATGTTCAATACTGATCGAACCGACATTGAACTTTATTGTCGAGGAGAAGCGACCGGCGATCAGCCATGTCGATCCTCTTTCGACTTCTCGTAGCGAAAGTCACGCCCCCAAATGTCCCTGTCGAAATGAGTAGTATCAAGCTTTGATTTGCGGCTGGTCGTGAAGCGCCGCGTTCAGCAATGAACTAAGAATTTCAATGCCGCCTTCCATGCTGCCGTTGTAGTCAATAAACCCAGGTTCTCGAAACTTGTTCATGAAAAAACTCACGCGGGATGGAGTGGTTCCGATCATCTCCGCAAGAGTCTCTTGGCTGATCTTGGCGATGATCGGTTCTGGTTTGGTGTCCGGACCGAAATTCGCCAACATCAGAAGCATTCTGGCGAGACGCGTCTCGCTCGAATTGAATAACTGATCGATGAGATCGGCTTCGACACGGATGCTGCGGCCGAGAAGATGGGTAATGAACATCTCTGAAAACTTCGGTTCCTTGTCGGCCGCCATGACATATCCCCAGTCGCGCGTTCGTTTGGGCTTAGCCGCAAGGCCCGACCACCCGAATTGGACAGGCTTTTACAAAGCGAGCTAACCAAAATTTGCGCGCGAGTATTGCTCAAGTTAGAAAAGCTGACTGGCAGGGTCTGATCAAAACTGCTCACTTCGGATTGCGCCGATTAAACGGTTACACCCCGACGAACGAATGGCGTAACGTGGCCTGTCGGTCAAAAGCTGACGAATCCGTGGTAACCTCAACGGCGCCCTTTATCTATGGCACTCATGTGTGGAGGCGGAATCTATGGCACTCATGTGTGCAGGCGGAGCATCAACCGCGGAACCTACTTTTGAGGCCTCGATCGCATTTAAAGCGGGCGGTGCATTCTTCCTAACAGCCATCCGAGGCCAACCCATATGGCTACTGCCGTATAGGGCTGATTTTCGATGGTGTGACGCAATGTCCGCTCGAAGGAGCCGGCGGTCCGGGAGGTGCTACGGACGGTTACGCCACAGAGGTCTTCGGCGGCATCCGATACTTGACCAGTTTGTTTCTTGGCCTCTCGAACAGCGCGGTTGAATTTAGGGCCCGGGGTATCTGACATATCAATGCTCCGCGGTTGGTTGTCTGTCCGTGCTTACTGAGCGTGGGAAGACATTCTCGCCGATTTAGGCTGTGCGGTCGTTGGCCCCTCGTCCAGCGTCAATCAGGCTCTGGCGATGATTGATGCCGAAGCCATCGACGCGGCGGTGCTCGATGTCAATCTCAACGGGCAAATGAGCTACTCCGTGGCCGACGCGCTTGCCGCGCGCGGCGTGCCATTCGTCTTTTCGACCGGCTATGACAAAGATACGCTGTTGGACCGTTACCGAACCTTCCCGGTGTTGCAGAAGCCGATTCAACGGTCGGAATTGAGCGACACGCTCGCGAAGCTATTGACGCCAACCAGCCGAGCGTCGAATCGGCGATAGTGGGTATTGCGGAAACGTCGCCTTAAATCCCGCGTCGACAAGCTGGAGCGCGAGGTTCGTTTGTAGGAACCCTCCAACGTTTGGTCGTCTGGCGTCTCAATTTTTCTGATGCCGCTATCCGCCCGCTTTATCCAACCGAAACCTCGCCGCCGGTCTGGTGTGAGCTTTTCTGCTCAGTATGCCGACGGATGTGGGCGTACGCTCTTTGGACGATAGCTAACGCAAACCGAGCGCGATTGAATGGCGGCAGACGCTTCATCGAACTGGCCGCGCAATCGGCTTTTGCTGGCGCTGCCTTCCCGCAATCTCAGGCGGCTTATGCCGCAGCTTGAACAAATTCGCTGCCACCGGGCGCAGGTCCTGATGAACGCCGATAGCGCGCTGGACCATGTCTTCTTCCCTGACAGCGGGGTCATCTCGGTGGTGGCGGTTTATGCCAACGGCTCTATCATCGAGATGGCAACGGTCGGAAGGGAGGGCTGCAGCGGCGTGCAAGCCATCTTGGGCGCCAAGCGCTCCTCGGCCCAGCTTCTTGTGCAAATCCCGGGGAGCGCCGCAAAGATGTCGCGCGCGGCGTTTACGCGGGCCATGCAGTCGATGCCATCTTTCCGAAGTCTCATGGACGCTTACGTCAAGCCTTTTTCGAACGAGTCATGGTGTCGGTCGCGTGCAACAGTGCGCACAGCCTCAAGCAGCGCTTGGCGCGTTGGCTGCTCATGATGCGTGACCGCAGCGACGGTGACGCGCTCCTTATCACGCAGAGCCTGCTCGCTGAAATGCTGGGGGTTCAAAGGCCGACCATCACGAATGCCGTTCGGGAGTTCGAACGCGCCGGTTTGATTGCGCATGGCCGCCGTCAAGTCACGATACTTGATCGGCGCGGCCTCACGGCGGCATCTTGCGAATGTTATCAGCTCGTTAGGGCGCGCCTCGCTTTTCCTCTTCCCAAAACATACCAGTGATATTGTCACTTGCATCGTACGGTAATGTACATTACCGACAGTATGCCATAAGCCGGTTTAGAATGATGGTTCGCAAGCGGGGCGGGCGTGTGGGAGTCGACCCGCTGGATCCCGTAGCGACGTTCGGTGACGGCTGCTCGATCGCGGTTTGCGCACCGTTCCCGGCCACAGATTTCGCAGTCACCTGAAAGGGCAGCCGTAGCGACAAGGGGGCCGGCCATGAAGCACAAAGCCAAGCTGCCGTTCGATCCCCAGGAGTTCCTCGCGAAGGTGAACGGGGGGCGAGCTATTTCCAATTATCGCAAGGATCAAATTGTCTTCAGGCAGGGCGATCCTTCGGATGCCGTTTTCTACATTCAGAGCGGCAAGGCCAGGAAGACCGTCATCTCCGAACAGGGCAAGGAAGCCGTGGTCGCACTTCTCGGAGCCAACGATTTCTTCGGTGAGGGCTGTTTAGCCGGCGAGGCGCTGCGTCTGTCGACGGTCTCCGCGCTGACGAATTGTGTGATCACGCGAATATCGAAGGCAGACGTCACGCGCGTGATCCACCAAGAGCCGGCGTTTGCCGAGCTATTTATCGCGCACTTGTTGGCCCGCAACAGTCGAGTCGAGGAGGATCTGATCGACCAACTCTTCAATTCCAGCGAGAAACGTCTGGCACGGACTCTTTTGCTGCTAGCGAATTTCGGCAAGGAAGGCCTGCCGGAGCCGATCATCGCCAAGGTCAGCCAGGAGACGCTTGCGGAGATGATCGGGACGACGCGCTCCCGCGTTAGTTTCTTCATGAACAAATTTCGAAAACTGGGCTTGATCGATTACAACGGCAGCATCGAAATCCACAGTTCATTGTTGAATGTCGTTCTGCGTGACCAGCCGCAGCTTAGACGCTGATGCGGGAAGCGCTTGGCCACGCTACTTCGTCCGATGGCAGACGTCAGCGACGAGGCATCTCCGCACCTGTCGGAAAGAAAATCAATCAGGAGACGTTTGCGAAATGATTGGAGCCATCCGATCGCGCGTGAATTCTTAGCAGGGCTTCATTGATTAGAATGGCAATATAGAGGTCCGCCCTGCCTGTTGAATGTCCTGAAACACACCTGAGCGCAACCCGCGCTCGCATCAATTACTTTCTCGACGCCCCCATTGACTCAGACACTTTCATCGACGCGAGCCACGTCGAACCCGCCCCGATCAACTACGTTGTCACCGATATTTTCGGCGCCACCGCCGCCTCGACATGAACGGTCATCGTCGAGGCCTCTATATTATTCGCTTCCGATCCGCCGTCAGCAACATCGCGCGCGCATAGCGGCGCGCCCAAGAGCGGCCCAGGAAGGGATCTCTCAGCGCGCTGCACCAATTCCTTTTCATGGTGACGAAAAAAGATGATGCTACCGGCCGCCAGACCAATCGCCACGATTAGCAATATAAGTTGGACTGGCCCAGCCACACGTTTCATCTGCTCTCCAAACAAATAGACGCCCCCTCCTAACAGAAGGACCCAGCAAATTCCACCGAGGGCATTCATAAACAGAAAGTACGGCCAGCTCATGCGGTTGGCGCCGGCGAGCGCGGCGGCAAGGCAACGAACCGTCCAAAGAAGATGATCTTGCCGCCGTGTCGATGAAAGAGGTACTGACCGACCTTGAGGCGGCGCTCATCGAGCCCGACGTATTTGCCGTAGCGGACCAGCAAGCGAAGGCCGATCGAACGGCCGATAGTGTAGCCGATTATGCCGCCAACCGTGGAGGCGGTGGCGGCTACGATCAAGACCAAGCCGATCGTCAATCTGTGCGTCGCTCCGGCATAGAGCGCGGCCGATACCAGCGCGGTCTCGCCCGGCACGGGAACGCCCATACATTCCAGCGTGATTCCGATGAAGAGGACCCAAAGACCATAGGCCTTGACCAACTCATAAACCGACGACATCCACAACGATCCATTCACCATGGTCGGAACGTCCGTGCTACTGAAGCTGCCGAATGGTTACGTCGCGCGCTTGATGGTGAAGAGGGGAAGGTGCGCCGGTCGGCAAATCGGCTACCTCCTGGTTTCTGAGCGCGTAAGCCCGATCGGATTTGTGGAGGCCGCCCCCCAAAGGTGAGCCCGCGAGGTTAGGCAGCCCAGTAGTACAACAATCCCGCAAAGAATATGATTACACCCATCAGGCTCGCGGCCAGCACATAACGGACATTGTGGCCGGTAATGCCTGCGCGGGCCTCGGTGGCGGTTCTTTCAGTTCGACTCTCGGTTTGGTGTTCGGTCATGGAAGGTCGTCACCTCTCCTGACCAACGGTTTCGCTGACGATGTGTTCCATAGTTGAGGGAACAGTCATGTTTCTGAAGACGCCAAGTCTGTTTTGCCGACCATCATGCAGCGACAATCTAAGGCTGTCGCTTGGCCAAGCCAGCAGCAAAGAGGAAAGAGGCAGGACACCATGAAGCGTTCGATTTTAATCAGCTCCGCGACGGCATGCTTTTGCCTCGGTTTTTCCATGCCTCTGCTCGCGGCAGAGCCTCCAGTAGCTGGTACTGCGACCCAACCACCCTCCAGTTTGGAGAATGTCGCTGGGCTAAAGCCCGCTGAGAAGTGTCTTAGCGATCTGCGAGCTTTCGACAGCCAGATGGAGAAGGACGGCTATTGGCTGGGCGCGTCCGGCGATGGATTTGGCTATCCGATGGAGGGATATGGCGTCTACGGACCACCGCTGATGGATGGCCGCACAGAAGCGACCGGAATCGGATACCGGAACGCGCGGCCTGGTTACGAGCTTCGGACCCTTGTTGCCTCTGCTGACATTCTCGCCCAGCAAGGCCAACAGCAGCCCGTGTGAGGACGTCCTCGCTACGACCCGGGAGATCTACAAAGTTTACGTGGCTGATATGCGCAGCGGCAAAATGCCGATGGCGAACGTGCAGGGCTGGCGGCAACTGCAGATAGCCGCGGCGCAGCCGATTACAGGCACAAATACCTCGTTCCGGTCCGACGAATTGGTCGGCACCGAGGTGCGCAGCCCGCAGGACGAAGCTCTCGGCAGCGTCGAAGACCTCGTGATGAGTCCGCAGACAGGAAAAATCGCTTATCTGGTAATCGCCCAAGGTGGAATTTTCGGGATTGACGAAAAATACGTTCCTGTACCCTCAGAGGCCTTCAAAATTTCCCCGAACGTGAAGCTGCTCGTGCTCGGCACTACCAAGGGCGTCTTGGGAGCAGCTCCACGAGTAAGCAAAGACCAATTCGCGACCTCCGGCCACTTCGACCAGTTAAGTCAGAAAGTGGATACCTACTGGAAGACCCACCTCTCGGACAAAAGCAAAGACTGAGCCGACCGTGTAATCTTCTAAACGGCCGTTGACCGGTCGAACATATTGGAAGCGCGCAATGTTGCGAAATGCGTCAACGATCAATGGCTACGCCATAGCGGCAAGTGATGGTCGACTTGGCACGGTGAGCGACTTTCTGTTTGGCGATGACAGTTGGTTAGTTCGTTGGTCGGTCATCGATACCGCCAAGGCTTTCCGGTCGCAAAGTTCTTCTGCCGCCCTCAGTCTTACGGCGCCTTGATCCTCACGGACGTGAATTCGCCGTTGGGCTGACGATGCAGCAGATCAAGGACAGCCCGGATATCGACACGCAGCGGCCGGTATCACGGCAGCTAGAGGCCGACATCTACGATTACCACGGCTGGCAACCGTATTGGGGCACCGATCTTTTGCCGGGCGGCTACCTCTATGATGGCGGAGCCAAGGCAGTCTCACCCGTTCCGAAATCCAGGCTGCTTGCGGAGGATATTGCCGCTGCTAAGCGAAGCAAAGACGATCCGCATCTGCAGAGTATCGAAGCGACCACTGGGTATCACATTCATGCCAGTGATGGCGAAATCGGTCACGTCGAGGATTTTCTCGTCGAAGATGCCGATTGGCGCATCCAATACCTCGTCGTCGATACGCAGAACTGGTGGCCCGGCAAAAAGGTCCTAATTTCTCCACGTTCGGCACAAGAGATTGATTGGGCGGATCACCCAGTGAACCTCAATGTGGATCGTCAGAAGGTCAAAGACAGTCCCGCATACAATGCATCTACAGCGGTCGATCAGGCTTACGAGAGACATTTCCATAGCCATTATGACGACGTTCGGCCGTACGCATCCGGTGAGGCTTTCAATTACCCACAAGCGACTGACTCTGCTTGGCGATCAGCACAGAAAATT
>CAYWNY010000134.1:0-10551 GCA_964459765.1 uncultured Hyphomicrobiales bacterium | reverse complement strand
AAGGGCTACGCCGCGCACGAGCGCGGCACGCTCGATGACGTGGTCAAGGCGCGCAATGCCGCGGTCGCCGCGCAAGGCACGCCGCAACAGGCGGCGGCCGAGAATATGCTGTCGGGCGCGTTGCGGCAGCTCTTCGCCTTGGCCGAGGCCTATCCCGATCTGAAGGCCAACGCCAATTTTCAGCAGCTGCAGACGGAGCTGAGCGACATCGAGAGCAAGATCGCGGCGGCGCGGCGCTTCTTCAACAATGCGGTGCAGGAGTACAACACCGGCATTCAGAAATTCCCGGCGGCGCTGTTCGCCGCTTCGCTCGGCTTTGCGCCGAAGGAATTTTTCGACCTCGGCGACGAGCGCAAGACAGTCGGCGAAGCGCCTCAGGTCAAATTCTGACGATAAACCGCGCGCGGGTTGGCTGCGATGGCCGCATACGGACTCTATAGCCACATCCAATCCAACCGACGGCGCTCGGTGGCGCTGCTCGGCGGCCTGTTCTTTCTCGTTTACGTGCTGGTCTATGCCGGTGCGCTGACGGCGGAAGCCCTATCGGTCGATGCCGACATCAATACGTTGACGCAGCTTGCCTGGAACGATTTTCTCAATGCCGCGCCGTGGGCGACTTTGGGCACGGCGCTGTGGGTGGTCGTCGCGTATTTCTTTCACCAGAGCCTGATCGATGCCGTCAGCGGCGGCCGCGAGGTGACGCGCACGGAAGAGCCGCGACTCTACAACCTCCTGGAAAATCTCTGCATCTCGCGCGGCATCCCGATGCCGAAACTCAAGATCGCGGATTCCGAGGCGCTCAACGCCTTCGCCACCGGCATGAACCAAAAGCAATACGCGATCACGGTCACTTCCGGCTTGCTCAACAGACTCAACGACGCGGAGGTGGAAGCGGTGCTCGGTCACGAACTGACGCATATCCGCAACGGCGATGTGCGCATGATGGTCGTCGCCGTCATCATCGCCGGGGTGGTTTCATTCGTCGCCGAACTGGTGTTCCGGCTCTGGTTCTATAATGGCTTCAGCTTCCGCGGTTCGCGTTCCGACGATCGGCGGGGCGGCGGCGCCGGCTTGGCGATCCTGATCGCCATCGCGCTATTGGCTCTTGCCTATTTCCTGTCGTTCGTCATCCGCCTTGCTTTGTCGCGTTCGCGCGAATACCTCGCCGATGCCGGCTCGGTCGAACTCACCAAAAACCCCGACGCCATGATCACGGCGTTGCGCAAGATCGAAGGCCGCGGCGAATTGCCGGGCGCGACGTCTGCCGTGATGGAAATGTGCATCGATAATCCGCGGCAAGGGTTTGGCGAGCTGTTCGACACGCACCCGACGGTGGACAGCCGCGTGGCGGCGCTGGTCAAGTTCGCCCGCGGCCACGATCCCGGCCCGATCGCCTTGCCGCCGCAGGCAGACGATGCGTCAACTGATTCGCCCGCCGCGCCCGCAACCGCCGGCCCCTGGGGTTCGGCGCCGCACGGCGGCGCTGCAACCGGCGGAACCGACGATGCGCGGAACGGCCCTTGGGGCGCGCCTGCGGCGCCGCGGCTTGGCGCCGACGCACCCGGCCAGACGCCGGGACCGTGGGGACCGCACACCAACGGTTAGGCCCGATTTGAAGGGACTTGCACGGTTTGTCGGTCAATGGCCGCGTTGGCCATGCGGCTGAGTCGCAATGCCGTCACAATTAACCATATCGAACTGCAAATCGCTCTGCAAAGCGGCTTCACTGTGGTTGCCATCGGGTTAAGGCTTCCAAACAGGAGCCGGGATGTGTAGAACCGCTTACAGGGGAAAATTTGGCGTGATCCGCAAGATTCAGCCACCGTCATCATCCTGTGACAACACCCGACAGGACGCAGCGCGGCGCGCGGTTGCGCCGACTCATTGAGGAATCGGCCATGGCTAAGCCAACAGTGGTCGTCGTAGGTGCGGACAAAGGCGGCGTCGGCAAAACTACCGTGGCCAGGACGCTGCTCGATTACTTTACCGCGCATCACATTCCGACGCGCGCCTTCGATACCGAATCGCCGAAAGGCACGCTCAAGCGCTTTCATCCCGACATCAGCGACATCGTCGACGCCACCTCGGTGCCCGACCAGATGCGCATCTTCGACACGCTCTCGACCACCGACGCCAGCGTCACGGTGATCGACGTGCGCGCCGGACTGTTGTCGCCGACCTTGCGCTCGCTGCGCGATATCGGCTTTCTCGATGCCGTGAAGAAGGGACAACTGACGTTCGTCGTCTTTCACATCCTCGGCTCATCGATCGCCTCGTTGAATGAAATCGAGGACACCTCCTCGTTTCTCGGTGACAGCAAGTATTTCCTGGTGAAGAATTTCATCAACAATACGAGCTTCTTCGAGTGGGATCAGGCGACGCATGCGTCTTACTTCCGCAAGTTTAAGGATGCCGTGGAGATCACCATCCCGAAGCTCAACGAAATGGCGTTCGAGCAGGTTGAGCTGGCGTCGGTGCCGTTCCTCACCTTCGTCGCCAATAAGGGGCCGAAGCAGGAACCGGCCAATTATTCCTTCGTGCTGCGCGGCTATGTCCGCCACTGGCTTGGCAACGTGTGGGGCGAATACGACCGCATCAAGCTCAACGAGATCGTTGCCGCCGGTAGTGCCGCGCCTGCGGCGGGACCGCGGGTGCAGGTCGTCAGCCGCTCGTAAGCTCGCGCGGCTGTGATGCCACAGCCGGTACCGCTCTACATCGTCACGTCGCCTCGGCCGCGCACCGGCAAGACTTTGCTGGCGCGCTTGCTGATGGAGTTCTTCCTCGCGTGCCGTCGGCCGTTAGTCGGTTTCGACCTTAATCCGCGCGATCCCGGGCTGGCGGAGCGCTTCCGCAGCCTGGTCTGGCCCGTGGATATTTCCGAAACACGCGGGCAAATGGGATTGTTCGACCGGCTGATCGCCGATACGGCGAGCACCAAAGTCATCGATCTCGGATACGGGCCGTTCGATCAATTCTTCGCGGTCGTGCGGGAAATCGGTTTCGTTGCCGAAGCGCGACGGCGGCAGATCGAACCGATCGTGCTGTTTCTGACCGACTCGACGGCGTCGACGGTGCGCAGCTACGGCGAATTGCAAAGCCGCATCGGCGCCACCTTCGTGCCGGTGCACAACGAGTCGGTCTCGCTGATGTTCGCCAAGGAGGACTTTCCACCGACGCGCGCCGAGTGCGGCGTCATCCGCATACCGCGCCTGTCACCGATTGTGCGCGGCGTGATCGATCGGCCGAGCTTCTCGTTCAACGCTCACATGGCAAATATGTCCGGCGGACCGAACGAAGTGCATGAGTGGATCGGCAACGTCTATGCGGAATTGCGCGACCTGGAACTGCGGCTTCTACTCGGCCGGCTGACCTCCAACTTGCGCGGCGCTCCGACGCCGCCGGCAAAGCACAAAGGCGGACGGGCACGCTGAGCGCGTGATCCGGAAAAAGCCTGCCCTCGGACTTGATCCGAGGGTGGATACCGGTTTTCCGAAAAAGATCATGAACCAACGAAGAATCTAGACCAGATCGTCTCAGACCGGCTCGCAGCGCGCCATTTGAACGCTAGGCGGCTTTTATTTTTTTACGGCGCTGAACGAGCGGCTGGAATTGGAGCTCGGCCACGGGACACGGCCGTCCGAACAGATAGCCTTGCGCATGCGTGCAGCCCGCGGCCTGGACGAGAAAGAGCTGGTCCTTGGTTTCGATTCCTTCGGCGACCGTGCCGATGCCCAAGCTTCGGCCGAGGCCGGCAACCGCCGATACGATCGCCGCGCAATCGGCATTCTTGGCGAGTTCGTGCACGAAGGAGCGGTCGATCTTGATCTTGTCGAAGGGAAACATGCGCAGATAGCTGAGCGAGGAATATCCGGTGCCGAAGTCGTCGAGCACGATGGAAATACCCATGCGTCGCAGCTTGTGCAGCGTTTCCACGTTCTCGGAACTGCCGTGCAGCAAGACCGATTCGGTGATCTCAAGCTCGAGCCGCTCCGGCGGCAAGCCGGATTGGTCGAGCGCGTCACGCAATTGGTCGACCGGGCAGATTTTGCGGAACTGCACCGCCGACAGATTGATACTGACTTTGGTCGGCGCCGGCCAGCACGCCGCGTCCTTGCACGCCCGGCGCAGTACCCAGTCGCCGATCGGATTGATCAAGCCGGTTTCCTCCGCCAGCTGAATGAAATCCGCCGGTGAAATCATCCCGCGTTGCGGATGGCGCCAGCGGATCAGCGCCTCAATGCTCGCCGTGGTGCGCGCGTTGTTGTCGATGATCGGCTGGTAGTGCAGCTCGAATTCGTCGTTGGCGAGCGCGTTGCGCAGCTCGATCTGGTAGGCGCGACGGCTGCGCGCCTCGACCCCCATGGCATCTTCGAAGAAACGAAACGCGTCCCGGCCTTCGGTCTTGGCCTTGTAGAGCGCAAGGTCGGCGTTTTTCATCAGCTGATCGACCTCGGCGCCATGATCGGGCGCGAGCGCAATACCGATACTGGTGCCGATGTTGAGCTGATGACCGTCGAGCTCGTAGGGAGCGGCAACCGCTTCCAAGAGGCGGCCGGCGGTCACAACCGCCGCGTCCCGCTGCCCGACGCCGGCGGGCGTCAAAATGGCGAATTCGTCGCCGCCAAGCCGCGCCACCGTGTCGGTTTCGCGAATGCACGCCGACAGCCGCCGCGCCACCATCTTCAACAGCTCGTCGCCGACCGGATGTCCGAGCGAGTCATTGACCATCTTGAACAGATCAAGATCGAGCATGAAGATGGTGAAGCGGCGCCCATAACGGCGCTGCCGCGCGATCGCTTCCTCTATTTTTTCCAAGAGCACCGCGCGATTGGCGAGCCCGGTGAGGCCGTCATGGCGGGCCATGTAGGTGATTTGCGCTTCGGCGCGCTTCTGCGCGGTTATGTCCTGATGGATGGCGACCCAGCCGCCGTCCGTCATTGGGCGGTGATTGACCGCGAAGGTGCGCCCGTCCCGCATGACGTTCTCGGCATAGTAGGGCTCGCGGCGGCGAACCTCGGCCAGGCGCTCTTCGATGTAGGCGCCGGCGTCATCGGGCCAGTGCCCGCGGCGACGCGCGCCTCCAGGACGGCACGCAACGTCGTGCCCGCCGGGGTCTGGTCAGACGGTAGCCCGTACATCTCGCTATAGCGCTCGTTGCAGACGATCAGCCGCTCGTTGCGATCGAACATACACAGCCCGTGCGGCATGTTCGTGAGCGCGGCGTCGAACAGAAGATTTTGGCCCTGCAGCTCGGTTTCGCGTTCGCGCAGCGCCGCGGTTCGTTCCCGCACAAGCTGATCGAGCCCGCGGTTGAGGTGCTCGAGTTCGCCGATCATCAGTGAAATCGAGCGGTCGGTGCGTTGGCGGTCGCTGTCCGATTTCTCGTACGCCTCGGACACGAGCGTGAGCAATGCCTGCAGATCGAACTCGCCAGAGCCCTTCGCCGCTTTCGCAAGCTGTCTGGCGAGAAGCTTATGCAACGGCGTATTCCGCAGCCTCCGCAATCGTGGTGACGGTCATGGTCTGGTTATGCAGTTCACAGACACCGGACACGCGATGCGGCGAGATTTCTCCGTAGGAATAGAAGCCGAGTTGCGGCACCTGCGGTCCGAATTCGGCGCGGGCTGCCTCGAGTTCATCGGCGATATGCTGACCCATCAGCAGGCGACGACCGATGCAGCTCACGAGGATGGCGACCTGATCGCCGGCGCGCTTTTCGCCGCCGGCTTCGGCGGCTTGTCGCGCGGCTTGGGCGGCAACGGCTGCCAGCCGGTCGAAGTTGCCGCGCATCAACTGCGCCGTCCAGCCTTCCGGCACGTCGCCGGCAAACGTCATCGGCGCGCGTTGCGATCGACGGCGAGAATCGTGCGCACGATGTCATGATCCGGGCGTTCGGGATCGAAGATGCGCAGCGGGAACAACAGGCCCGAGCCGGGCAGGCCCTTGGCTTCTTCCGGACCCAAATAGCGCTCATAGGATTAAGCGCCGGTTCGCCATCGCACTCGAACAGCACGTTGCCGCGGGAGCGAGTCATGCGGCGGCGGGGGCCGAACTCGTCCCAGCCGCCGGCGCTGCCGTGGCCGATGCGGACCGCCGGACCGTAAAAGCCAACTGCGGCGACCAGGTGCTTGCGCGGCGCGCAGTCGGCGCCGACCAACGTTTCCTGGAAGTCGGCGCCATCGCCGGCCAGCCCACCGGTAACAGCAACCCGTTCGCCGACTGCTCCGATAATGCCGGCAACGAGTTCGCTGCCGTTGACGTTAAGGCCATCGGATAGAACGAAGACGCCCGTCAGATCGGGGGCCGCCAAAGCCTTGCCGATCGCCGCGCCGCAGGCGCGCGAGCCTTCCGGCGTCGCCGCCGGTTCGCAGGTCACCCGCAGCTGTGTCGCATTGAATCGGATGGCGGCCGCGGCGATTTCGTCGTCGATGATGTCCTCGTTGCGGATTTGACCGCCAGTGCTGCAGCCGAGAATGCGAGCGTCGGGAAACATGCCGCGCAGTTCTCGATAGCGCTCACCACAAGCCAGCGCCGGCCGCGTGCCGAAGAAAAAAACCAGGTCGGCGTTACTGTGATCGGCGGGAGCCGACAGCCAGCCGGCGTTCTCGCTCCATGACAATTGAGTCACGCGCATCGGGGGTTCCTGCGGTTCACTTTTGCCGCCGATCTCCAGCGTTAGCGTTTAGACCTGAAAATTCGGTTTATCGAGCGCGCAAAACAGTGCGTTTCACGGTTCCTAAACCTTCTTTGGTTGCGCCCCATCGCGCGATGGGTCGGGGCTGCTCGCGGCAGATGAGCGCGGATACGGCGTGGCAACAGCGCCGAAGTCTGCCGAGCTTGACTTTAACGGGTTTCCGGCCGTGAATTGTCCGTTAAGTCTGTCGGAAAAATCCGCTCCATTACCCCCGCATGTGCGTTCGTATGAGACAGAGAGCTTGCTGAAGCTTGCCGGGCGCACCGCCGTCGTCACCGGGGCCGGCGGCGGCATCGGCCGCGCGATCGCCGCGTCATTGGCCCGCCGCGGCTGTCATCTGGCGCTTGCCGACATCGACGACGCGGGACTTGCGCAGACTGCCGCCGAGATTGCCGCACCGAAGCTGCACATCAGCCGGCATCGTCTCGACGTTTCGGATCGCGTTGCGGTCGCCGACTTTCCGGCGCGCGTGACGGGCGAACATCAAGGCGTCGACCTCTTGGTGAACAACGCCGGCGTGGCGCTCGGCGGCACCTTCGAGCAGGTCGCCGAAGACGATTTCGAGTGGCTGTTTGCGATCAATTTCTGGGGTGTCGTGCGGATGACGCGCGCGTTCCTGCCACTACTGCACAACAGCGACGAGGCGCGCATCGTCAATATTTCGAGTGTTTTCGGCATCATCGCGCCGCCGGGAAACACCGCTTACGCGGCGAGCAAATTCGCGGTGCGGGGGTTTTCCGAGTCGCTGCGCCATGAGCTAAAAAAAACGCAGATCGGCGTCACCGTCGTCCATCCCGGCGGCATCACGACCTCGATCGTGAAAAATTCGCGCATGCCGAAAACCAACACGCCGGAAGAAGATGAAAAAAAGCGCAAATCGTTCGAGGCATTCCTCAAACTTTCGCCGGCCGTCGCCGGCGAGACGATCGTTAAGGGCATCGAACGACGCAAAGCGCGGGTTCTGGTCGGTTCGGATGCCAAAAAGATGGCGCTGATTGAGCGGTTGATGCCGGTCAGCTACTGGAATCTCCTTGGGCCGTCATTCAAACGCTGAGTATAATCGCACACGGACTGGGCCGGGCTTCATCACGCCCGCGCACGAGAGGCTGCTATGGCAGTGATAGCATGGACCGTCGGGGTTGCCGCAGCGCTGCTCGTTCTGGTCAGCATCGCAACGGCCTTATTTTCGGTGTGGACGGCGCGCCGGGTCGAGAAGAGGCTGCCGCCGCCCGGGCGCTTCATCGACGTCGACGGCACGACGCTGCATTACCTTGACGAGGGGTCCGGGCCGCCGCTCGTGCTTATTCACGGCTTGGCCGGCCAGATGCGGGTCTTCACGCACTCGCTGCTCGAACGACTTAAGACCGAGCACCGGGTGATCATTCTGGATCGCCCGGGCAGCGGCTATTCGACACGGCCGGCGCAAGCCTCGGCCGCGATCAGCGCACAGGCGCGGACCATCGCCCGCTTCATCGAGGCGATCGGGGTCGAGCAGCCACTGGTCGTTGGCCATTCTTTGGGCGGCGCGATTGCGTTGGCGCTTGCCTTAAACCATCCCGAGCAAGTCGCGGGATTGGCATTGCTGGCGCCGCTGACCCATCCGCAAGAGGAGATGCCGCCGTTGTTACGGGGACTGGCCATTGGATCGCCGTTGTTGCGCTGGTTGGTCGCCTGGACGTCGGCGGTTCCATTGTCGATGGTCAACCGCGATCTTGTGCTCGACGTGGCCTTCGGCCCCGATCCGGTCGCGCCCGATTACCGGACGCGCGGCGGCGGATTGTTAAATTTGCGGCCGAAGAGCTTCATCAATGCGTCACGTGACCTGGTGGCGGCCAACGGCGACTTGTTGGCCATGCATCGGCGCTACCACGAGCTGAAAATGCCGGTCGGGGTGCTGTACGGCACGGCCGACCGCCTGCTCGACGCCGCCAAGCACGGCGCCACCATGGCCGCCAAGGTGTCCGGGCTCGATCTCGAACTGATCGAAGGCGGCGGGCATATGATCCTGATTTCGTCCGCCGAGCGTTCGGCAGCCTTCATCAAACGCATGGCGCAGCGCGCCGCAGCGCGCGCCGCGCAGACAGCCGCGCCTATCAACAAAATGACCGAACAATGACGCAGTATGTGATGCTGGACGCCTGACGTCACATGTATGACGCCGAAGCACGACGTAGCTACGTGACACCAAAACCCGACATAAAAGAAACGTGACGTCAAAATAAATGTGACATACGAAGCATGACGGAAGAGCACTTCGACGTCATCATCGTCGGCAGCGGCCTGTCTGGGATCGACGCCGCTTACCACATCCAGACGCATTGCCGCGGCAAGTCTTACGTCGGCAAGTCTCACGTCATTCTCGAAAATCGCGACGCTGTCGGCGGCACCTGGGATCTATTCCGCTATCCCGGCATCCGCTCCGACTCGGACATGTATATGTTCGGCTATTCGTTTCGCCCCTGGCAATCGCCGACCGCCATCGCGCTCGGCGAATCGATCCGCAGCTATATCCGCGAGACCGCGCAGGCATACGGCATAGACCGCAAGATTCGCTTCCATCACCGGGTCATCGGTGCCTCGTGGTCATCGGCCGAGGCGAAATGGACGCTTGAAGCCGAACGTGGAGCGGAGCGCGAGCCGGTTCGCCTATCGTGCAATTTCCTGTTCTGCTGCAACTGTTATTACGACTATGCCGAAGGCTATACGCCGCAATTCGCCGGCGTCGAGAGGTTTCGCGGCCGCGTCATCCACCCGCAGCTTTGGCCGCAAGACCTCGATTATGCCGGCAAACGCGTGGTGGTGATCGGCAGTGGCGCGACCGCTGTGACAATCATCCCGGTCGTCGCCCAAACCGCGGCGCATGTGACCATGCTGCAGCGTTCTCCGACCTACGTGATTTCGCTCCCATCGCAGGACAAACTTGCCAATTGGCTGCGGCGTTTCCTGCCGGTGGGAGTAGCCTTCACCATCGCGCGCTGGCGCAATGTGCTCCTCGGCCTTCATTTCTACAGCCTGTGCCGGCGCAAACCCGACGCTGCCAAGAAGATGATCGCCGGGCAAAACCGGCAATTGCTCGGCGACGACTACGACATCGCGACCCATTTCACGCCGCACTACAATCCGTGGGAACAGCGGCTTTGCATCGCGCCGGACGCCGATTTCTTCGATGCCATCAAAGCCGGCAAAGCCGAGGTGGTCACCGATCAGATCGAGACCTTCACCGAAACCGGCATCCGCTTACGTTCGGGCCGCGAACTTGCCGCCGATATCATCGTCACCGCCACCGGCCTGAAACTGCAAATCCTCGGCGGCATTAGCGTCGCCGTCGACGGCAGGCCAGTCAATTTTGCCGAAACGATGAATTTCAAGGGCACCTTGTTCAGCGACGTGCCGAACCTCGCCAGCGTGTTCGGTTACACGAACGCGTCGTGGACGCTGAAGTCCAACTTAATTTGCGCTTACGTGAGCAGGCTCATCAATTACATGGACCGGCACGATTATGTCGCCTGCATCCTGCGTCGCGATCCTGCGGTTACGACCGAGCCTTGGCTTGACTTCTCGTCCGGCTATATCCAGCGCGTCATCGACCAATTGCCGCGGCAAGGTTCGAAGAGGCCGTGGAAACTCCATCAGAATTACGTTCTGGACACATTCAGCCTGCGCTTCGGCAAGGTCGATGACAGCGCGCTTGAATTCGTGCCGCGGCGCGCGAAGAAAAAAGCGGCGTAGCTGGGCCATCCGCTCCTCCCCTTTAAAGCAGACATTTGCCAGCACGGTTGGCGAGGCCGCTTTGCGCCAATCGCGTCACGTCGCACTGCGGAAGGAGCCAAGCGTATTCTCCGAAGCTCGTGCGGGTG
>CAYWNY010000133.1:0-10600 GCA_964459765.1 uncultured Hyphomicrobiales bacterium | reverse complement strand
CAACCGTCATGCCGTTGAACGTCGCCGTACAAATGGACCCGATCGAGCGGATCAACATCCGCGGCGATTCGACCTTCGCACTGCTCCTGGAGGCCCAGCGGCGCGGCCATCCCCTCTCCTATTACACGCCGGACCGGCTTTCCTTGTCCGGCAGCAAAGTCACCGCTTCGGTGGCGTCGCTCAAAGTGCGCGACACCGTCAGCGACCACTTCACCCTCGACGAGCCGCATCCGGCCGACCTTTCGGCGTTTGACGTGGTGCTACTGCGCCAGGATCCGCCGTTTGATCTCGCTTACATCTCCACGACCCACATGCTGGAGCGCATTCATCCGAAGACGCTCGTGGTCAACGATCCCGCGCATGTGCGCAACGCGCCGGAAAAAATCTTCGTCACCGAATTTCCCGATTTGATGCCGCCGACGCTGTTGACCCGCGATCTCGCCGCCATCAAGGCGTTCCGCGCCGAGCACGGCGACATCGTCATGAAGCCGCTGTACGGCAAAGGCGGCGAGGCGGTGTTCCGCGTCGGCCGCGAGGACCTCAATTTCGGTTCGCTCTACGATCTCTTCACCACCATGTTCCGCGAGCAGTGGGTGGTGCAGAAATTCCTGCCCGCCGTGAAAGACGGCGACAAGCGCATCATCCTGGTCGACGGCGCGTTCGCCGGCGCCGTCAACCGCGTGCCGGCGCCCGACGATCTGCGCTCCAACATGGTGCGCGGCGGGGTCCCCAAAGCGACCGAACTCAGCGCGCGCGAGCGCCATATCTGCGAGCGCCTCGGACCGGCTTTGCGCGAGCGCGGCCTGCTCTTTGTCGGCATCGACGTGATCGACGGTTTCCTCACCGAGATCAACGTCACGTCGCCGACCGGCATCCGCGCGATCAAGAATCTCGGCGGCGCCGATATCGCGGCGCTGATCTGGGAGAAGATCGAGGAAAAGCGCGCCGCCCGTTAGTGCGGCTGCTTCGCCGCACGATCTTCCGATTTCAGCCGCTCCAGCGCCGCGCGGATCGGCGCGTACGGGCCGTATTTGTGCTGCTCCGCGCTGAAGTGGTCGAGATACGGCGCATAGGGCGTATCGACCGGTTTGAGCGCCAGATCGGGAAAATCCTTGTCCAGCCCCTCTTTGTGCGGCCGCGGCTGCGACACGACAAAGGCGGCGACGTCCCAGGCGTCGGCAACCGACAGCACGGGATTTAGATAATCCGCGCCTTGCGGCATGTTGGAATGAACGAAATTCGCCGCCGTGATCAGACGGTTCATGCCGGCGCCGTCGTTGAAGGATTGCGGCCCCCACAATGGCGGCACGATGTAGCCGAGATCGGTGGTCGGCAGGCTGCGAAGAATGCCCGAGCCGTCGGTATTGTGGCAGCCTTGGCACTGCGCGAGATAAATGGTGCGGCCGCGCGCCGGATCGGCGGCGCGATGCAGTTCGGGAATGTTGCCGGCGCCCAGGCCGGGAAGCCGTTCCTTCGGCGGCACTCCGGTCGACAGAAATTTGATGTAGGCGACGAAGGCTTGCATTTGCGGCGCGTCGACCGGCAGAGCGCGGCCGTTGAGGCTGCGGGTCATGCAGGCATTGACGCGGTCTTCGACGGTGATCTCTTCGCCCGCCCGCGCGCTGTAATGCGGGAATTGGTTGTAGAGACCGAAGATCGGCAAGCCGAATTTTTTGGTTCCGGCTTCGAGGTGACAATCGCCGCACGCCAGATTGTTGCCGGCGTAGCGCTTGGCGGGATCGCTCACCTGTGGCCCGATATGGGCATAAGTCGCGGTGACGAGATCGCGGCCTTGGCGCACCAGCCGGCCATAATCATCGTCGGGCAGCGCACCGACTTCAGGTACGGTCCAGATCGCACCGCCAGGCGCCGCTGTCTGGGCATGGACGGGAGCCGCCAGCAATGCCAAGAGCGCGACGCCGCGAAACGGCGCGACGCCGCGAAACGCCGATCGAGTGGCATGAATCCGTCGGCCAAATATTTTCATCACGATCACCCGGCCTGTGCCGACTGATCACAGTGTACGAGATCAGTAGCCGCTAACGCGAGCCTATCCGCGCGCCGGCGCGGGCACCGGTGCCGCTGCGCCCAATCCCGCAGGCTTAGCGATGGTCATCACCAGCGCGGCAGCGATGAGGCAAAGCGCGCCGGCGATGAAGAAGGCCGGCAGATAGCTGGCAAACTCGGTGCGCGAGAAGCCGGCGCCGTAAGCGGCGGTCGCCGCGCCTATCTGGTGGCCGGCAAACACCCAGCCGAACACGATGCCGGCGCGGTCGCGGCCGAAGCGGTCGGCGGTGAGTTTGACCGTCGGCGGTACGGTCGCGATCCAATCGAGGCCGTAGAACACGGCGAACAGCGACAGGCCGTAGAAGGTGAAGGCCGTGAACGGCAGATACAACAGCGACAGCCCGCGCAGTCCGTAATACCAGAACAACAGCCAGCGATTGTCGAAGCGGTCGGACAACCATCCGGAGCCGATGGTGCCGAAGAAATCGAACACGCCGATCACCGCTAGCATGCCCGCCGCCGTCACCGCCGGCAGGCCATAGTCACCGCACAAGGTGATGAAATGCGTCTGGATGAGCCCGTTGGTGCTGCAGCCGCAAATGAAGAAAGTCGCGAACAGCACCCAGAACAGCGGCACGCCGGCGACATCGCGCAAGGTCACGAGCGGCGACGCCAGCATGGACACAAGGCTGATGGCGGGCGGAGCCGGCACAATCGCTGTCTCGCCGTAGGGCGGCAGGCCGACATCGCTCGGCCGGTCGCGCATCAGCAAAAACGCGATCGTCGCGCCGATGGCGAGAAAACCGCAAACGAAGATCAGCGCCATGCGCCAGCCGAGATGATCGGTGAGCGAGGCGATCAGCGGCAGAAACACCAGCTGGCCGGTGGCGCTGCTGGCGGAGAGGAGGCCGACCACGAGGCCGCGCCGTGCGGTGAACCAGCGCGTCGCCACCGTGGCGGCGAGCACGATGGCGGTCAGCCCCGTGCCGATGCCGACCACAAAGCCCCACAGCACGATGAGCTGCCACACCTGCGTCATCGCGAGCGAGGCGAGCAGGCCGGCGATAATGAGCACCGCAGCGGCGATCATCACCCGGCGCAAGCCGAACCGATTCATGAACGCGGCGGCAAACGGACCGAACAACCCGAACAACAACAGCCGCAGCGCCAGTGCCGAGGAAATCTGCGCGTTGTCCCAGCCGAATTCGCGCTCCAGCGGCACGATGAGCACGCCGGGCGCGCCCATGGCGCCCGCGGTCACCAGCATGGTGAGGAACGTGACGGCCGCGATGACCCAGCCGTAGTGGATGTTGCGGCGAGCAAGGAATGCGGCGAGCCCGGTGGACAGCATGCTCATCAATTCCAGTGTCGGCGGCACGCGCCCTTGGAACGGTCTTGAGAACGATCTTGCCTATTGATGACGATCATCATATAAACTGTCAAGGGCGCCTCGGCCGGACCGCATGGCTGCGTTGCGCGTCCGAAGTCGATCGAGCGCCGGCAAACGAGGCTGCCGATGAAAGTGAGCAGAGAGCAAGCTGCCGCCAACCGCGAGCGCGTCATCGATGCGGCGGCGGCGCTGTTTCGCGCCAAAGGTTTCGACGGCATCGGCGTCGCCGACATCATGAAGGCGGCCGACCTGACGCACGGCGGCTTCTATGGCCACTTCGCCTCTAAGGACGATCTCGTCGCGCAAGCGACCGGGCGCAGCGCGAACCGCGCCGCGGAGAACTGGCGGCGCGTCGCCGACGGTACCCCTGATCGGCCTTACGCGGCGCTGCTCGATCACTATCTAACGCCGCGCCATCGCGACGATCCGGGCCGCGGTTGCGCCTTCGCCGCGCTTGGCAACGACGCGGCGCGAAGCGGCAAGGTCGTGAAGGACGCGTACGGACACGGCGTCGAAGCACTCATCGACATTCTTGCGCAATCGGTGCCGGGCCGCACAAAAGCGGCGCGGCGGCGTAAGGCGGTCGCGGCCATGGCCGGCTTGGTCGGCGCCTTGACGCTGTCTCGCGCCGTTGGTGACGCTCCTCTGTCGGATGAAATCCTCGGGGCCGTCCACCGCGAGCTTCTGGCCGCCGCAAACCGCTAAAGTCGCACCTGCCCGTAATCTGTTCTCTAAATGTTCTTAAGTCAGCCAGTCGACGTCCAGGTACAGGTAGCGCAGGGGATGCCGGCCTTCACCATCGTCGGCTTGCCGGATAAGGCCGTCTCCGAAGCACGCGAACGGGTGCGTTCGGCGATGATCGCCTCAGGGCTCGCTTTGCCGGCGCCGCATCACCATCAACCTCGCGCCCGCCGATCTGCCCAAGGAAGGCAGCCACTGCGACCTGCCGATCGCGCTCGGCCTGATGGCGGCCATCGGCGCCATTCCGCACGATGCCTTGTCCGGTTTTGCGGTCTTGGGCGAACTCGGCCTCGACGGTTCGATTGCCCCGGTTGCCGGCGTGCTGCCCGCCGCCATCGGCGCCAATGCCCGCGGCGAGGGTTTGATCTGCCCGGCGGTTTGCGGACCGGAAGCCGCTTGGGCGAGCCCGGATATCGAGATTGTCGCGGCATCCCCGCTGATCCAGCTCGCCAATCACTTCAAGGGCACGCAGGTGCTGTCGCGGCCGCAGCCCAAAATCCTCGAAGCCAAAGGCACGTTCCTCGACCTTGCCGACATCAAGGGCCAGGAAACCGCCAAGCGCGCACTCGAGGTGGCCGCCGCCGGTGGTCATAACCTGTTGATGGTCGGACCGCCGGCGCCGGCAAATCGATGCTGGCGGCGCGACTGCCGTCCATTCTGCCGCCGCTGGCGCCGGCCGAGCTCCCTCGAAGTTTCCATGGTGGCTTCGGCCGCCGGCATTATCGAAGGCGGCGCGCTCACCAATCGGCGGCCATTCCGTGCCCCGCATCATTCCGCCAGCATGCCGGCGCCGGTTCGGCGGCGGCCTGCATGCGCGGCCCCGGCGAAATTTCGCTCGCCCATCACGGCGTGCTGTTTCTCGACGAGCTCCCGGAATTCACGCCGCAAGCGCTCGACTCGCTGCGGCAGCCGCTCGAGACCGGTGGAGTCTTGATCTCGCGCGCCAATCATCGCGTCACTTACCCGGCGCGCTTCATGCTGGTGGCGGCGCTGAATCCGTGCCGCTGCGGCCATGCCAACGATCCGGGCTTTAGCTGCCGCCGCGGTCCCAACACACGATGTACCGCCGATTATCAGGCGCGCATCTCCGGCCCGCTGCTCGATCGCATCGACCTTCATATCGAGGTGCCGGCGATGACGGCCGCCGATCTCATCCTGCCGCCGCCGGCCGAAGGCAGCCGCGAAGTCGCCGAGCGTGTGGCGCAGGCGCGCGAACGGCAGGCGGCGCGTTATGCAGCCATCGGTCTGCCGCATGTTCATACCAATGCGGCGGCGTCCGGCGCGGTGCTGGAAGACGTGGCGCGGCCCGACGGCAGCGGGTTTTCGTTGTTGCGCGAAGCCGCCGACGCCATGCGGCTCACGGCGCGCGGCTATCATCGCGTGCTGCGCGTCGCCCGCACGCTCGCCGACCTCGATGGCGCCGACAAGATCGGCCGCCTGCACCTTGCCGAAGCGTTGTCCTACCGCGCGCTCACCGACGAGATCAGGCGCGCGGCTTAACGCGTTTCGATCTTTTCCGGAACGTATTTATCACGACCCGCTGGCGACGTTGATCGCCCCGCGCATGCCGATCGCCGACAAGAACTCGTGCCGCGTTTCGGCATGATCGCGGAAAACGCCGAGCATGCGGCTCGTTACCATGCTGACGCCGGTCTTGTGGATGCCGCGCGTGGTCATGCATTGGTGCGTCGCTTCGGTCACCACGGCGACGCCGTGGGGCTTGAGCACTTCGTCAAGACATGAGGCGATTTCGGCGGTCATCTTCTCCTGGATTTGCAGACGCCGCGCATAGACGTCGACCAGCCGCGCCAGCTTGGAAATGCCGACCACGCGGTTGCGCGGCAGATAGCCGATATGCACACGCCCGATGATCGGCGCCATGTGGTGCTCGCAGTGCGATTCGAAGCGGATGTCGCGCAGCACCACGACCTCGTCGTAGCCGCCGGTCTCCTCGAAGGTGCGCTTGAGATAGTCGCGCGGGTGGTCCTGATAGCCGGAAAACCATTCCTCGTAAGCGCGCACCACGCGCGAAGGCGTCGCGAGCAGCCCTTCCCGGTCCGGGTCGTCGCCGGCCCAGCGGATGAGCGTGCGCACCGCCAGTTCCGCCTCCTCGCGCGTCGGCGCCGCCGACTTTCCGCCCGAGCGCTTCGGACTGATGACCTTATCCATTGACGATCTCCCGGCCGCGGGTCGCGGTTTCAAGCTGCCCGTGTCTACCACGGCGCAATGTTAACAAAGCATCAACCCTTGCTCCAATCGTTCTTACAGAAGGCAAGGGATGCGCAAGGTTCATAGGACAAAATCCGCTTCACTGCATCGATAACACAAGCCGTAACGCGGCTGGCAAGCGACAGGCCGCGCGCTCCTGCCGAGCGGAAAAGGGACCATGCCCCGGCGCCCCCTCACCAAGCCCGCCATCATCACCCGCCGGGCCCGCTCGCTGATTGTCCGTTCGATCGTCATCACGACCATGTCGTTTGCCGTTGCCTTCGGTTTCCTCGCCGGCGCGACGTCGCCGGCGGCGCATTACGACCCATATATGTTCGCCATCGGCGTCGCGTCACTGTTCGGCGCCGCCTGCGGAGCAATGGGCCTCCTCATTTCGCGCATTCGCCAAATGAAGTCCGAGTTGCGCCAGTTCGAGACCCGTCTCGACGAGGCGGCCGACCGGAACTGGGAGATGCGCGAGGCGCAAGAGCGCACGGCAACCTTCCTGGAAGCGCAGGACGATCTGATCGTGCGCCGCAACGGCGACGGCGCCATCACCTATGTCAACGACGCCTATTGCGCGCTTGCCGGTAAATCCCGCGACGAGCTCCTCGGCAGCGATTACGGACCGTCGGTCGAGGAGCAAGGCGAGCCCAAGCTCTTGGCCGACGGCGCCCGCGCTTACGATCAAAAAATCACCGCCGCCGACGGCAGCCGCTGGATCGCCTGGCGCGAGGTGACGGTGCGTACCGACGGCGCTAGCGAAATGCAAAGTGTCGGCCGCGACGTGACCGATCGCGTCATCGCTGAACGGGCGCTGGCCGTGGCGCGCGATCAAGCAGAAGCCGCTAATCGCGCCAAGTCGCGCTTCCTCACCATGGTCTCCCATGAAATCCGCACCCCGCTCAACGGCATTCTCGGCATGGCGGACCTATTGAGCGATACCGCGCTCACCGCCGAGCAGTCGACCTATCTGAAAGCGATGAAGACCTCCGGCGACACCTTGTTGTCGCTGATCGAGGAGGTGCTCGATTTCTCCAAGATCGAGGCCGGCCGGGTCGACCTCGCGGCGCGGCCGCTCCCGCTTGCCGCTTTCGTCGAAGAGGTGGTCGAGCTGCTCGGGCCTCGCGCCCAAGCCAAGGGCCTCGAAATCTGCGGCTACGTCGATGAACGGCTGCCGGCGCGCGTCGTCGGCGACGCGGTGCGCTTGCGTCAGGTGCTGTTCAATCTCGCCGGCAATGCCATCAAATTCACCGAACAAGGCGGCGTATCGATCATCGTCGAGCCCGGCCAGAAGCCCGATACCATCGTCATCGCCGTACACGACACCGGCATCGGCATTTCGCAACAGGACCAGGCGCGCATCTTCCTGGAATTCGAGCAGGCCGACGGCAGCTCGACCCGGCAATTCAGCGGCAGCGGCCTTGGCCTGACGATCTCCAACAAAATCGTCGAAAGCATGGGCGGCGCGATCGCGGTCGAGAGCGCGGCCGGCAAGGGCTCGACCTTTCGCGTGACCGTTGCGCTGCCGCGCGCCGACGAAGCCGACGCGCCCGCGGTCAACTCGCCCGACCTTGCAGGCAGCAATATTTTGATCGTCGCCACCGCCGCGATCGAGGCGTCATTGATCGCGCGGCGGCTGCACCGCT
Organism: uncultured Hyphomicrobiales bacterium; assembly: GCA_964459765.1. Classification (GTDB taxonomy): domain Bacteria; phylum Pseudomonadota; class Alphaproteobacteria; order Rhizobiales; family Xanthobacteraceae; genus BOG-931. The sequence goes on along the minus strand of CAYWNY010000133.1, from coordinate 2,605 downwards.
GGGGCGCGCGCACCACGGTCGTTCCCGATGATCGCGTCGCCGCGGCCTTGGTGCCCGAGCAAATGTGGAGCGCCGTTTTCGTCGATCACACGCTTGGCATGGCGGCGAGCGAAGCGCTCGCGCGCTTGGCCGCCGCGATCCCGCGGCGCATCGTCATGATCACGCCGGCGATGCGGCATGAGCTTCCGGCGCTGAAGGACGCGGGTTTCACCGGCTATCTGATCAAGCCGGTACGTCCGGTTTCGCTCGCCGCGCGCCTCGCCAGCGATGACGGATTTGACCCGAGCGCCGCCGAGGAAACCGTCGAGGCACGGAGCAAGGTCCGCGCCGGCGGCGGGCTTTCGATCCTGGTCGCCGAGGACAACGAGATCAACGCGCTTTTAGCGCGCGCGCTTTTGGTCAAGCTCGGCCACCATCCGATCATGGCCGGGACCGGCGATGCGGCGGTCGAATGCTGGCTCGCGGCGCGCGCCGCCGGCGCGCCATTCGATCATGTGCTCATGGATCTGCACATGCCGGGGATGGACGGCCTCGACGCAACGCGGCGGATCCGCCAAATCGAGACAGAGACCGGCGCACCGCGCACGCCGATCCTGGCGCTCACGGCCAACGCGTCCATCGACGATCGCGAAATCTGCCTCACTGCCGGCATGGACGGCTTTTTGATCAAGCCGCTCGACCGCGAGCGGCTGGCGGCGGCGCTTGCCGCTTCGGCGAGCGCGGCGCTCGCGGCTTAAACGCGCGCCCCTAGAGGCGGCGCAGCGCTACTTCCTCGATCTCGTGACTCTCACCCTTGGTCAGGATGAGGTCGGCGCGCGGCCGCGTCGGCAAAATATTTTCGCGCAGATTGACGAGATTGATGCGGGTCCAGATCGACGTGGCGGTGGCGGCCGCTTCGTCGTCCGACAATTTGGCGTAGCGATGAAAGTAGGATTTCGCATCGGCGAACGCAGTGCCGCGCAATGTCAAAAAGCGATTGACGTACCAAGCCAACAGCACCGCTTCGTCGGCGTCGAGATAGATTGAGAAATCGAAGAAATCGGACACAAACGGAACCGCTTTGCCGTCCTTGGGCAGGCGTCCTGCCTGCAGCACGTTGAGACCCTCGACGATGAGGATTTCCGGCCGGTCGATCTCGATCCATTGGTTGGGAATGACGTCGTAGATCAGATGCGAATAGACCGGGGCGCGCACCGGGCGGCGTCCGGCTTTGATGTCGGACAAGAATCGCAGCAGCGCCGGCAGATCGTAGCTTTCGGGAAAGCCTTTTTTGTCCATCAGGCCTTCACGCTCGAGCACGGCGTTGGGAAACAAAAAGCCGTCAGTGGTGATGAGATCGACTTTCGGCACGTTCGGCCAGCGCGCCAATAGCGCCTGCAGCACGCGGGCGGTGGTCGACTTGCCGACCGCGACCGAGCCGCCCACGCCGATGATGTACGGCATCTTGGCATCCTCGGTGCCGAGGAAGCCTTGCTGGGCGCGAAACAGCCGCTGCGTCGCGGCGACGTACAGCGACAATAACCGCGACAGCGGCAGGTAAATCTCTTCGACTTCGGAAATGTCGAGGCGGTCATGTACGGAATGCAGCCGCTCCACCTCCGACGGCTCGAGCGTCATCGCCGTATCGGCCCGCAAGCTCGCCCATTCGCACCGGGAAAATATGCGGTACGGCGAGACGTCCGACTCGGTGCGCTGCTCCATGCCGACCTCAACCGCCCTTGCGCGCGGCTTTCTCGTCGAGACCGGTTTGGCGCGTGCGGGCGCCGAGTTCGGCTTCGACTTCGGCCAGCGAAATGCCGCGCGCGTGCAGCACCACAAGCAGATGGTAGAACAGATCGGCGGTCTCCGCGACGACGCGGTCGCGCTCCTCGGCGATGGCGGCGATCGCGACTTCGACCGCTTCTTCGCCGAGTTTTTTGGCGCAGTGCGCGACGCCCCTATCGACCAGCGTTCGCGTATAGGAGGCGCCGGGATCGGCTTTGGCGCGATCCTCTACCCGCTTTTCCAAGTCGTAGAGAGTGAAGCTCATGACGGTCCTTGACCGTTACTTAGCATCTCCCCACCGCGACGGGGAGTGTCCGTAATGCGCATCCGTCGCCGATTTAAGATGCATCGCGCGCCGAGGGCCGTCACTCGACCCGGCACGGAACCGCTCAAGGATCGAGCCGCACCGGCAAGCCGGCGCGCGCCATGAACGCCTTGGCGTCGCGCACCGAATACTCGCCGAAATGAAAGATCGATGCGGCAAGCACGGCGCTGGCGTGGCCGTCGCGAATCCCCTCGACCAGATGATCGAGATTGCCGACGCCGCCCGAAGCGATCACCGGAACCGGGACCGCATCCGCCACCGCACGCGTTAATGCGATGTCGAAACCCCGCCGCGTGCCGTCGCGGTCCATGGAGGTGAGCAGGATTTCGCCGGCGCCGAGCGCCGCCACTTCGCGCGCATAGTCGATGGCGTCGAGGCCGGTCGGGTGGCGTCCGCCATGCGTGAAGATTTCCCAGCGGTCCCCCTCCGCCGGCTGCGACACCTTCTTGGCGTCGATCGCCACCACGATGCATTGGTCGCCGAATTTCTCCGCCGCTTCCTTGACGAAAGCGCGGC
>CAYWNY010000132.1:0-10623 GCA_964459765.1 uncultured Hyphomicrobiales bacterium | reverse complement strand
CGACTGCTTTCGATGGCAATTGGTCCGTTGTATTCGCAACGCGTGCCGGACACTGTTACCCGACCTATCGCCTTGATGGTGAAGTTTCCAATGGCATGGTCCGTTTCGCCGGCGGGGGAGACAATTACAACGGTCGCGTCACGCCGAATGGATCAATATCGATGACCGTATCCACAGATGCGATCCGCGGTTCAGGCGCTGGACGCCTTACGCGCGGGACCGGAGCGGGCTCGTGGAGAGCGCGAATAAACAATGAGAACTGTTCGGGAGTTTGGACTGCGCAACGCAACTAAATGCACGCGGCGCCGCAAAACGAATCGGAGCGCCCGCGGCACCGCTTGCGGCCACCAGGGCGCGACCACTCAGCGCCGAGTTGGGGAGGCGCTGATATTGGATTTTTGCCATTCCCCTGCGCTGAGCTTCCCCAGAGACAAGTCGAACGGACGGAGTTGAAACCTGTCTTCAGGCCCATTGATTTGCCTGAAGAGTTTTCGACTATCGGAATACGTTTTCACCTTTCGCGCCACGTGCGGAGCTCAAAATGCTCTTGCTGGAAACGAGAAATCCACGCTCGTTTAAGTCTGCATCAAGTCGAACGAGGCGGCATCACGAGACTTACCCATGGACGGCTATCAGGTGGAGTGGATATGACGGCAAAACTGACATTTTCTGCAACGATTCGCTGTTACTTTGCGCGCTGACGCCGCTTGCGATCGCCGCTGCCCCTGCAGAAGCGCAAACTATCGTCGACGAGTGGACGAACGTGAAGCTACCTGAAGCGCCGGAATTGAAGCCGGTGACCATCGATCCAAAGACAACGGCGCTATTAATGCTCGATTTTATGAATCAAAACTGCGGCAAGAGGCCCCGATGTCTTGCCAGCATCCCGGTGATGCAGAAGCTCCTCGGTGAGGCGCGCGCAGCCAAGGTGCCAGTCATTTATAGCCTCATTCACAATTCAACGACTGCTGACGTCATCAAGGACGTGGCGCCTAGTGCGGGGGAACCATCGGTCATGTCCGGTCCTGACAAGTTTCTCGGCACTGAGCTTGAGAAGATTCTCAAGGACAAGGGCATTCAGACCGTGATCGTCACTGGGACTGCTGCGAACGGCGCAGTGCTATTCACCGCCGCGGGCGCGGCATTGCGGGGCATGAACGTGATCGTGCCGATCGACGGCATGTCGGCACTCGATTCCTACGCCGAACTGAGCGCAGCCTATACACTCGCGAACGCGCCTTTGATCTCGCCGAAAACGACGTTGACTACAATCGACATGATCAAGTTCTGATCTCATTCCATAGCGGCCGCGCGTGCCAAACAGTAAAAAAGCTAATGATCTCCTGGCGGCCCCGCGCCGCGTTCGACACTGACGACTTCAATCCGCAGCGTCGGAAGGTCGCTTGCTGTGGTGTAGATCGGCATCGCATTAGCCTGAGCAGCGGCTCGACAAAGGGATGGAACGCCCGATCGGCGTGCTTTTCGTTTTCCGGTGCATTGGTTTTAGGGTTCTCACGAGCCGGCATTGCGCTTCCATAGCGAAGGCCACATTTGTGAGACCTGCTTGCGGCGGTCGCACCGATTGCGGGAATCGATGAGGCCGGGTTCCAAATCTTCTGTCGTAACGCCGTTCGGTTCGGCACATTAGCGCGAGTGGTCTGGCTAGACTCAAGTCGACTGCAATCAATTGGTGATCTCCGCTCATGCCATCAATTTTCGTTCGGAACGCGATCGTATTGGGTCTTCTCACCGCTATCGGGCCTTTCGCGATCGACATGTATTTGCCGGCGCTTCCGGCGATCTCCGCAGGTCTCAATGCCTCCACTTCCGCCACACAGGCAACCCTGACGGCGTTCTTCGTAGCATTCGGCATTTGCCAGATTGCATACGGACCGGTCTCGGACATGTACGGTCGCAAGCCTCCGCTTTACGCTGGGTTATTCCTATTCGTTGCCGGGTCGATCGGTTGCGTATTTTGTCCGACCATTGGATGGCTGGTTGGCTTCCGGTTCATCCAGGGTGTCGGCGCTTCCGCTGTCATGGTGATTCCCCGCGCGGTGATCCGCGACCTTCACACCGGTCTCGAAGCGACGCGCCTAATGTCATTGGTTATGCTGGTCTTCAGCGTGTCGCCTATTCTCGCGCCGCTGATCGGAAGCGCCCTCATCGTGCCCTTTGGCTGGCGGGCGGTGTTCGTCGCGATTGCGATCGCCGCAGCGCTTGGCCTCCTGCTGGTGGCGCTCGTCCTTCCGGAGACGCGGCCGTCCCACCAGAGGATAGGGGGCGGTCTTAGGAGCATGCTCGCGGGCTACAGCTTCCTGCTGCGGGATCGGCGGTTCCTAGCGTTGACGTTCATCGGTGCGTTCGGTATGGCGAGCTTCTTCGCCTTTCTCGCGAGTTCATCCTTCATCTACATCGATCACTTCGGCCTGACGCCGACCCAATACAGTATAGCATTTGCCATCAACGCGATCGGGTTCATCGGCGCTTCCCAGTTCAGCGCCCATCTCGCTGGGCGCTTCGGCGTCTCCCGCGTGATACTAACGGCCGTCGCCATCTACACTGCGATGGCCGTTCTTTTGTTTGCAACGACTGCCGCGGGCGTGACTAATCTCGGCGTCCTGATAACGCTGCTCTTCCTAGCCTTCGCGTGGTTAGGTCTCGTCATTCCGTCGACAATGGTGCTCGGACTTGAGGAGCACGGGCCGATTGCGGGGATGGCGTCGGCACTAGCCGGCACCCTGCAAATGCTCACCGGCGCGGCGATCATCGCCCTTGTCAGCCGGTTCTTCGACGGCACCGCACTGCCTATGGTGACAACCATCGCGTTATGCGCTCTCGCCGCCTTTGCGCTTTCCTGGTTCACCTTGCATCCGGGAAAAATGGTCGCGAAGCCGGCGGAGTAGTTGCTAATGAATCATGCTGAATCAAGACCGGCGGCCGGACAGCCGAATCGGCCAACCGGCAATAGCTCCGGTCCCACAATGAAAAACGCGAGCGGTTAAGTGGAGGAAGGTGTCGGCCGGCTTACGGGCGATGCACGGACCCGTGCCGAAGGAGTAGAAACAAGTGGTCGGCACGGCCGAAGACCTTTACGGCCAAACGGCGGACGCCGCGCGCGAAACCGCCTTCACATTCGACAAATGGCTCCGCCCAAAAGAGCTATCGTCGAGTCTGCAGAGACGCGTATAAGTAAAAAGCCGTCGCTTTTTTTTGCAAAGCGTTGCGGTTCCTACCGTGAGCGATCGTTATCGGCAAAACGGTAGACCCCGACCTCCATTCGTCGCGCAAACCATGCCGCAGGCACAGTCTCACAAGTGCAGATGGGCTAGGATGCGGCCGCGGTCGATTGCCGACGGAGTTCCTTGCAGCACCGCGCGGCCTTGATCCATGATGAGATAGTGATCCGCGAAACGCTCAGCGAAAGCGAGATTCTGTTCGACGATGATGAATGCAATACCTGCAGCCTTTTTTTCCGCGATGCAGGCTTCCATGTGCAGAATATTTTCCCACTGCACGCCTTCGCTTGGCTCGTCCATCAGGACGACCGGTTGGTCCTCGGCTAGACCGCGGACGAAGGAAAGTATCTTCTTTTCCCCGCCGGAAAGCGTGCCCGCGTGCTGCGTTAGGCGGCGTTCAAGGATCGGGAAGCGCTCGAAATACGGCAGAAAAGGCCCAAGCCTTCGGTTCGCGCGCATCAAGACAAGATTATCGCGGACCGACAAATCGTCGAATACCGGCCGATCCTGCGGACAATAACTGAGGCCGGCGCGCCGACGGGTGGACGCGTCGAGAGCCTGAATAGGCTTGCCGTCCAGGATAATGCTTCCGCCCAGGCACGGCAGAAGGCCGAACAGGAGTTTCATCAGCGTGCTCTTGCCGACGCCATTGCGACCGAGCACGCATAACGCTTCGCCGGCGCCAACCTGGCCGCCGAGGTTACGCACAATAATCGTGCTGCCGTATCCGCCGGTGAGTTTGTCAAAGACCAGGTTCGGGGCGCTCATTTCTCGCTTCCGACGTAGACCGCGCGCACATCCGGATTCGCCTGGATCGCGGCCACGTTGCCTTTGGCGAGCAATGCGCCGTTGTGCAGTACATAGACGACTTCGGCCAGCTCCTTCACCAGGCTCATATCGTGCTCAATGATGATGATGGCGCCACCGAGCCGCTGCGCCGCCCATCGGATGATCTCCATCACCGCCGCCGTCTCGTGCGGAGAAAGGCCGGCACAAGGCTCGTCAAGCAGCAGCACGCGCGGCTCCGTCAACAGCGCCATCGCGAGTTCGAGGATTTGTTGTTCTCCGTGCGACAACTCGGCGGCTGTACGCGCGCCGGACGCCAGAAACGGATACCGCGATTGCAGCTCTTTCAGCATCGGGCTGGTCCAGCGACGAAGACGCGGATTAAGCAATTGCAGCATCCCAGCGCGACCGCCCCATAGCGCAATGGCGAGGTTGTCGGCGATCGAAAGATCGGGGAATACGCTGGGAATTTGTAGCTTGCGGGCAACGCCCAAGCGGCTGACGCCACTGGACGGGAGGCCCAAAACATCCGAACTGCCGATTGCGATCTGGCCGAATGCCGCCGCGAGTTCTCCGCTTACGACGTTGAACATGGACGTTTTGCCGGCCCCGTTCGGCCCGATCACGCAAAAAATTCCCCCTTGATCGAATTCGATCGAGAGCCGGTCGAGAATGGTGACCTCCCCGACCCGAACGGTGATCTCGTGCAGCGCTAATTTGGCCGGCAATTTCTTCGCTATGCCGTCCGGTGCGGCAATCGCCGCGGCGCTCGAGCGCGGTTTCATAAACCGCAGCAATAGTGGTTCTGGCAAGCCGGCAATTCCGCGCGGGAACACTAGCACGGTGGTGATGAAGAACAGCGCCATCAACACTTCCCAAAACGGCAAGGAGTCGCGCAGTTGCGCCGAAAGCGAGCCTACAAGGAGAGTGCCAATTACGGGACCGAGCAGGCTCGCCCGACCTCCCACCGCGGCCCAGATCACCAAATCAGCAGAGAGGCCAAAGCCGACCAGTTGCGGCGTTACAATGCCCTGTTGCGGTGCATAGATCGCGCCGCCGACGCCAGCCATCAACCCGCTGACGCCGAACGCCACCGACTTAATCTGATTGGTGTCGAACCCGAAAAGCTGAAGGCGCCTTTCATTCTGCGCCAACGCCCGCCAGAGCACGCCGATCGGCGCCATATAGAGCCAGCCGGCAAATGCAAGCACCACCAGCAGCACGGCCGCCGAGACATAGTAGACATCGGAAAAGTCGTCCAAGCCTGGCAGGCCGGGAATTCCCTTAAGCCCGTCGAACCCGCCAGTCACCGAATTCCAGCTCGTCGCGATCTGAAACGCCAGCAACGATAGCGCCAGCGTGATCATCGAGAAGTAAGCTCCGCTTTCGCCCGTGCGCCCGAAGACGACGGCACCGATGCCGTAGGCCAGCAAACCGGACGCGAGCGCGATGAACGGTAGTGCTACCAGCGCGAGGAAAATTTGGTTCTGAAAAGCTATAAAAGCGAAGCCAGAAAGATAAGCCGCCAAGCCGAAGAACAGTGCCTGACCAAGCGGGAGAAAGCCAGCTTGGCCCCAGCACAGGCCGACGCCAACTGCCGCCGCGGCGTAAAGCGCATAAAGCCCAAGCTGATAAGCCCAGAACTGGCCGAGAACCAGTGGCAATATTACCGCGATAACGACGGCGAGACTAACTGCGCGCAACGATTCCTCGCGGTCTCAACCACAGGAAAAAAATTGCCAACAACAGCACAGCGAAATAGCCGTTCGTCGTATTCGACACCGCGGAAATCACACTATCGAATCCACCGACGACCACGGCGCCCGACAGCAAGCCAGTTGCACTACCGAGCCCCCCAACGATAAGGACAAAAAAAGCGCGAAGCACGTAATCCAGTCCCATGAAAGGTTGCACCGGCGCCAGCGGCGCCACCATGACGCCGCCCAATCCGCCGAGGCACGTGCCTGTGATGAAAGTCGCGGCTGCCAGGCGCCGCACCGAAATGCCTTGCGCCTGCGCCAGCTCGGGATTGCTCACCATCGCGCGAATCCTGGCGCCGGTGCGGCTGCGGCCAAACCAGACCACGAGTCCTGTCACGACCGTCAAAGACACGGCAATCAGCAGCAGGCGATAGATCGGATACTCAGTGCCCAGGAGCCGCACCGTGCCGGGAAGCGGAATAGCAAGACTGCGAAATCCGGGGCCGAAAATGGCTTCGGCGACTTTGCGCAGCAGCAAGCTCAGTCCCCAGGTCGCGACCAGCGTGTCGAATGGCCGCCGATAGAGCGGACGGATCATGACCCGCTCGACTACCACGCCGAGAATCCCGCATACGGCGAGCGTCAACGGCACGGCCGCTAGATAGGGCCAACCCGACGACTCGACGGTATAGGCACAATAGGCGCCTATCATGATGAACTCGCCGTGCGCGATGTTAAGAACGCCCAGCAAGCCAAAGATCACCGCAAGACCAAGCGACAGGACGGCAAGGGTGCTGACGGCGTAGACGACGTTGATCGCCTGCGTGACGATCAGCGGATCCATGCCCTACCTCTCCTCACCGGCGGTGAAGTCCCGCTAGGTCTTGCCCTGCTCTGCCCGGTCTTGGTCAGGCCTTGCACTCGCTGCCGCTCTTCACGTCAGCGAAAGTCTTTATGACATTGAATTGCGTTCCTTTGCAGTCGGCAAGGAACATCGCCTTGTCAACCTGCCGGCCGTGCATCGTCGCCGGCCCCGCCGCCGTCTCGAACGTCAGCCCTTCCGACGCTGCCATGCATTTCTTGCCGTCGGTGCCATCGGCTTTGGTGACGAGCTGGTGCGCGCTTTTGACGCCGGCGTAGCAGGAGATGCCCAGCGTGTTCAGCTGCGGGGCCTTGTCACCGAACTTGGCCTGATAGGCCGCCTTGAATTTAGTGTTGACCGCAGACGGATCGTTGGCAAAATATCCCATGCACGAATAGAGGTTACCGCTGCTCTCGGCACCAACGCCCATCAGCGTGTTTTCTTCGAGGAGAAAGGCGAGCCGCGCAATATCCTTGTCCAATCCGAACCCGGCGAAGGTGCGGTTGAAATTGACATTGTCGCCGCCAACCAGGGTGATCACGACCACGTCAGGCTTCGCTGATTTGATTCGCGTTACGACCTCTTCAAATTTGTTCGGGGCGCCGAACGGAACGTATTCCTCCCCGGCGACACTGCCGCCGTTTTCGGCAATGTACTTCTTAGCCTCGGCATTCGTCTTGCGCGGCCATACATAATCGTCGCCGATTAGATAATATGTCTTCGCGTTATGTTCGCTCGCTAGCCAGCCGATTGACGGACGCGCTTGCTGGTTCGGCGTTTCACCGAGGCTGTAGACGTTGAAGTCGCACTCGCCGCCTTCATAGACCGGCGTGTAGATGTAAGGGACCTTGCCCTTGACGGTCGAAACGATGGCCTCGCGCGTGGCGCTGTCGTGCATGCCGATAAACAAATCAGCCTTCTCGTCCAGCATCAGACGAACGGCTGATTTCGCGCTTTCGGCTGGGGGAACGCCGGCGTCGGTTGCGATGAGTTTGATCGGACGGCCGAGAATGCCTCCGTTCTTGTTGATCTCGTCGGCAGCAAGTTCCGCACAGGCTTGACTGCTCGGTCCGAACAGAGATGCCGGCCCGCTCAGCGGGATGAAGAGCCCAATCTTGAATTCTTTGTCCGCTGCAGCCGCCGGGCCAATGAGGCGGGGCGCCGCGCCGAGTGCCAAACCGGCGGCCGCCGTCCCCAGGATAGTTCGTCTTGTAAAGCCCTGTTTCTCAATTGCCATTTGCGTCTCCTTTGTGTTCGTCGCAGTCACAGTATGACAGGTCAGGCACTTACCGGCGGCGCCGGCAATTTTGGCAACACTCGCTCAACGGCCGCGCCAATTGCGAGAAGCTCTCGGTCGCTCGATACCGGACCGGACAATTCGATGCCTACGGGCAGACCCGCCGCTGTGATGCCTGCCGGCAAGCTGATCCCTGGAATGCCCGCTACACTGCCGGGACCGGTGTTGCGGACAAACGTTGCGAAGGTGGGATGCGGCTTGCCGTTGAGATTGAACGTCTCGTCCTCACCGATAGCCGCGGCTGGCGCGGGCGTTGTCGGAAATATAATCGCGGCAATTCCGTGTTGGGAGAAATGCAGGCGATAGGTCTGCTGCAGCTCGGAGCGTTTCTGCAAAGCCGCGCGATAAGCTGGCTCCGGCACCGCGCCTTCACCGGTCAGGCTGTTCAGGATTCCGTTAACGTCTGGACTCGCCGCCAGTCTAGCGAGTGAGGTGAAATCGAGCTGCAAACCGTGGTCGGCGAGATAGCCACCGAGATCAACGACAATCTCGTAGAGAGCGATCGGAAAGCCGCTTTCCGCATCCAAAGTCGCTTCTCGCGACATGTCGATCTCTATCAATCCCGCTCCCGCCTCCTTGAGCCGCTGCAGCGCTGCTTCGCAGATGGCGCCAAGCTCGGTGTCAAGGTTTTCCCAAAAATGCTTGCGTGGTACGCCGATGCGGAGACCCTTTAGACGAACCGCCGCCGCCTCGCTTGGGGCCCCCGTCACGACGCCATCTAACAAAGCGCAGTCGGCGACGCTGCGCGCCATGGGCCCTGGCGTATCACGCGTGTGCGAGATCGGCACGATACCGGCCTGCGACCACCGGCCGGTGCTCGGGCGGAAGCCGACGATCCCGCACAACGCAGCCGGCACGCGCACCGATCCTCCGGTATCGGTTCCGACGCCCCCCGGAGCAAGCCGAGCCGCCACCGCTACCGCGCTGCCGCCACTCGAGCCGCCGGGGATACGATCGGGCGCGTAGGGATTGCGGGCAGCTCCAAAAGCGGCATTGTTGTTGGTGATGCCAAACGCGAGTTCATGCATATTGCTTTTGCCGAGCACGATGGCGCCGGCGGCCAACAGCGCATCCACGATGGCCGCGTCGCGCTTGGGCCGTTGACCGACGAGACCTGGCGTACCACCTGAGGTTGGCAAATCGATAGTGTCGAGATTGTCCTTCAGGGCGAGCGGTACGCCGTGAAGCGGGCCGAGAACGGCGCCAGACGCCCGCCGGCGGTCGGCCTGCCGCGCAGCTCCGCGGACGCGATCTGGCTCTAAAGTTATAAATGCCGTCAGATTTACACAAGCGGCGGCGCGGGCAAGCAGCGCGTCGGCAAGGCTTTCCGCATTGATTTCGCCGGCGCGGATGGCAGCGGCCGCTTCAACTACCCCGAGATCGTGAAGCGCTAACAAGGACCCGCTCCCAAACAGAAGGCTAATCCAATCGTGCCAAAACGCCGAAAGCGTATCCTCATCGCCGACGCGACGGCATCAGCAGAAATGTGGACCCTGAAACTATCAGTAATGTCAGTGTTTTCGAGCGATTATAGCCGCAAGCTCAGCCCGGTTAGCGCAGCCGTGTTTGGCCATTGCGTGAGTCAGGTGTGTACGGACCGTACCGAAGCCGATTCCGAGGAGGCGAGCAATGTCGCGATCTGTGCAGCCGCGAGAGACGAGAACAGCAACTTCGTATTCCCGCGACGTCAACCCGGTTGAGGGTGCGCCGCGCTGCAACGCTCGGCGCAGGTACGGTTCCAGCGCGTCGAGAAGTCCGGTGTCGCGTTCACCGAATTCGGCCCGACCGCGAGCCCTCCAGATTCGCAGGTCGCCGAGGTCACGCTGCTGATCGAAGATGAAGATGTTGATGCCGTGATTTAGCCCATCGCGAGCCAAGAAGTCATTATAGAATTCGGTCCGTTTAAGCTTCTCCCGAGGGATGACTTCATCAACCAACGTGGCCCGCTGACGTGACCTCAGCTGAAACGTTATTGGATCACGGAATTGATACCAGTCCTCGTACCTACGCAGATTGCCCGGATCCATGTTGAAGCGAAGCCCCTCATCGAACCGGTTCGCGCCGGAGTCCCAAACATAAGACGCGGCAAAATCGCCGCGCAGCAATCGGACCACGTCCATAAAGATCTCGGCACGCGCATCCGCTTCAGGCTCGAGCCGCTCAAGGCGCGCAACGATGTCGCCAAATAGGCGTAATTCGTTGCCGGTGATGTCGCGAATGACAGTCCCCATTCCGCTTATCCGCCCCGGCCTGGGCTGAATCTGCGCGCGGGTCAACGTCGACCGAGCGTATTGTCCCTGCGAAGGGGTAAAGCTGTCAAGCCATGCGCGTTCGCGGAACGCCGGCGCGAATACTCGTTTTCTCACTCGTTCTTCCGCGATGGCGAGACATACTGCCGCCGAATAGAACAGCAACTCAAAAAGAAGTCAGTTGTGCGAAACACCCTTGAACGTGCTCGCGAAAAGTCGCAACCCGCGAGCTGGCAGTTATGAGCGCGCCACCCTCGCCGGTCGTCCCAGGTTCAGGGCACGGCATCGTATCGGTTCAAACGGGCGCTCTGGAAGGGGTTCGGACTGGACTGCGCAACTACCTCGTGAGGCAGACTGCATGTCGCAGTTGGCTCGATGCTGTCGAAAAAGGCTTGAGTCTGTTTTTCGGATCGACCCGCTCTTGAGTGCGACTGTGCTTAGACGATCGGCTGTAGCTGTTGGCGTTGCCTATCTTCGTGGCCGCTACGCC
>CAYWNY010000131.1:0-10741 GCA_964459765.1 uncultured Hyphomicrobiales bacterium | reverse complement strand
GATCAGCGTCTGGCTGATATCGAAGCCGGCGGTGTTGTTCCAGAAGCCGAAGCCGGAAGCAATATGGGCGCGCGCCAGATTTTGCGCGGCTTCGAACGCCGCGCCGCAGAAGAGACCGGCGAGGATGACGATGAGCGCAATCTGCACGGCGGCGCCGCCAAAACGGCGCCGCCCGTGCGGCAGACCTTCCTGCAATGCACTGGCTCGCTCAGCCATCGGCCGGTTCGCCTGCGATGAACCGAATGTTATCGGATCGGCGGTCCGTATTGCAGGCCGCCCTTGGTCCACAGCGCGTTGAGCCCGCGCGCGATTTTGAGCGGCGAGCCCTGCCCGAGATCGCGTTCGAAACTGTCAGCGTAATTGCCGATATGCTTGATGATGCGATAGGCCCAATCGTTGGTGAGCCCGAGCCCTTCGCCATATTGGCCTTCGACGCCGAGCAAGCGCCGTGTCTCCGGATCGTCGGATTTGAGCTTTTCGTCCACATTCGATTGGCGAATGCCGAGCTCCTCCGCGTTGAGCATCGCGAAATGCGTCCAGCGCACGATATCGGTCCATTGCTGGTCGCCCTGGCGCACCGCCGGCGCCAGCGGCTCCTTGGAAATGATTTCCGGCAGCACGATGTGCTGGTTCGGATCGGCAAGCCGCAACCGCTCGGCGTAAAGCGCCGACGAATCGGTGGTGAAGGCGTCGCAGCGTTCGGATTCGTAGGCCTTGAGCGCCTCGTCGGCGGTCGCAAAGGTCACGGTTTTCACGCCCATGTGATGGGAGCGAAAATAATCGCCGAGATTGAGTTCGCTGGTGGTGCCCTGCTGAACGCACACCGAGGCGTCGCTCAATTCGAGCGCCGAGCTTACCTTGAGCGCCTTGCGCACCATGAATCCCTGACCGTCAAAATAGGTGATGGCCGCGAAATCGAGACCCAGAGCAGTGTCGCGCGACAGGGTCCAGGTGGTGTTGCGCGACAGCACATCGATTGCGCCCGACTGCAGCGCCGTGAAACGGTCCTTGGCGGTGAGCGGCACGAACTTGACCTTGGTCGGGTCGTTGAAAATCGCCGCGGCAATAGCGCGGCAAAAATCGACGTCGAAGCCGGTCCAATTGCCTTGCGGATCGGGGAGGCCAAAGCCGGCGACAGTCCCGTTGGCGCCGCAGACCAATTCGCCGCGAGCCTTGACCGCGGCCAGCGTTTGTGCGGCCGCCGCTTGTGCCGACAGAGCTAGCATGATCGCTAAGGCCGTTGCGGTCGCGGTGCGTTTCATCCTCGCGCCTTTCGAGATTAAGCGGTTGCGTCGAGCGGCGGTGGCGTGTCGCGCAATCCCCACAGAGCGGCATCTAAAGAACGATCGCGCCAGCGGGTCAAGGGTTGACGAAACCGCCTGATGACGAGGTAATGACACAACGGATCGGTGAGCGAGCAAGCGGCAATGACCAAGCACGGGAGCGGCAAGGACGGCCGTGGTAAGGCAAGGCGGCCGAATACGCGCGTTGTCACGGCTGGGCGCGACCCGGCCGCCTATTACGGCTTTGTCAATCCGCCGGTCTATCATGCCTCAACCGTGCTCTACCCGAGCGCCGAAGACTTCGTTGCTCACCGCGCACCATACCAGTATGGCCGCCGCGGCACGCCGACCACCGAGGCGCTCGAAGGCGCGATCGCCGACCTCGAAGGGCCGCAATGTGCCGGCGTATCGCTGCTGCCCTCGGGCTTAGCGGCGATTTCGGCCGCCCTGCTCGCTATCGTGCATGCCGGCGACCACATTCTGGTGACCGACAGCGTTTATCTGCCGACGCGCAAATTCTGCGATCAGATCCTGGCCCGCCTTGGCGTCACCACGACCTATTTCGATCCGCTTATCGACGCTGCCGGCATCGCCGCGCTGATGCAGAAGAACACCCGCGCGATTTTTCTCGAATCGCCCGGCTCGCTAAGCTTCGAAATGCAGGACATTCCCGCGCTCGCCGCGGCCGCGCATGAGAAGGCCGTGCTGGTCTTGATGGATAACACCTGGGCGACGCCGCTTTATTTCCGTGCGCTCGATTTCGGCGTCGATCTTTCCATCCATGCCGGCACCAAATATTTCGGCGGTCATTCCGATGTCATGCTCGGCACTGTCGCCGCCAATGCCAAGACCGCGCCAGAACTGAAAAACACGGTTGGGTTGAGCGGATGGTGCGTTGGGCCGGACGACATTTATCTGGGCTTGCGCGGCGTGCGCACGCTCGCGGTGCGGCTCGAACGGCATTACGAGTCGGGGCTTAAAGTCGCGCGCTGGCTGGAGCAGCGGCCGGAAGTGCTGCGCCTGTTGCATCCGGCGCTGCCGAGCCACCCCGGGCACGCGCTGTGGCAGCGCGATTTCACCGGCGCGTCGGGATTATTCAGCATCGTCCTTAAACCGGTGCCGCAGAAGGCGGTCTACGCCTTTCTCGACGCGCTCGAATTGTTCGGAATCGGTGCGTCGTGGGGCGGCTATGAAAGCCTCGCCATTCCCTTCGATTGTGCGAGCTTCCGCACCGCGACGCGCTGGGCGCCTGGCGGACCGACCGTGCGCTTCCACATCGGGCTCGAAGCGGTCGAGGATCTCACTGCCGATCTTGAGTGCGGCTTTGACGCGCTCGCAGTCGCCGCGCGCTCGTGAAGCTTTAATGCGCCGCTGACGCCGCAAAGATGCCGCGCACAAGCGCGGCAAGACGCCGCCACGACGGCCCCGGAAACGGGCGCAAGTCGTCGGCGAAAAACACCAAGCGCCGCGCCGCATACCAGCGACGAACCAACAACGCGCCGACCACGCCGACCAGCGCACCGCCGAGCACATCGCTCGGATGATGCACGCTGATGACGACGCGGGTCATCATGATGACCAGCGCGTAGATCCACATCCCCGCCCGCAGGCGCGGCCAAATAGCGCCGAAGGCAATCGCCGCGGCTGCGGCCGTCGTGGCATGACCTGACGGCATGCTCGCGTATTCCGGCCGCCAAATGAACGGGACATACGCAAACGGATTGTCGTGACCGCCGACGAACGGGCGGGCCCGGCCGATCAGTCGCTTGACGATGGTGGCGAACAGGCTGGGCAAGCCGATCGCCACGAACAAAAAACCGGCGCGCGCAGCAAGAAAGGCGAGCAAGCGATGAGCCAGCGGCGGCAGCGACAGCGTCATGGCCGCGGCGAGCACGATGAGAATGGCACCGAGCGGATAGAGGAACCAGCCGGAGCGACCAAAATCGGTGATCTCGTCGGCCGCATCGCGCAACCAGAGCGGCAAACCAAGCGCCCACGCGATGACCGGCGCATCGACCAAAAACATGAACGCGACGATGACCGCGACGGTCGCCAAAACGCCCGCGTAAGCGCTGCCGCCCCACGAGGCAATTCGCATGCGCGGCGCCCGGCCGAGCGTGACAAGAAAGCGCAACAGATTGCCGACGGTGCGCGCCACAAATCCCCACGGCACGGCCAGGCCGGACGTCGCTTGAGCAGCCTGCGGGGCGGTGTCGTTGCTCGTGGCCATGCCTCTATCCGGTGCGCAATTCGCGCCGGACCATAGTGAAAACCCCTGCAGCGGGAAAGACTTGTTTCAGGGTCGCGCGCAGCCACCACCCGCGCACGCGGCCCGCGGCGGCGCCGGCGTGATGGCGGACGCCGCATCGTCAAACCGCACGACCACGCTATCGACCGAACCGGCGCCGTCGATCACGGTCACACGCGTAAATCCGGGACCGTCGGGCGCAAACAGCAAAGTACCGCGTGGCTGCGCCGTACTTGCCACGCCGTTGACGAGCACGGTGACCGGCGCGACCGCACCGGTAATTTTCAACGGCACGGTCTCCGTCCGGTCCGCGGCGCCGCGCCAATCAAGCCGCGCGCCGTCTGGCGGAAACAGAATGTGCATCTTGGGTTCGCGCTCGCCTGCGCGTTCGCCTGCAGCGAAGTGGCGCAGCGGCGGCGGCAGTTTGGCGCCGGCCGCGGTCAAAACGCCCGCCGGCGCCGGCGGCAGCGCCGCCGCCTGCGTCGACAGCCGCGCGAATGCATCGAACAAAATCGGCGCCGCGGCGCCGCGGCCGACAAGGCCCGGCACCGGCGCGCCGTCGGGGCGTCCGACCCAAACGCCGATGGTGTATTTGCCGTCGAAGCCGACCGACCAGGCATCGCGGTAGCCGTAGCTGGTGCCGGTCTTAAAGGCGATGCGGAAAGGTACGCCGTTCTCCGGCGGCAGCGTGCCGATGAGGATGTTGCCGACATACCAAGCCGCCGCGGGCTCCATCAGCCGGCCCGCTTCCGCTTTGTGCTCCGGCTTTTGCTCATTCAGCGGCAGAGCGGCGCCGAGCCGCGCGATGCCGCCGTAAAGCATGGTCAGGTCGGCAAGCGAAATGCCGACGCCGCCAAGACCGATGGCAAGCCCGGGTGCTTCGCCATCCGGCAGCACCAACGCGGCACCGGCTTGGGTCAGCCGCGCCGCGAGACGGCTGGCGCCGACCTGGTCGAGCACGGCGAGCGCCGGCAGGTTCAGCGACATCTGCAGAGCGCGCCGCACCGTCACGGTGCCCTGAAAGCTGAAATCGAAATTGCGCGGCGTGTATCCGCCGTAGCGGGTTGGCCGATCTTCGATCAGCGTTTCCGGATGAATGAAACCGTCTTCGAAGCCAAGTCCGTAGATGAAAGGCTTGAGCGCCGAGCCGGGTGAGCGCAGCGCCTGCGTCATGTCGACCTGACCGGCGCGGCGCGCGTCGAAATAATCCGGCGAGCCGATGCGCGCGCGCACCTCGCCGCTCGCGTTGTCGACGACCAGCAGCGCCAGCGAAATATCGGGGCCGAGCGCTTGCGCGAGTCCGCGCATGCGCTCGCGCGCCAACTGCTCGAGGCTCTTTTGCAAATCCGCATCGATCGTGAGTCGCGCTTCGCCGCCTTGCGGCGTTTGTGCGGCGGCGCGATCGGCCGCATGCGCGGCAAGCATCGGCATCGGGCGGCGGCCCGAAGGTACGGTCTCGGTCTTGGCAAGCGCGATTTCGTCGGCGGGCGCGCCGCCCGCTTGCGCGAAGCGATCGAGCACACGGTCGCGCGCCGCATGCGCGGCCGCCGGCGAGCGGTCGGGCCGCCGGCCCTCCGGCGATTGCGGCAGCGCCACCAAAAGCGCGGCTTCGCCCAGTGTCAGCCGCCGCGGCTCCCTGCCGAAATACGCCAGCGAAGCGGCGCGCACGCCTTCGATATTGCCGCCATAGGGCGCGAGTTCGAGATAGAGGTTGAGAATGTCCTCCTTGCCGAGCACGCTCTCGATTTCGATGGCACGCACGATTTGGCGAATCTTGGCGGGAAGACTTCGGCTTGTGCGCGGCTCCAGAAGCCGCGCCACCTGCATGGTCAAGGTGGAGCCGCCGGACTCAATGCGCCCGCTAACGAGGAGCTGAAATGCGGCGCGCGTCAGCGCCAGCGGATCGACGCCGCGATGGACGCGAAAGCGCTTGTCTTCGTAGGCGAGCAGCATGGCGAAGAACCGCGGATCGACATCAGCGACGCGGGCCGGCAGCCGCCAACGGCCTTCGATGGTTGCATACGGACGCAGCAAGCGGCCGTCGCGATCGAGGATACGCGTCGAGAGGGCGATATCGGCTCCGAGCGGCGGCGCGCCGAGCGACACGATCCACCCGGCGGCGACGGCAAGCGTCGCGACGCAAACAAGTGACGCACCAAATGCAGCGGTGCTGCAACTTTTTTGCCGCAAACTCATTTCGCCGTCACTTCCACCGATTCGGTCGCGGTGCGGCCGAAGCGGTCTGGACGATACATATCCTCGACGGTCGCTTGGGGCCGCACATATTTGCCCGGCGCGACCGCGCGCACGACATAGGCGACGGTGAAGACCGGCGTATCGTCCTTCGTGCGATCGAAGGCGGCGGTGAAGCGATCGTCGCGGAAGGTGGTGTTCACCGGCTCGCCGGCGTCGGTGATCCAGTCGAGCGTGCCGGTATCGCCGGACGACACCAGCCGCGGATTGTCGATCTCAAAGCCGGCCGGCAGATAATCGGCGAGAATGACGCGGCCGAATTGCGACTGCGCTTCGGTCACGCGCAGCACCACCACCATGCGGGTGTTCTGCTTGACCTGCTTCGGATCGATCGGATCGCCGGCCAGCGTGTAATTCTGCCGTTCGATCTTGAAGCCTTTTTCCGCCGCCGGTTCCGGCGTGACCGGCGCGCCGTTGACCGTCACCACCGCTTGCACCGGGTCCTCGCCGGTATTGGCGATGGAAAGCGGCGCGTTGAGGTCGCTTGAGCGGATGGTGCGATTGAACGCGCGCGGTGTTGCAGTGCCGCCGACGTCGAGCGAGACCTTGCCCGCATCCTTCGCCATCGCGCTTGCGGCAAGCAGCAGCCAGGCATCCTCCTGCGTCGAGGTCGGGCGCAAATTGGCGCGCACCGATTCCACGCGTTGCACCGCCGCCTGTACGGTCGCGCGCGGCGCGCCGCCTTCGCTCGCCAGCGCCACCAGCGCCGCCGCGTCGCGCAAGGT
Organism: uncultured Hyphomicrobiales bacterium; assembly: GCA_964459765.1. Lineage (GTDB taxonomy): Bacteria > Pseudomonadota > Alphaproteobacteria > Rhizobiales > Xanthobacteraceae > BOG-931. The sequence goes on along the minus strand of CAYWNY010000131.1, from coordinate 4,232 downwards.
CGAGCCGTAATCCTCGCGGGTGGCAAGATCCGGCTGCGTCGCCGCGGTAACCGCGGCGAGCGCCGCCGCGTAAACGCGCTCGGCGCGCGCGCGGTCGCCGACCATGGCGAGCGCGGCGGCGAGTTGCGCTTTGGCAATCGGTGTCGAGAGCGCATCAAGCTTGGCGTCGGCGAGGTAACGCAAGTCGCCGATCGGCGCCGCCCCGTTGCGCGCCAGCACATAGAGCGCATAGGCGATATCGCTGCCGCCATTCTTGCCCGGATCGGTCGACTCGGCGACCACGTTGCGCAGCCGATCGAGCGCGAGCTTGAACGCGGTGTCGGGCACCCCGATCTTGCGCTCGCGCGCCCGCGTCAGGAAATCGGTGACGTAGGAATCGAGCCACAGGTCATCGCCGCCGACGCTCCACAGGCCGAACGAGCCGTTGGAGTCTTGGCGGGTCAGCAGCACCTCGACGGCTTCGCGGATGCGCTGATCGGCGTTCGGCTCGGCCGCTACCTGCGAGTCCTTCGCCAGATCGCTAAGATAAAGCAGCGGCAGCGTGCGGCTCGTGATCTGTTCCGAGCAGCGATACGGATAGCGATCGAGCGCGGCCAGGAGGCCGGCGGCGTCGAATGCCGCCAGCGAGCCGACCGATACCGACACCGAGCCGGTGCCGGGCACGAGATCGGCGAACAGATCGCCCGATAGCGTCAGGCTCTCGCCCTTCGCCAGCGGCTTGACGGTGCGCCGCGCCAGGATTTGCGCCGGCGAGCGCACGGTAAGCGCATAACTGCGTTCAAGCGCAAAGCCGCCGGGGCCGGTCACGCTCACCCGCACCGTTCCGTTACCGGCAGCCGTGGCGGCGAGTGCCACCGACGCGGCGCCGCGTTCCTTCGCTTTCAACGTAAGCTTTTGCGTAGCGCTGGCGGAGAGTGCGTCGGCGCTGGTTACGGCAATGGTGTATTCGCCGGCCTGCCCCTCGACATTGTCGAGATCGAGATGGACGGACGAGCGGTCGCCCGGCAGGAGGAAGCGCGGCAAGGTTGCGGTGAGCACCACCGGATCGCGCACGGTCACGTCGCTCGTAGCGTGGCCGACCTTGTCCTTGCTCCACGCCACCGCCATGACGCGCAGGGTGCCGGCAAAGTCGGCGATATCGAACACCGCTTCGGCATTGCCGTCGTCGCCGACTTTCACCAATCCCGAATAGAGCGCGACCGGCGGTCCGGTCGGCGGACTGCCTTGCAGCGCCGCGCCCTCGTCGCCGCCGCTGTGGATTTGCCCGCGCGCGCCCTGCATGCCGTCGATCAGCTCGCCGTAGAGATCGCGGATTTCCGCCGACAGCGCTTGTTGGCCGAGATAATAATCCTCCGGCGACGGCGGCTTATAATTGGTCAGATTGAGAATGCCGACATCGACGGCCGCGACCACGACGCGCGCCTCCTGCCCCGCCGGCAGCCCCGACACTTTGATCGGAATATGCAGCGAAGTGTTGGGGCGGATAAGCGGCGGCGTCTTCAAGTCGACGGTCAAGGTCTTGGCGCCGCGATCGACCGAGAACCATTGCACCCCGATCGCGCGGCCGGGCATGCGCTGCGCCGGTTCGTCGAGCGGACGGCGCAATGTCGCCACGAGATATGCGCCGGTCGACCAGTTGTTGCCGACTGGAAGCTTTATCTGCGCAGTGCCTTGCGGCACATCGGTCGTCTGGGTCGCGAGCAACCGGTCGCCGACCACGTTGAGCGTCAGTTTGCCGGCGCTGCGCGCGGTGACGGCCACGGTCATGGTATCGCCGGGCGCGTAGTCGCTCTTGTCGAGCGCGATTTCCAGCATGTCCGGCGTATCGGCATTGCTCTCGACATAGAAGCCGGCATCGAAGGCGACCGAGGTCACCGGGCCGTTCGGATCGGCGCCCGATACTTCGAGCCGGTAGCGGCCGAAATTGACCGGCAGCGAAATGCGCGCCGCCTTGTCGAGCGACGTGTCGGCCGTTCCGTCGGCGACGCGTTTGGTGGTCTTGACCGGTTCGAAATTCCAGCGGCCGTCGCGTTGGTAGAATTGATAGTGGGTGTCGATGCGCAACAGCTCATAATGCAGGCCGCGCTGCGCAATCGCCGACCCGTCCGGCGCGACGGCAACCACATCGAAGATCGCATTGGCGCCGTCGGCGAGCGAGCGGCCGGAGAACAGCGGCTTGACGCCGATCACGTTGCCGGACGCGGTGACCGGCACGGTGATCTTGTGCTCAACCGCGCGCCCGCCGGGCTCGGCCATGCGCACCGTGATCTGCGCGTCTAACGGCCGCGTGCTTGACGGCAGCTTGTCGAGCTTGACGGAGAAGTTTGCCTTTCCTGCCGCGTCGGTCTGCGGCAAATCTTCCAGCGTTTGTTGCAGCGCCTCGACCTCCTCGTCGTCGAGGCCGAACTGATAGCCGGCAAAGCCCGCGCGCTCCTTGGCCGCCGCGATCGTGACGTCGCCTTCGAGATCGAGATTGGCGGCCGGTGCGCCGTAGAGGAAACGTCCGGCGACTTCGACCTTAGCCGGGACTTTTTGCGAGATGTGGCCGGTCGGCGAAGCGAGCGTGAATTCGATTCTATCGGGCACGTAGTCTTCGACCAGGAACGAGGTCTCGCCGAGTGACGGCCGCTTCGGATCGGCAAATGCATGCACGTGCCAGGTGCCGGTCGGCGCGGACGCCGGCAATGCCAACGTCAGCGCATGACCGCCGAGGCCCTGGTCCGCAATCAAGCTGCGGCGAAATTCGACGCCATCTGGCCGCTCGACCACGAGCGTGAGCGGCACGTCGAGCGCAGCGGCGCCTTGCGGATTGCGCAGCAGCGCGGTGAGATAAACCGTCTCACCGGAGCGATAGACACCGCGTTCGGCATAGACAAAGGCATCGAGCCCGTTCGGCGCCGGTCGGCCGCCGACGCCGCGATCGGTCAGATCGAAGCCCGGGCCTTTGAGATTGAGGAACGCAAAGTCGCCCGACTCAGCAGCAGTGACGAGCGCCGGCGCCGAACCGCCCTCCCCGTTCGCGAGCCCGGCTTCGAATTGCACATGCCCGCCGGCATCGGTTCGGCGCGTCGCCAGCACCTCATTGCCGCGCGAGAGGAGCCGCACTTCGACCCCATCCTTGACCGCGGTGGTCGCCAGCGAATTGACGAAGACGTGAATTCCGTCGTTGCCGGAAAAGGCGGTGAGCCCGAGATCGGAGACGATGAACCACTGCGTCGCCAGCGAACTGTAATCGTTCTGCAGATTTTTCAGTTCCTGCGGCTGCGCCACCATGACGTAGACGCCGGGTTTCAGCTGCCCGATCGCCTGGTCGACCGGAAACGCCGTGGTGACGTCGGCATTAAGCGGCGCCTGATTGATGGCAAGCTCGCCTTTCCAGATCTCGCTGCCGCGGGCATTCTTGATCTGCTCGAGGTCATAGCGGCCCAAACTTTGCTGGAAATCGCCGCGCCGGAAATCCTCGTCGCCGATGACGTCGGTGAGGCTGCGGTCGCCGAGCCGATAGATTTCAACCGCCACCGCGCGGGTGTTGGTCGTGATCACCGGAATGCCACGCTGACCGGTGCGCGGCAGCACGTAAGCCCTGCTGGAAAAGCGCGCCGACGGTTTGCGGTCGCGGACATAGACCGAATAATCGATCGACTTCGACAGCGTCTCGTGCACCGTCGATGGCAAGCCGGCGCGCAGCGTGACCGTGTAGCTTTGGCCATGCTGCAATCCTTCGACGCAGAGCTGCTGCTCGGCTGCGGTCAAGGCCGGCTTGTCGGTGCCGGCGAGCGCGACGAAAGGCGAAAAATCGGCGCGCGGCGGCAGGTCTTCGGAAAACTGAAAACAGGCGCGCGGCGAGGAAGTGTCGGCATCGACGCTATAGTCGAGCACGCGAAAGCCGTGCTGCTCGCGAAGCCGCTCGTAGAGCCCGCGCACGTCGGCGACTTCGCGCAGTTCGAGCGAAAGGCGGAGCGCATCGAGCGACGGCCGCCACAGTTCCTCCTTGCTGAGCACGTTGCCAAGGAGCGCCAGGCTGTCGGCCTCTTCGGTGCGGTTGGTGGCGCGCTGATAGGCGAAGTAAGCGGACGTGGCGGCGCGTTCGAGCAGTAGCTTCTTTTCGTTGTCGTCGGCCGGGCGGATTTGCATGATGGTCCGCGCTAGGCGGAGCCACGTAGTCGAGTCATTCGGCGCCGCGGCGACGATCTGGCCAAGGAGCGCCATGCCGGCGCGGAAATCGTTCTTGG
>CAYWNY010000130.1:0-10773 GCA_964459765.1 uncultured Hyphomicrobiales bacterium | reverse complement strand
GGCGGCGTCGCCCGCCGCATGATCGATTTCGCCACCGCGCTGATCGGCCATTGGTATGGCGGCCTCGGCCTAGCCGGTGTCGTCGCCTGCGCGCTGTTTGCCGCCATCTCCGGCTCGTCGGTTGCGACCGTGGTCGGCATCGGCTCAATCATGCTGCCGGCGCTGCTGCAGAAAGGCTATCCGCCGCGCTTTGGCGCCGGCGTCATCGCCACGTCCGGCGCGCTCGGCATCTTGTTCCCGCCGTCGATCAACCTCGTGATCTTTGCGGTTGCGACCGCCGGCATGCAGCCGCGCGGGCCGAACGGCGCCGTGGTCGATTCCGCCTCTGTCGGTCAATTGTTCATCGCCGCCCTCATTCCGGGCCTGATCCTTTCCTTCTTGCTCGGCGCCACCACCTGGTACCGCGCCTGGCGCAACGACTATCCGCGTATGCCGCGCGCGACGTGGCGCGAACGCTGGCACGCTTTCCGCGAGAGTGTCTGGGGCCTGTTGCTGATCGTCCTGGTGCTCGGCGGCATTTACTCAGGCCTGTTCACGCCGACCGAAGCGGCGGCAGTCGCCGCGGTCTATGCGTTCATTGTCGCGGTATTCGTCTATCGCGGACTGAAATTCTCCGAGGTGCCGGCGGTGCTCCTCAAGGCGGCGTCGATGAGCGCCATGATCCTCTACATCATCACCAACGCGGCGGTGTTTTCCTGGCTGTTGACGTCCGAGCAAATTCCGCAATCCATGGCCGAGTGGATGAGCGCGCAAGGTTTCGGCACCGTCGGCTTTCTGCTCGTCACCAATCTCCTGCTGCTGGCCGCTGGAAACTTCATGGATCCCGCGGCGATCGTGCTGATCATGGCGCCCATCCTGTTTCCGATGGCGGCGACGCTGGGCGTTAGCCCGGTGCATCTCGGCGTGTTGATGGCGGTCAACATGGAGGTCGGGCTCTGCCACCCGCCGGTCGGCCTCAATCTTTACGTCGCTTCGGGCATTACCGGCATGGGTATCGGCGAACTCACTGTCGCAGTGCTGCCCTGGCTCGCGACCATGCTGATCTTTCTGGTTCTGGTCACCTACATCCCGGCGCTGTCGCTCTGGCTGCCACACCTTCTTGGGATGCTGTGATCTCAATCGCCGAAGTCGGCCGGCTTTAGCTCGATCGGCATGCCGTGCGGTGTGCGGGAAGAGGCGTGCCGCCAGGCTTCGCGTGTGCGGCCGAGCATCCGCGCATCGGCCAAGCCCTTGGCGGCAACGAGTCGTTCGAGCGCTGCCAGCCAATGGCGATAGTAGGTCTCGCCGGTGTCCGGATCGCCGGCGGCTTGCGCTTTACTTTATTTCTTCGCCGAGCGCAGCGGCCCATTCGGCTTTTGAGAAAACACCGCGTTCCTGCAGCGCGACCGCGAGCGCAAACGCCTGCGCTTCCCACGGTTCGCAAAAGACCGGGCCGTCGGAACGCATGGTCACGCCGGCTCCAGATACGGCTCGAACGCTTCGATCGAGACCGACAGCGACGGATCGGCAGCGTCGCCCCATAGTTCGCGGCCGTCGAAGCGCACGGTGTAGAGCCATTGCGGATTTTCGCCGCCGCCGATGGCGGTCGAATCGGGAAAGACATGACAACCGCGGATTGCCTCGATCGCGCCGGTGTGGCCGCGGGCGTAGCGCGGCAGCCGCGTGTGCGTCGCCGGGTGAATATTTTTGGCGCGCACGCGCTCGCCGACCTTGAAACGGGCGGGCGCCGGCGCCGGCCGGCCGAACGAACCGCGGTTGAGCGTGAGCGGAACCTCGGCAATGCCGAACTTGCGCCTGGTCGGCTTTGCCGGTCGGAGCGCGTGGCCCGCGGCGAGCTCGTCCGCGCCGGCCAAGCCGCGTTCGATTACCATGTTCCAGAGCCGCAGCGCCCATTTGCCGTAATATGAGCGCGCCAGATAAACGTCCGGCGGCAATTCTTCGATGCCGGCGCGGCCTTCGTCGATGGTCCAGGCGCCGATCGCGCCCATGGCGCGGTTGAGCGCGAGACAGCGTCCTTCCCAATCGGCATGAAACACCGGCTCATTAGGCTCCGGCTCGACTTTGCCGAAGCCATGCATGCCGCCCATGTCGTGAATGCCGTCCATCAGCCGACCTCGGCCGGAGATTTCGGCAGTCCGGTGCCGATCATGCAGTCGCGAGTCACGAGCGTCGCGAGCTTGTCTTCGCTCCAGCCTTCGGTGCTGGCGGGCCGCAGCGGCAGCACGATGAAGCGGGTCTCGGCGGTCGAATCCCAGACCCGGATTTGCGCGTCGGGCGCAAGCGCGACGCCGAAATCGGCGAGCACGCCGCGCGGATCGTTGACGGCGCGCGAGCGATAAGGCGCCGATTTATACCAGACGGGCGGCAACCCAAGCACTTCCCAAGGGTAGCAGGAGCACAAAGTGCAAACGATCATGTTGTGCAGCTTCGGCTTGTTCTCGACCGCGATCAGATGATCGCCGACCCGATTGATGACGCCGAGGGTTCGCACGGCCGCCGTCGCATCCTCGATCAGCGCTTGCTTGAACGCCGGATCGGCCCACGCCTTGGCGACGACACGGGCGCCGATATGCGGGCCGATCTTGGTTTCATAAGCCTCGATCATCGCGTCGATCGCGGCCGGATCGATATAGCCCTTCTCGGCCAGTACGGTCTCAAGCGCCCGGATGCGCAACTGCATCTCGGAGAGTTCGGAACCATTCTCGTGCTCGTCGTCGTGATCATGCCTCATCACAAACGCCTCTTTATTCGCCGCGCGTGGCGTGGAGCATTATAGTGCGTGGAGATTAGCCGTCACGTGCAGGGGAGGGCGCATGAGCACCGCGGACATCTTCAATCTCGCCGGCAAGGTCGCGCTAGTGACCGGCGCGTCCAGCGGGCTTGGCGTCCGCTTTGCGGAAGTGCTGGCCGCGCAGGGCGCCGCGGCGGTGCTGGTCGCGCGCCGCACTGATCGTCTCGATGCCGTCAAGTCGCGCATCGAAAAATCCGGCGGCCGCGCGATCGCCGTCGCCGCGGACGTGCGTGACCGCGCCGCCATGGCGGCCGCTTACGATGCCGCCGAAAAGGCGTTCGGGACGGTCACGGTCCTCGTCAACAATGCCGGCGTGGTGCATTCCGCGCGCGCGCTCGAACACAGCGAGGAGGATTGGCGGCGCGTCCTTTCGACTAATCTGGACGCCGTGTTTTATTGGGCGCAGGAGGCGGCGCGCCGCATGCTTGCCGCCGGTCAGGGCGGTTCGATCGTTAACATCGCTTCCGTGCTCGGCTTCTCGCCCGACAAGGGCGTCATTGCCTACGCCGCCGCCAAGGCCGGAGTGGTGCAAATGACCAAAGCGCTCGCCATCGAGCTTGCTTTCAAGGGCATTCGCGTCAACGCCATCGCGCCCGGCTGGATCACCACCGAGATAAATCGCGATTATCTCGCCGGCGAACGCGGCTCGGCCATGAAGCGGCAGATTCCGATGGGGCGTTTTGGCGAGGTCGAGGATCTGGACGGACCGCTGCTTCTGCTTGCCTCCGACGCCGGACGCTACATCACCGGTTCGACCATTGTCGCCGACGGCGGGCAACTGGCGGCGCTGCACGTCTGAGCGCCGTCGTTTCGTTCGCCGAAGCTGACTGTGCGCCCATCGCGCAGCCGCTCAGCCGCGTGCGGATCGTGTGCCGGCAGATAAACCGTCGGGCCTTGCGCGCACAGCTTGCGGATGTCGCCGAGCGTCGCGCGCGCGGCGCCCTCGTCCGGGCTCACGCCATCGACGGCGCGACGCAGCATGGTCGACTCCAGATAGGAAGCGTCGCCGGCAAGAAAGATCTGCCGGCCTTCGCCCCGCACGACGACGGAGAGGTGGCTAGGGGTATGACCGGGCGTCGGCACCGCGATCACGTCGCCCGCCTCGGTCAGTGGTGCGCTGCGGATGAAAGGTCCCAGCCGCGATGCTTGCCAGTCAAGCGGCTGCGGCTCGAACCAGCGCGGCCATCGCTGCGGCAGGTAGCCCTGGATCGCACCGGCGATGCCCGCGGTGCGCGCGATCTCGTCCTTGTCGGCGAGAATCCGACTATACGGAAAATGCGCGAGGCCGCCGTCGTGGTCGATATGCAGGTGCGTCAGCACGACGGTTTTCACGTCGCGGGCGCCGATGCCGAGGCTCCGCAGCTGCGGTCCGATTTCCTGCTCCGGCTCGATGTCGAAGCGGACGCACAGCTGAAAATAGGGATGCCAGCGCGGCAGCGATTTCAGATGCGCGGCCGACCCGGTGTCGACGACAATAACGCCTTCCGGGTGTTCGATGGCGAACGCCAAGACCGGCGTCCACACCGCCCACTGGCGCGAAAGCATCGGTTGCAGCTGGCGCGCAAGACCGTGGCCGCGGCCCTCGATCTGCGCTTGTTTGATGCGGACGCGGCCGGTTTGAATGGCGTGAATGCGCATGGTGGGTGCTTTCGGTTTCAGCTGCGGCCGGCGCGGCCTAAGTGGGTGTCGCCAAAGCCGCTCGGATATTTGAGCCCGAAGCCGAGCGCGCGATCGAAGCCGATATGGGCGAACAGGATAAGTCCGCCAGCGGTCGCGACCGGCATGCCGCCAAGAAATCCGGCCAGCATGAGCGCGAGCGCCATCGTGTGCGTGTGCACCAGATTGTAACCGGCCGCGCCGGTGCGCCGCCCGGCGAAGTAAGCGAGCATGGTGAGATCGGGCGTCAGGAACAGAAGAGCAAATATCGGCCAGGAGAAACCGGCGTGTCCGTAAAGCACGAGCGCCGCCGCGAAGGCAGCGGCCCCTTCGATGCGCAGCAAGACGGCAACGCCGCCCTCGGCAACGCCGGGCTTTAAGGACGAAGCCGGCGACGGAGTTTCATCGAGCGCAAGCCGCGTGGCGGACATTGTTGCCGTATGGGTCATCGGCGCCTCGTTTTGCGAATGGACGGTGTCTAACTAGCGCACAGTCGATATCAACGTAATTGCATATTACCATTGGTCAGCTATACATTATTGTATGACTCAGCGTGCCCCTGCCTGGGATGAATTGCGGACCTTTGGCGAAGTGGCGCGCGGCGGCAGCCTGTCCGGCGCGGCGCGCCAGCTTGGGCTGACGCAGCCGACGGTCGGGCGTCATCTCGATGCGCTGGAAGCGGCGCTCGGTGTGACCTTGTTCACGCGCTCGCCACGCGGGCTGACCCCGACGCCGGCGGCGCTGGCATTAGGCCCGCACGTCGAAGCCATGGCCGCCGCCGCCGGCGCGTTGGGACGCGCGGCCTCGGGCGAAGCCGCAGCCGACCGCGGCACGGTGCGGGTCACCGCAAGCGACGTCATCGGCTGCGAAGTCTTGCCGCCGATCCTCGCCGGCTTCCATGCCGAGCATCCCGGTATTGCGCTCGAACTGACGCTGACAAACCGCACCGAGGATTTGGCGCGGCGCGACGCCGACATCGCCGTGCGCATGGTGCGGCCGACGCAGAGCGGACTGGTGGCGCGGCGGATCGGATATTCGCGGATCCGGCTTTACGCCCATCGTGACTATCTTGCGCGTTTCGGCGAGCCGCGCTCACTCGCGGATTTGGCCAATCATTGCGTCATCGGCTTCGATCGGGACAACAGCACATTTCGCGCAGCTGGCGAGTTTGCGGAACGGCTGACCCGCGAAGATTTCGGATTTCGTTGCGACAACGATCTCGCGCAGCTTGCAGCGTTGCGCTTCGGCGTCGGCATCGGCGGCTGTCAGGAGCATCTGGCGCGGCGCACGCCCGAGCTTGTCGCCGTCCTGCCGAACACCATCCACTATGCACTCGAAGTGTGGGTCGTCATGCATGAAAATTTGAAGGCGACACGGCGCGTGCGCCTTCTATTTGATCACCTCGCCGCCGGACTGACGGATTACGTCAAAGGGCGCGCTTAAGGCTCCATTAGCCGTCGGCGGTCTTCGCTTGCGCCAATGTCGGCGCGGTTTGCGCCGAACTGCGCGTATAGCCAACATCGTGCGCCAGCGTGCCGACCGCCATGGCGACGACGAAAATAATCACCGGCGTCGACAGCGATGCCAAATTTGCGATCGCCGGTCCCGGACACAACCCAACGAGGCCCCAGCCGATGCCGAACAGCACCGAGCCGACAATCAGCGGGCGGTCGATCGCCGTCTGCGTCGGCCATTGGTTAGATGCGGCGAACACCGGCTTGTGCGGTTGCGCGAAACGGTAGCCGATGAAGGTGACGATCAGCGCGGCCGCCATCACGACGGCGAGGCTCGGATCCCAGCCGCCGCTTGGAATAGCCAGCACGTCGAGAAAGTTCAGGACCTTGTCCGGGCGGATCATGCCGGAGAGGAACAAGCCCCAGCCGAAGATGAAGCCGCACAGGAGACTTGCAAGAGCGCGCATGGGTCAGCCTCCAAAAACGTGCCGTGTCAGCGCGACCACCACGCTCGCTGCCGCCATGAAGATCGCCGTCGCGGTGATCGAGCGCGGCGACAGCCGCGCAATGCCGCATACGCCGTGCCCGGAGGTGCAGCCATTCGACAGCCGCGTGCCGAAGCCTACGAGAAGCCCGCCGACGATGATCGTCGCGAAGCTCGCCGGCATGTGCGGAATTGGGATCGTATAGCCGAGGAGCGTCGCCGATAGCGGCGCGAGAATAAGACCGGCGATGAAGATTGCCCGCCAGCCGCGCTCGGTCGAGATCGGATCGATCAGGCCGGCAAAAACGCCGGTAACGCCGGCGATGCGGCCGTTGAGCAGCATCAACAGAACGGCAGCCAATCCGATCAGCGCACCGCCGATTGCCGCGGAAATCGGCGTGAAATTAGCCATAAGCCACCCTTTAATCGTCTTGAGACTCGAGACTTTGCCGCCTCGCCGATGCCCGTCGATGTTTTTCGCCGCGCGCGCGAGCTACACTGACATTAGGAGGGTGGCGCAAGCCTCACAAGGTCGGGTAATGAAGCATTCGTGCGGGCTCTCGGACGAAGAAAAACCTACTGTAAATTGAATCTTAGTCAGAAGATTTATTAGGGAGTAGCAAGCGCAGGCCATGGCGAGCGATCGACGAAAATCGGCGGACGGCACTCACGATGCGGTGCTCGCGCGCGTGCGCGCGTTGACCGCGGGCATCCGCGAGCAGGCCGCGGCCGCCGAGGAAGCGCGGACCGTGCCGCGCGCAACCGTCGATGCGCTACTTGCCGCCGGCATCACCCGCATTCTTATCCCGCCGCGCTATGGCGGCTATGGACTTAGTCTCGACACCTGGTTCGAGGTGGTGCGCGAAATCAGCAAAGCCGACGCCTCCCACGGCTGGTGCGCGAGTCTGATGATCCATCACCCGCACTATTTGAGCCAATTCCCGAAAGCCGCGCAGGAGATGGTTTGGTCCGAAGGCCTCGACGTCAGCATCGCCGCGTCGATCCAGCCGTCGGGCCGGGTCACGCGCGTCGATGGCGGCTATCGGATTTCCGGCGAGTTTGCGTTCGCCAGCGGCATAAACCACAGCCGTTGGCTAATCGTCGGCAGCATGGTCGACAAGGAGGCGACGTTCTTTGTGGTCAAACCGCACGAGTTCAAGATCAAGGACACTTGGTTCACCACGGCGATGCGGGCGACCGGCAGCAATACCGCGGTGTGCGACGATGTCTACGTCCCGGATCATCATACGCTCGCGCTGTCGGACATTCGCGAAGGCAATGCCCCGGGCGGCAAGCTCCACGCCGATCCGATCTATCGCGCGCCGTGGATCAGCTATGCGCCGCTGACGTTCGCCGTTCCGATGTTGGGTGCCGCGCAGGGTGCCTACGAGGGTTTTGTCGAATGGACCAAGACCCGCCGCGCCAGCAGAGGTGGATTTGCCGTCGCCGAGGTGACCAGCGTGCAGGTTCGGCTGGCGCGCGTTGCCGCCGACCTTGACGCCGCCGAACTGTTATTGCGGCGCGCTGTCGAGACGGCCCGCGCCTCCACGCCGCCGTCGTTGGCCTTGCGGGCGCGGACCATGCGCGATTGTTCGCGCGCGGCCGAACTGTGCGTCAGCGCCATCGATACGTTGGTCGGCATGGGCGGCACGGCGGTATTCGCCGCCTCGCATTCGATCCAGCGCGCCTGGCGTGACATCCATTTTGCCGGCATGCATGTGGCGCTCAATCCCGAGCAGAATTTCTCGCATTACGGCCGCCTAGCGCTTGGACTGCCGCGCGATCCGCACGTGCCGTTCTTCTGAACGGGAGCTAATGAGCAAGGAATTATGGCTATGAAATTTTACGACTGCGCCACTGCTCCGAGCCCGCGCCGCGTGCGCATCTTCCTGGCGGAAAAAGGCATCAGCGTGCCGACCGTGCAGGTCGATCTGCGCAACAACGAGCAACTGACTGACGCGTTTCGTGCAATCAATCCCGACGCAACGGTGCCGTCGCTCGAACTCGATGACGGCACGCACATCAATGATGCCATCGGCATCTGCGTTTATTTCGAGGCCATTCATCCGCAGCCGCCGCTGATGGGCGAAAGCGCGCAAGAGAAGGCGCTGATCGTCTCCTGGCAGCGCGAAGTCGAACGCAATGGCTTTTTTGCGGTGATGGAGGCCTTCCGTAATTGGGCGCGGGGTCTCAAAGGACGCGCTTTGCCCGGGCCGTATGATTACGAGCAGATCCCGGCGCTCGCCGAACGCGGACGGTTGCGTGTCGGTCATTTTTTCGAGCAAATGGACGCGCGGCTGAAGCAAACCGAATTCGTCGCCGGCGCACGCTATTCGGTCGTCGACATCACTGCCCTGGTCACCGTCGATTTCGCTGCGACCACCAAGCTTCCGATACCGGAAAACTGCACGCATTTGCGCCGATGGTACGCAGCCGTTTCGGCGCGTCCGAGCGCCAAAGCGTAAGAACGGAAGGACCCATGGAGCCCGCCGGCCAAGACAGCATTCGCGATGTACTCGACTGGCTCGCCGGCGGGGCTTTGTCCGGTGCCCAATCGCAGGACGTGCTGGCCGAATTGTGCGAGCGCATGGTCACGGGCGGCATCCCGCTGTGGCGGGTCGCGGTGTTTGTCACCACGCTGCATCCCGACATCATGGGGCGGCGGTTTCTGTGGCAGTCCGCCACCGGCGTCACCACGTCGGAAGCGCTTTATGCGGTCCAGGATACCGATGACTATAAGAAAAGTCCCTTTGCCGCGGTTTTCTTGAGCAAGCAGACTTTGCGCCGCCGTTTGGCGGACGCCGATGGCCTCGCGGACCTCCCGATCTTGCAACAACTGCGCGACGAAGGCGTCACCGACTACGCCGCGTTTCCCTTGTTGTTTACCGACGGATCGGTGCACGCCGTAACCTGGTCGACCAGGGCGCCAGGCGGGTTCACGCCCGAACAATTTGCCGGCATCGAATCGGTGGTCGCGCCGCTCGCCCGCGTCGCCGAAATTCGCGCGCTTCGCCGCACCGCCGGAAACCTGATCGACACCTATGTCGGGCACCAGACCGGCGAGCGCATCCTCTCCGGCAAGATCCGGCGCGGCTATGTCGAGGCCATCCACGCCGCCATCTGGCTGTCCGACATGCGCGGCTTCACTACGCTGTCGGAACAATTGCCGCCGCAAGCCTTGATCGATCGCCTCAATCTGTATTTCGGCGCCCAGGTGCCGGCGATCACGGAAAACGGCGGCGAGGTGCTCAAATTCATGGGCGACGGGTTGCTGGCGATCTTTCCGGTCAGCGCCGACGCCGATGCGAGCGCGGTCTGCCGCAACGCGCTCGCCGGTGCGCTTTTGGTGCAGCAACGCATCGCCGAATTGCCGCGCGCATCCGACGGCTCGGACGCTATTCGCTTTGGGCTGGCGCTGCATGTCGGCGACGTCATGTATGGCAATATCGGCGGCGGCGACCGGCTCGATTTCACCTGCATTGGACCCGCGGTCAATCTCGCCGCGCGGCTAGAAAAGGTGGCCTCGAAGGTCGGCGAAACGATCGTCGCATCAGCCGACTTCGCCGGCCATTTTCCGGAGCGATTTACGCGGCTCGGTGAATTTCCGGTGGCCGGCTTTGCCGCGCCGCAAATCGTCTATGCGTTGGCGCCGGAACCGGCGTGATTTGCCACAACGTCATTGCCCGGTAGGCGCTGTTGCCTATATGGAGCCTGTGCTTTTCCGCCCTCTGGTGGAATCGCGCCCATGAGGGCAAACTAGCGCACTGGAGGCCTTCCCCAATGGCGCTGCGCGACGTCAAACTCGACGATAAATACGACCTCGGCCACCAGCACGTGTTCGTCACCGGCTTCCAAGCGCTGGTCCGGCTCTGCCTGATGCAGAAGGAGCTCGATCGGCGCAACGGGCTCAACACCGCTGGTTACGTCACCGGCTATCGCGGCTCGCCGCTCGGCGGCCTCGACACCCAGTTCCAGCGCGCGGCGCCGTTTCTGAGCAAGAGCGACGTCCGTTTCCAACCCGGCATCAATGAAGATTTGGCGGCTACCGCCATCTGGGGCACCCAACAAGCTGAGCTGCGCGGCGAGGGCAAATACGACGGCGTGTTTGGCATGTGGTACGGCAAGGGTCCCGGCGTCGACCGCACCGGCGACGTCTTCCGCCACGCCAATCTCGCCGGCACCGCGAAAAAGGGCGGCGTGCTGGCGCTGATGGGCGACGACCATACGGCCGAGTCGTCGACCACCGCGCATCAATCGGAATATCACTTCATCGACGTGATGATTCCCATACTCAATCCCGCCGGCGTGCAGGAGGTGCTCGATTACGGCCTCTACGGCTGGGCGATGTCGCGCTTCACCGGCAGCTGGGTGGCGCTCAAGACCATGCA
>CAYWNY010000129.1:0-10791 GCA_964459765.1 uncultured Hyphomicrobiales bacterium | reverse complement strand
CCCTCGATTTTCGAGAAATCCGCTACGGCACGCGTGGCGGCGCGGATTTCGTTGAGCAGCTTTAAGCGATTTTCGCGCAATGCCTTGTCATCGACATTGACCGTGACCTTGTCGAAGAAGGCGTCGACATGCGGGCGAAGCTTGGCCATGGCGCGCATGGCGGCCTCGAAATCCTCAACCGCAATCGCGCGTTCGGCGTCGGCTTTGGCGACATCGATCGCCCGCGCCAGCGACTTTTCCTCCGGCAGCTCGTAGAACTTCGGATCGGGCGCACCGGTATAGTCGCGATTGTCCTTCTTCTCCTCGATGCGGATGATGTTAGTCGCGCGCTTGTAACCCGCGAGCAGATTTTTTCCGTCTTCCGTGTCGAGAAATTTTCCCAACGCCTCGACACGGCGGACGATGAGAAGAAGGTCGTCCTGATTCTCGATTGAAAATGCAGCGTAGATATGATCGTGCCGAGAACCGCGATCGCGGAGTTGAACTTTAAGACGGTCTGCTATGAAACCAAGCACACCGTGGAAAAGCTCCCACGAATATTGTGTGGTCGCTGCTGCAAACCGCTTTGCTGCGTCCGGACTCGTCTCCGCCAAAATTAACTCGTGCATTCGCTTTACGGTTGCTGATGGATAACCAACTTCACCGAGTGCTTCGACGGCTCTTTGCTGACCCAGCAGTTCACCAATTCTGAGACCCACGAGTAACTGCGACGTCGCGAGCGCAGCCAAACCGGAACGTATCCAAGCGATATGAAGTCCGTTATCTAATATTAGATTTATTACACCCAATGCCGCTCTTCTTATTGCAAACGGGTCCTTGCTACCGGTCGGCTTCTCGTCGATCGCCCAGAAGCCGATTAACATCTCGAACTTGTCCGCCAGCGCGACCGCGACTGACACTGGATCGGACGGCACGAAATCATCAGGCCCTTTCGGCCGATAATGATCCTCGATGGCCTGCGCGACCGCTTCGTCCTCACCCTGCTCTTGCGCGTAGTATTTCCCCATCGTGCCTTGCAGCTCGGGAAATTCACCCACCATCTCAGTGAGCAAGTCTGCCTTGGCGAGCCGCGCAGCGCGTGTGGCTTTTTCCACATCGGCGCCGACGAGCGGCGCCAACTCGGCCGCGAGCCGCTCGATGCGCTCGATTCGCTCCGCCTGCGTGCCAAGCTTTTCGTGGAAGACGATATCCTTGAATTTCGGCAGCCGATCTTCGAGACGCGTCTTCAGATCGGTCTCATAGAAGAATTTCGCGTCGGAAAGCCGCGCGCGGATCACGCGCTCGTTGCCGGCGACGATCGCCTTGCCGCCGTCTTCGGCTTCGATGTTGGAGACGAGGATGAACTTGTTGACCAGCTTGGCATGCGCTCCGTCACGCAGCACAAAGCATTTCTGGTTGTTGCGGATGGTGGCGCGGATCACTTCTTGCGGGATGTGCAGGAAGCTCTCTTCGAAAGAGCCCATCAGCACCACCGGCCATTCGACCAGGCCGATGACTTCGGCCAGGAGCCCCTCGTCCTCGACGAGTTCGAGGCCTTGCGCGAATGCCAGCTGCTTGGCTTCGGCAAGGATGATGTCGCGCCGCCGTTCTGCGTCCGGCACGACTTTGGCATGGCCGAGCTTGTGCAAATAATCGTCGAGCCGGCGTACCTTGAACGGCTTGGGCGCCATGAAGTGGTGGCCGCGCGTTTCGTTGCCGGCGGCGATGCCACCGACCTGGAACGGCACGATATCCGGCTCCTCGGTCTCCGGTCCGAAAGTGGCGACGATCGAATGCAGCGGCCGCACCCAGGTAAGCGCGCCGGGCTCCTTCGATGCTTCGCCCCAGCGCATGGATTTCGGCCAGGGGAAAGTCTTGATCACGCCGGGGAGAATTTCGCCGATCACCTCGATTGCTGGTCGCCCCAGCTTTTCGATCACGGCGACATAGAAGTCGCCCTTCTTGTCCGCCTGCACTTTCGCCTCGCCGATCGATTTCAGCCCGGCGGCTTTGACAAAGCCGGCGATGGCGCCTTCCGGCGCGCCGACCCGCGGGCCCTTCTTCTCCTCGCGCACGTCCGGCTGCCGTGCCGGCAGCCCGTGTACCGCAAGCGTGAGCCGCCGCGGCGTCACGAAAGCCTTCGCGCCTTCGTAAACCAGCCCGGCATCGACCAGGTGGTCGGTCACGGCCTTGCGCAAATCATCCGCCGCGCGCGCCTGCATGCGCGCCGGAATTTCCTCGGAGAACAGTTCAAACAGAAGATCAGGCATAACGGGCGCTATCTCGTTCGTTCCCTCCCCCCGCTTGCGGTGGGGAGGGGAATGTTGACACCGCCTTATGCTCACACCGTCTTATGGGTGCCGTCGCACATCGGCTGTTTCGACGACCGCTTGCAGGTGCAGAACCACACCTTCTCGGATTTTTCCGCCTTGAATTCGGTCGGCTTGAAGCTCGTGGCCTTGTGCGAGCCGTCGCAAAACGGCTGCTTGGCCGAGCGCCCGCAGGCGCACCACCAATAGCTCTTGCCGGCTTCGACCTCGACCGGGATCGGCGCGCGTCCGCCGATTTCTGGCATTTCACTCATTTGCTAAAGCCCTCCGCCTTCGGTTGCGAGCCACGCCTCGCCGCACGCCTTGGCGAGTTCGCGGACCCGTAAGATGTAACTCTGCCGCTCGGTGACGGAAATCACGCCCCGCGCATCGAGCAAGTTGAACACATGACTGGCCTTGATGCACTGATCGTAAGCCGGCAACGCCATCAGATGGCGGCCGCGGTTGCCGCGCTCGCCGCCGACCTCCCAGCCCGCTTCGAGATATTTCTTACAGGCCTGCTCGGCAAAGCGGAATTGCTCAAACAGCATATCGGTGTCGGCAAATTCGAAATTGTGCCGCGAAAATTCCTGCTCGGCCTGCAGGAAGATGTCGCCATAGGTGACTTTGTCCGAGCCCTCGCGGCCGTTGAAGTTGAGCGCGAAGACGTTCTCCACGCCCTGCACATACATGGCCAGCCGTTCAAGGCCATAGGTCAGCTCGCCCGAAACCGGCGCGCATTCAAAGCCCGCGACCTGCTGGAAATAGGTGAACTGCGACACTTCCATGCCGTCGCACCAGCATTCCCAGCCCAGTCCCCAGGCGCCCAAGGTGGGGCTTTCCCAATCGTCCTCGACAAAGCGGATGTCATGAAGTTTCGGATCGAAGCCGATCGCATAGAGCGATTTGAGATAAAGCTCCTGCAAGTCGTCGGGCGAAGGTTTGAGGATGACTTGGAGCTGGTAGTAATGCTGCAAGCGATTGGGATTTTCGCCGTAGCGGCCGTCCTTCGGCCTGCGCGACGGCTGCACGTAAGCCGCGTTCCACGACTTCGGGCCGAGCGCGCGCAAAGTCGTAGCCGGATGGAAGGTGCCGGCGCCGACTTCCATATCATAAGGCTGCAAGATCACGCAGCCCCAATCCGCCCAGTACCGCTGCAAAGCGAGAATGAGCCCCTGGAACGAGCGCTCGGGACGCATATGCGGCGGCAAGCCGTCGTTGGCTGGCGAACTCATCGGCGACGTTGTTGGTGGAAGCCCGGCTTGCGGTCAAGCCTTGCGATGATGATCGCCTGCCGCCGCTGGGGAGAGGTAAGCGGCTCGAGTTCTACTTACCTGGCCGGTACTCGCCGGTGGTGGGATCGCGCCGCAAGGTCGGTAGCGCGTTGCGATCGACCGGCTCGACGGTTGCGCGGCGGCGCCCGGTCTCGAGTTCGGCGTTGGCCCGCTTCACCTCTTTGACGCACCAGCGCACCAGTACCGCCGTCCCCAACAGTCCAAACGCCAAGGCGAATACTGGCATGGCCATCTCCGATCGGTACCGGGAATTCTAGCCCAGGCCGCTGCTATATTCCAAAACGCGACCACAGCGCGCGGGCTTCAAGCGCCGCGATCATGTCATCGGCAAGGCCGGCCGGCCCGATCGCGCCGCCGCCGATGCCAAAAATGCGGCGGCCGAGGAAGCCGCGGTCCGAACTGATCAGCGGCATGTAGACCTTGTCGCCAAACCGCTCCCGCAAGGTGGAGCGCAAATCGCCGATGGCGTCGACCAGCCCCAGCGCCAGCGCGCGCTTTCCGGTCCAGTACTCGCCGGAATAAAGGTCCGTTTCGGCGCCGTTGAGCCGGCCGTCGCGCCGCGATTTGACGAGCGCGATAAAGTCTTCGTGAATTTCCCGCTGCAGGCCTTTGAGCCGTGCGACGTCGGTCGGGTCTTCGGGCAGGAACGGATCGAGCATGGCCTTGTGCTCGCCGGACGTGTAGAGGCGGCGCTCGACGCCGATTTTTGCGATCAGTTTGTCGAAGCCGAACGAGCCGCCGACCACGCCGATCGAGCCGACGATGGAATTCGGATCGGCGATGATCTCGTCGGCGGCGCAGGCGATCATGTAGCCGCCGGAAGCGGCCGCATCCTCGACAAAGGCGATGACGCGGCGGCCTTTTTCCTGCGCCAGATCGCGGATGCGGCGGAAGATCAGATGCGACTGCGCCGGCGACCCGCCGGGCGAATTGATCACCAGCGCGATGGCCGCGGCGTTGCGCACGGCGAACACCCGGTCGAGCGTGCGGGCAATCCCCGCGATGGTGAGGCCTTGGCGCAGCGGCGTCGACAATCCGATGACGCCGGTAAGCCGCACCACCGGCACCACCGGACGATCACGGCGAAAGCGCTGCGGCAACAATTCTCGCAAACCCGTCAGCACGCGCGTGAAACCGCTGTCGGGGCGTCGGTTCGCCGATGGCTCTGTCATGACATGCACATAGGGTCCCGACAGCGCCCGCTCAAGTAACCGTTTGTTAACGCCGTAGGCCGCTACTCGTTTCGGGCAAGCAATGCGGATGCGATTGGACGGGCAATGAAAATATATATGCTTTTGATGCTGATCGGCGTCATTGTCGGTTTTTCGTATCTTCCCTTCCGTCGCCCGACCACCGCTCCTTCGCAAAAGTCACCGGATTCGATCGCCGCGAAAGCCTAACGGCTATGCGGCTGCTCCGCTTTTAGTCCGCCGCCAACCCAAGCACCGCACCGTCACGCAGCACCGCCTCCGCTTGCGCCGTCGGCTTGCCGTCCGCAGCGGCGAGAACAAGCCCCGGCAACACCGCAAGCGGCGAACGCGCGCCTTTAACGGCACGCACGAGCACGCGTATCGCCGGCGCCTCGGGCTTCGGATGTACCGGCAACACCGTGACCGCGCCGAAGTCCTCCGCCAGCGCGGCAAGCACCGCATGCAAGCCATCCGCACGCCAGATCAGCGTCAGGATGCCGCCGTGGCGGAGTAGTCGCGTCGCGGTGCCGACCCACGAGGCGAGCGTATCCTCGCCGGCCGCATGTGCGAGCCGCCTGGCGGGATCGGGCGACGGATTTTGCGCCGCGTTGAACGGCGGGTTCATCAGCACGAGGTCGGCCGCGCCGGCCTTCAATCCCGCTTCGGCGAATGCCGCCGGTTTGCCCGTCACATCGAGACAGACCGACCGCACGCGACCGGCGAGGCCATTGCGCTCGGCATTTGCGCTGGCCAGCTCCGCGAGCAACTGGTCGATCTCAACTAGAACAACGGAAGCGCCGTCGACACGGCGGGCGACGACGAGACCGGCGGCGCCGACGCCGCTACCAAGCTCGACCACATGATCGCCGGGCTGCGCCGAGCATGCGGCCGCCAGCAGGATCGCATCATGACCGACGCGATGACCCTTGCGCGGCTGGCGCAACATGAGCCGGCCGCCAAGCACGGCATCTTCGCTCAGCTGCGCCGCTTCAGCGGTCGTCGCGGCGGATCTCGTTGCCAAATCCGGCATCCTCAAGCAGCGTCCACGCGGCCTCGATCTGGTCATCCTCCACCAAAATACGGCGCGGAAAAATGCCGATCGAGCCCTCAAGCACGCTCATATTCCGGTCAACGACCATATGACCGATGTTTGCGCTTTTCAGCAGCGCCTCGATTGCGCTGATCACGACGGCATCGTTGGTGCGAACGAGTTCGCGCATCTTTCTAAGAGCTCCGCCAGCGGTCTTCGCCGCGCATGGCGCTACCGGCATTCACGAAAACGGCACCGCGGCCATTGCATCTTAAGCCGCCACATACTTGCCGCTTGAGCATAGCGTTTCTATGCTCGCGCGTCCGTTAACGGAGACACGTGCGTGGCAGTCGTCATCCCCTTCGAAAGTCCGGATAAACCCTCGGTCGACCCCCTGGTCAAGCTGGTCAGCGCCGACATGGACCGCGTCAACGCCGTCATCCTGACGCGCACGGGCTCGGAAGTGACGATGATTCCCGAAGTCGCCAATCACCTCATCAATTCCGGCGGTAAGCGGCTACGGCCGATGCTCACCTTGGCCCTGGCGCGTCTCACCGGTTACGGCGGCGAAGGCCACATCAAGCTCGCCGCCGCGGTCGAGTTCATGCACACCGCGACGCTGCTGCACGACGATGTCGTCGACGAAAGCGAGCTGCGGCGCGGCCGGCTCGCCGCCCGCATGCTCTGGGGCAACGAAGCGAGCGTCCTGGTCGGCGATTTCCTGCTCGGCCAGGCGTTCAAGATGATGGTCGAGGTGGGCAACCTCAAAGCGCTTGAGATTCTATCCTCGGCAGCCGCCGTTATCGCCGAGGGCGAAGTGATGCAGCTTGCGGTCGCCAAGAACACGGCGACGACCGAAGACGAATACATCGCCGTTATCCGCGCCAAGACCGCGGAGTTGTTCGCCGCCGCCTGCGAAGTCGGGCCGGTGCTGTCCTCGCGGCAGAAGGCCGAGCAGGCCGCTTGCCGCTCCTTCGGCATGAATCTCGGCATCACCTTCCAGCTGGTCGACGATGCGCTCGACTATGGCGGCGCCGCCGCGAAGCTCGGCAAGAATGTCGGCGACGATTTCCGCGAGGGCAAGATTACGCTGCCGGTCGTGCTGGCGTTTCGCCGCGGCGCCGACGCGGAGCGGGAATTCTGGCGGCGCGCGCTCGAGCGCGGCGAGACCACCGAGGCCGACCTCGAACACGCAATCGGGCTGATGACCAAGCATCGCGCGCTCGAAGACACCATCGGCCGCGCGCATCATTACGGCGCCATCGCCCGCGACGCGCTGGCGCTGTTTCCGGATTCGCCGATGAAATCGGCGCTCGCCGAGGCGGTGGACTTCTGTATCGCGCGAACGCACTAGCTGTTATGCGCTCAGCGTAACGGCTTTCGCCCACCAGGCCGGTTGTCGAACGGATAGAAGTTCCTGCGCCGCGCCCGCTTCGTCCGCGGTCGAGAACAGCGCAAAGCAGGTCGCGCCCGAGCCGGACATGCGCGCAAGCTTGCAGCCGGCAAGGCCGCGCGACACGGCCAGCACTTCGGCGATGACCGGACGCAGCGCAATGGCCGGCGCCTCAAGATCATTCACCTGCGACGCCAGCACGCGCAACAGCTCCTCGCCGCTTCTGATCTGTGCGATCGCGCGCTCGTCGAGGAGAGCGGGGGGAGCGGGGTTTAGCTTCAAACCGGCAAACACCGCCTTGGTCGGCAGCGCGACGCCCGGATTGACCAGCACCGCGGGCAGCGGCGGCAGCGACAGCGGAGCCGACAATACATCGCCGATGCCGCGCATGATCCGCGCGCGTGGATCGAGGCAGACCGGTACGTCGGCACCGGTCCCGCGCGCGGCCCCCTGGAGCTCCGAATCGTCCGGCGCAAGGCCGTTGGCGCGCGCCAAGAGCCGCAGCGCCGCCGCCGCGTCGGCCGAACCGCCGCCCAGTCCCGCGGCGACCGGAAGCTCTTTGTCGAGCCGGAAACCGCCGAGCGTGACGCCTGGACGGCGTACCGCGAGCGCGCGGGCGGCCTTGAGCACGAGATTATCGTCGCCGCCGCCGGCGGCTGCGGCGCTCGGCCCGCCGACCGCCAGTGTGAGATCGCCGCCGGGCGAAAAGCTCAAGGCATCGCCGAAGTCGGCGAAGACCACCAAGCTTTCGATCTCGTGATAGCCGTCGATGCGCCGGCGCAGCACGCGCAGCGTCAAATTGACTTTAGCCGGCGCGCTTTCGACCAGCGGAGCGGACAATGCCAAGCTTCACCCGCCGTTGCCGACTTTCTTCTGCTTGGCGAGGTCGGCGGCGGATGAGGTGTCATCGGGCAGCCCGCCTTTGATCTTGGCCTCGATCTTCGGCAGGTCCTCCGGCTCGGGCTTTAGGTCCTTGGCGTGCGACCACTGGAAGTGCGCTTCGAGGACGCGGCCGACGCGCCAATAGGCGTCGCCGAGGTGATCGTTGATGGTCGAGTCGTCGGGCTTGAGCTCGACCGCACGCTCGAGGTCCTTGACCGCCTCGTCGTAGTTGCCGATCCGGTAATTGGCCCAGCCGAGCGAGTCGACGATATAGCCGTCGTCCGGCCGCTGCTCGACCGCGCGGCGGATCATGTTCATGCCGTCGTCGAGATTGATGCCCTGGTCGACCCACGAATAGCCGAGATAATTGAGCACCAGCGGCTGATGGGGATAGAGCTGCAGCGCCTTTTTCAGATCGGCTTCCGCGAGCGGCCATTGTTTGGAGCGCTCGTAACAAATGCCGCGGAAGTAGAAGATCACCCAGTTCGCCTTCTCCGGCACGGGAATGTCGGCGATCGCCTTGCCGTATTCATCGGCGCATTCGGCGAATTGCTTGCGGCCGCGCAAGATGTTGGCGAGCGTCAGGATCGCCTCGTTGTCCTTGGGATGATCGACGATCAGTTGTTCGAGCCGCTTCTTGGCTTCGTCGGTGCGATCAAGCGTGTCGAGGTCGGAAGCGATCTGAATCTCGGCGTTGCGGTGAAGCACCGACGACGGCGGAATGCGGTCATAGACCTTGATCGCCAAATCGGGCTTCTTGAGCGATTCATAGAGATCGGCGAGCGACAACAGCGCCATGGCGTGCGTCGGCTCGAGATAAAGCGCAAGCTGCAGGTAAATCAGCGCCAAGTCTTCGCCGCCGCGGCGGCCGATCGAAGCGCCTAGACCGTAGAGCGCCTCGGCGGCGCCGGCTTGCGGCGAGTCTGCAAGCACCGGCAATTTCTCGCCGGCGGCAACCTCTTTCATCTCTTCGACGATCACCGGATGATTGGGGACCGCTTTTTCGAACTCAGCGTAGACCTTAAGCGCTTCGTCCTTGCCGCCGTTGCGGGACAGATAACGGCCGTAGGCTTCGACGTCACGCACCGCCACCGGATCGGCCTTGTAGGCGCGCTCATACCGCTTGCCGGCCTCTTTCTTGTTGTTGGCGATGTCGAGGATGAAGGCCGCGTGCAGGTCCTTGAAAATGCCGTACCAATCGGGTCCGGCCAGATGATCGAGCGTATCAACGGCGGAGCGGGTATCGCCGGCGCCTGCGAACGCCCAAGCCGACAACAGCGTACCGGTCAAATCGGTCACCGGGCCGCGCACCGATTGCGCGAAGTTCTGCCGCGCCAGTGCGTATTGTTTCTGCTTGAGGGCGCGCACCCCAATGACCAGCCGCGCGATCCGGTCGGAGTGGTCGATCTGAATCAGCCGGTCGGCGAGCCGGCCTGCTTCGTCGATATCGCCGTCGCTGAGAACGGAGATGAAGGTGCGGCTGAGCAGATCGGCGTTGCGCGGATCGCTTTTCAATACGTTCAAGTAATAGGCCGACGCGGTCGCGGCGTCGCGCTCGGTACCGGCATGCCGGGCGGCAAGATAGCTGCCTGACGCCGTGTCGCGAGCGAGTTCCTGGGTCGACGGCGTCTCGGTAGCGAGCACCGATCGCAACCCACAAACAACAATCACGCCGGCAAGTGCGGCGCGCCCGAGCGGCAACGGATTAATCACGATATCTCCATAGGCGACCGTGAGAGCGGCAGGGGAATCAGCTCCGGAATACGGATCGCATGCGCGAGAATGACCTTTTTGCGACGCCCCCGCAACACGTGCGTCCCCTCCCTAAGCCCGAAGGGAGGCAAAATCGCGGCGGCAACAATGGTTTGATTGTCGGCCGGAACCGCGTGCCGCGATCACATATTCGGGTAGTTCGGCCCGCCACCGCCTTCCGGCGGCACCCAGTTGATGTTCTGATTGGGATCCTTGATGTCGCAGGTTTTGCAGTGGACGCAGTTCTGCGCGTTGATGACGTAGCGCGGATTACCCGCCTCCTCCACCCACTCATAGACGCCGGCCGGACAGTAGCGCGCCGAGGGGCCGGCGAACACGTCGTGCTCCGATGATTTTTGCAGCGCGCTATCGCGCACATGCAGGTGAACCGGCTGGTCTTCCTCATGGTTGGTGTTGGACAGATACACCGAGGACAACCGGTCGAAGGTTAGCTTGCCGTCCGGTTTCGGGTAGACGATCCGCCGGCAATTCGCTGCCGGCTTCGGCGAGGCAAAATCCGGCTTGCCGTGTTTGAGCGTGCCGATCAGCGAAAAGCCGAGCGTGTTGGTCCACATGTCGAAAGCGCTAAGCGCCACGCCGGCGAGCGTTCCGAGCTTCGACCACAGCGGTTTGGCATTGCGCACCCGGTAGAGATCGCGCCCGATGGGCGAGGCTCGCCACGCCGCCTCGTAGCCCAACACCTCATCATGCGCGCGCCCGGCGGCGAGCGCCGCCGCCACGTGCTCGGCGGCCAGCATGCCGGAAAGCATCGCGTTATGGCTGCCCTTGATGCGCGGCACATTCATGAAGCCGGCGGCGCAGCCGATCAGCGCGCCGCCGGGAAAAACCAGATTCGGCACCGATTGCCAGCCGCCTTCGGTCAGCGCGCGCGCGCCGTAGCAAATTCGTTTGCCGCCGGCGAAGGTGTCGCGAATGAGCGGATGGGTCTTGAAGCGCTGAA
>CAYWNY010000128.1:0-10815 GCA_964459765.1 uncultured Hyphomicrobiales bacterium | reverse complement strand
GCTGGATCGAGGACGGCGGCGTGCTGGTGCGTTTTGCCGGCCCGCGGCTTGCCGCATCCGACGACGATCTCGTGCCGGTGCGGTTGCGGCGCGGCGGCCGCGTCCTCGGCGGCAGCTTGAGCTGGGATAAACCACAACCGCTCGCCAACTTCTCGCACGATGGTCCGTTCGCAGGAATGCCGGTGCCCAACGACGTCACCGTCAACCGCCAGGTTCTGGCCGAACCGGACGCGGCGCTTTCGGAGAACACCTGGGCGACGCTCGCCGACGGCACGCCCCTGGTCACGGCCGCGCGCCGCGGAAAAGGTCTGCTTGTGCTGTTCCATGTCACCGGCGATACGCGCTGGTCGAATTTACCGCTGTCAGGCGCATTCGTGGAAATGCTCAAGCGCATCGTGGCGCTGTCGGGCACGGCCGCCGTTGCCGACTCCGCCGATCAGAAAAACAAGAACGCCCACGACGTGCTGGCGCCGAGCCGGATGCTGGACGGCTTCAGCAATTTCGTCGCGCCGCCGTCGACCGCGCGTCCGGTGTCCGTCGACTACGCGGCGAGCGCCACCGCCGACCATCCGCCCGGCTTTTACGGCCCGCCGGAGAATCTCCTTGCCGTGAACACGCTCGCGGCTGGCGAGCGGCTCGCGCCGCTTGATTTCTCAGCCCTCATCCACGCCAGCCGTGAAATCTATCGCAAGAGCGAGCCGCAGGATCTGCGCGGACCGATCCTGCTCGCCGCACTCGGACTTTTCCTCCTCGATACGCTGGTCGTGTTCTATCTTGGCGGCGGCATCGCCAGACTGGCGCCGCGCTTTTTGCGCGGCAGCGCGGCAGCCGCAATCGTCATCGTCGCGTTGGCCTCAGGGCTGCCGCATGCCCACGCCGAAGGTTTGCCGACGGACGTGCCACGGGCGGCGCTCGAAACCCGTCTCGCTTACGTCGTCACCGGCGATGCGGACGTGGACGCTGTCAGCAAATCGGGGCTCGGCGGACTGACGCTGTTTCTGGCGCAGCGCACCGCGCTCGAAGCCGGCGAGCCTATGGGGCTAGATGTCGCGCACGATGAACTGGC
This sequence comes from uncultured Hyphomicrobiales bacterium, assembly GCA_964459765.1. Lineage (GTDB taxonomy): Bacteria > Pseudomonadota > Alphaproteobacteria > Rhizobiales > Xanthobacteraceae > BOG-931. The sequence goes on along the minus strand of CAYWNY010000128.1, from coordinate 9,749 downwards.
CTTCTATCCGCTGATTTATTGGCCGATCGTGGCCGGCGCGCCGCGTCCGGCCGAGGCGACGCTCAAGCGTATCGACGCGTACATGAAGCAAGGCGGCACCATTCTGTTCGACACCCGCGACGCGGTTTCGGCGCCGCCCGGTTCGAGCGGCGAGACACGGAGCTCCGGTATGCTCGAACTGCGCAAAATCCTTTCTTCGCTCGATATTCCGGAACTTGAACCGGTACCGCGCGACCACGTGCTCACCAAGACTTTCTACCTTCTGCGCGACTTCCCCGGCCGCTTCAATACCGGCCAGCTCTGGGTCGAAGCCCTGCCGGCCGCGAACGATGAAGACGAAGCATCGCACCGGCCCGCGCGCGGCGGCGACGGCGTCTCCTCGATCATCATCACCTCCAACGACTTGGCCGGCGCCTGGGCGATGCTGCCGGACGGCCAGCCGATGCTGCCGATGGTCGAAGGCGAACCGCGCCAGCGCGAACTCGCCTTCCGCGCAGGCGTCAACATCGTCATGTACACGCTCACCGGCAACTACAAGGCCGATCAGGTGCACGTGCCGGCGCTGCTTGAGCGCCTGGGGCAATAGGAGAACGCGCGCGTGAATTTCGGCGTTGCCTTCGCCCCGCTGGTCAGCGCTCCGATACTTTGGGCGGCGATTGCCGCTGCGGTGATCTTTTCCCTGCTGCTGTTTGTTTCGCGCAGCCGCGGCGCCGTGATCCGAGCGCTGGGGTTGGCGCTCATCGTGCTGGCGCTCGCCAACCCGTCGCTGACGCGTGAGGATCGCGACCCGCTCTCATCCGTCGCGGTCGTCGTGATCGATAAAAGCCCGAGCCAAAATTTCGGCGACCGCACCCGGCAAACCGAGGAAGCCCGCACCGCCATCGTCAGCCGCTTGAGCCACATTCCCGGCCTCGACGTGCGGGTGGTCGAGGCCGGCCAATCCGACGGCGAAACCGACGGCACGCGGTTATTCACCGCGCTTGCGTCGACGCTCGCCGACGTGCCTTCGGACCGCATCGCCGGCGCGATCATGATCACCGACGGTCGCGTTCACGATGTGCCCGCCGATGTCAGTGCGCTCGGTTTCGCCGCGCCGGTTCACGCGCTCATCACCGGCAATAAGGACGAGCGCGATCGCCGCGTCGCGCTGCTTGCCGCGCCGCGCTTTGGCATCGTCGGGCAATCGCAGACCATCACCTATCAGGTCGAGGACCAGGGCTCGAACGAGCGCAGCGCCGTGGTCACCGTGCGCCGCGACGGCGACGTCATCGAGACCCGCACCGTGCCGCTCGGTACGCCACAGCGCGCCGATATTCCGATTCCGCACGGCGGCGCCAATATCGTCGAGATCGAAGCGTCGCCGCTCGCCGGCGAGTTGACGCCGGTCAACAACCGCGCCGTCGTCACCATCGAGGGCGTCCGCGACAAGCTGCGCGTGCTCCTGGTCTCCGGCGAACCCAATGCCGGCGAACGCACGTGGCGCAATTTGCTCAAGTCCGACGCCTCGGTCGACCTCGTGCACTTTACGATTCTGCGGCCGCCGGAGAAGCAGGACGGCACCCCGATCAACGAGCTGTCGCTGATCGCGTTTCCGACCCGCGAATTGTTTCAACAAAAGATCGGCGAGTTTCAGCTGATCATCTTCGACCGCTACGCTCGTCAGGGCGTGCTGCCGATGATCTACTTCGACAACATCACCCGCTACGTGCGCGAGGGCGGTGCGGTTCTGGTCGCCGCCGGGCCGGACTATGCGAGCCAAACCAGCATCTGGCGCACGCCGCTTGACGCCATCCTGCCGGCGGAGCCGAACGGCAATGTCACCGAGCGCGCCTTTCATGCCCGCCTCACCGACCTTGGCAAACGCCATCCGGTGACGCGCGACCTCGACGGATCGGCCAGCGATCCGCCGCAGTGGAGCGAGTGGTTCCGCCTCGTCGACACCAGGAACACCACCGGCACCGCGGTGATGCGCGGCCCCGACGACAAGCCGCTCCTGGTGCTCTCGCGCCAAGGCGAAGGGCGTGTGGCGCTGCTGCTGTCCGACCAGTTATGGCTGTGGGCGCGGGGCTTCCAGGGTGGCGGTCCGCATCTCGATCTTTTGCGCCGGCTGTCGCATTGGCTGATGAAGGAACCGGAACTGGAAGAAGAGGCGCTGCGCTTATCCGTCAGCGGCCATCAGCTGTTGGTGCGCCGTCAGACGATGGCGGAAGAGGCCGCCGACGTGACGTTGACCGCGCCGTCGGGCTTAACCCGCACGCTCAAGCTTAAAGCCACGGAGCCCGGCGTCTGGGAGAGAAGCGTCGCGGCCAACGAGCTTGGGCTGTGGCGGGCGACCGACGGCAAGCTCAACGCGCTCGTGAATATCGGCCCCGCCAATCCCCGCGAGTTCGCCGAAGTAACCTCGACCACCGACGTCTTGACGCCGATCACGAACGCAACCGGCGGCGACGCGCGCCGGCTCGACGCGGGCAGCGGCCTCGACGTGCCGCGCGTCATCGCGGTGCGCTCCGGCGACACTTACAAAGGCGACGACTGGATCGGCCTGAAAATGCGCGACGCCAGCGTCGTGCGCGGCATCGGCGTATTGCCGGTGTTTGCCGGCTTCCTCGGCCTCTTGCTGCTGCTTGGCAGCCTCGCCGGCACCTGGGCGCGCGAGGGACGGTAGCGGCGTTCCACGACCGTCGCCCACTCGGCCGGATCGACCGGGGCCGTTCCCCGGTATTGCCGGCGCTGCAAAAAAGTTAACGCGGCATTAACCATTGCACCGCCAGCTTTGGCGTACCCCCCTTGGGCATTTTAACGCGAAGACAAGATGGACTGCATCGATAGCGGCCGGCGAAATGGGTGGCTGCGTCAAGCAACCGGGCTTCTCAACGCTCACGTGATCTTTGCCGGCAGCACTCATCCGCCCGCCGATAATTCTTCACCGGGCAACCTGCCGCCAACTAACGGAAAGCAAGGTGAACCGGAACTCGTCTCAGTCGCGGGGGCCGAGCTGCAGGAAGCGTGGGAGACCACCGCACGCCTGCGGCGACGACTGTCCGAACAGCGCGAACTTTCGCTAGCGCACCGGAACGAGGTTGCGAGGCACAGTGAAGCCGCGGAGCTCGCTGGGCAACGCGCCGACGCGTTAGCGCAGGAACTTGCCGATGTTCGCGACCGGCTTGGCGCCGAGCTCGATTCTACCGTGAAGGAAAAAAACTACATCGCCGAGCTTCTGTTGGAGAAAAGTCGTGCCCTCGATAATTCGCCCGATCGCGTAGCATTTCTTGAGGCCGCGCTTTCCGCAGCGGAGACAGAATGTGGAAGATTGACCGCCGACGCGGCGAAAGCGATTGAGAGAGAAGAGGCTCACGTTGTCGCCCGCACGCGCCGTGAGCATCAAGCTTTTGCGCAGGTGACCGATGCGCGCGAGCGCCTCGCCCGCGCGCAACAAGAAATCCGTGAGCTGACAACGAAAAATACTGCCGCTGAGGAAACGATTGCTGCCGACCGACTTGCCCGTGCTGACGCCGTCAAAAAGTGCGTCCGGTTGGAGCAAGATCTCGCAGCGCAACGGGCACGTATTGCCGAACCGGATCAGGCGCACGGCAGGCTTACCGGCGCGCCGCAAACACCGATGAACGCTCTCAACGGTCGCGATCGATCATCGGCGCCGGCCAAAGCGACGATAGAGGCCTTCACCAAGCTTGATCATGGTCGTTCAAGTGCGGCGCTGCCCGCTGCGGCCACGGACGAGCCTTGCTTGTCGACCGATCTCGGCGGCGGAAAGGCTAAAACACGCGAGCAATGGGCCGAACTTTTGCAACAATTGAGCCGACTGATAAGCCTTAAGCGTCAAGGGCAACGGCAGTCGCCCGCATCGCTGCTGGTGAGTACGATCTCGTACGCCTGAACGGAAACGCCGCATCCGGCGAATCACAGAAAGGCTGCAACAATCGGCCCGGCCCTAGCGCATTGCCGGTGTTCGCCGGCTTCGTCGGCCTCTTGCTGCTCTGCTGACATGCGTTCTCAGTCCTCAGGCGAATTGTGCTGCCAGTCCGTCAGCTAACCGCTTCAACTTCGCGGTGGCTTCAGAAAGTTGATCCAATGCTGCTTTCTTATCATTGCTATTGATGGCCGTCGCACAAGCCTCTAGCTCGGTGTGGACCACCCGCCGAATCGACACTGCGATCTGTTCGTTGCTCAATGTTGACTCCCAATCCAACGGGGATCCAAGTCCAAGGTTCCACAACTCCAAGAATCCGCCAACGACACGCGTGCGCTGCGCGCAATCGATTACCAAGCTGGCTCAGTGAACCCAACAGGGCACCTCGACGTGGAAGACTGTTCCACCCCCGGGCGCGTCAGCAAACCCCGTCGTGCCGCCGAGCCGATCGACGATCTGTTTCACGATGCTCAGGCCGAGGCCGGTACCGCCATTTTGCCGTGTGTTCGTTGCGTCGGCCCGTGCGAATCTCTCAAAGATATGCGGCTTAAAGTCGACTGAGATACCAGCGCCGTGGTCGCGCACCGAGATACGGACAGCGCCATTTGCTTCCGCGAGCGACAACACCACTTCTTGCTGCGCCGAAGAAAACTTGAGTGCGTTAGACAGGAGATTGGTGACAACCTGCGCAAGCCGGTCCGGATCGGCTCGCACGTCAGCGACCGCATGCGGGCCCTCAAGCCGAATTTGCACCCCATAGCCTTCGGCTAATTCCCGATTGCCCTCGATCGCCTGCTCGACCAGGGATCTGACATCGACGCGTGCGAAATTGAAAGCGACCCGTCCACACTCCATCTTCTCGATGTCGAGAATGTCATTGACGAGCCGCACGAGTCGCTGGCTGTTCTTGTGAGCTATTTCCAGCAACCGACGCGTCGCATCGGGCAGATTGCAATCCGTGGTGCCCATCAGAAGGCCGAGCGAGCCGGAAATCGAGGTCAACGGCGTACGCAGTTCGTGGCTGACAGTGGCGACGAACTCGTCCTTTAATCGCTCCAGGCGCTTGCGCTCGACGGCAAAGCGCAGCGCTCGCAGGATCCCGCGCGGCTCGATTTGCCCTTTGACGAGATAGTCTTGCGCGCCACCTTGCAAGGCTTGCTCGGCTATCGACTCGTCGTCCAGGCCCGTCAGCACCACTACGCAGGCGAGGGGTGCGGCGGCGTGGGCCCGCCGTATCGCTTCAAATCCCCGTACATCGGGCAATCCTAGATCAAGCAGGACGACATCCACCTCATGCTCCGCAAGATACAGCTCGGCCGCCCTCATGCTGTCCACGTGCGTCAGTTCGCTGAAGTGAGCGCCCTGCTCGTTGAACATTTCGCGCAGCAGCCGGGCGTCGCCGAGGTTATCTTCGACCAGGAGAATCGCTTGGATCAATTCCATACCTCACCGGGCGCGGGTTGCCGTCGCAGGCACTCGTCGAATGACGGGGGACCTTGGGATTCCGTCTCTCAGTAATGTCGCGAATTGCTGAGCGGGTACGGGCCGGCTGAAATAGTAGCCCTGCGCTTCGTCACATCTGCACGCCCGAAGAAATGCCACCTCGTCCGCCGTTTCCACACCCTCCGCAATAACCCGCAGCTTGAGACCCTGGGCCATGCCGATCACCGCTTTCACAATTGTCGAATCGTCGCCATCGGCGCCTATCTGACGGACGAACGACTGATCGATTTTCAGTGAATCGACCGGAAACTTTCGGAGATAGCTCAAGCTCGAGTAGCCCGTGCCGAAGTCGTCGACCGTCACCCGTATTCCCCTCTCCCTCAGCGTCTGGAGAATCGCTGCCGCGGAAGCGGCATGCTTCATCAGAACGCTCTCGGTAATTTCCAGCTCGAGAGATCTCGGATCGAGGTCGGTTTTTTCGAGGATTGCGAACACATTCTCCAGAAAATTGTCGTCCCGAAACTCCATCGCGGAAACGTTTACGGCAATGGTTTTTATCGGCAGGCCCGCATCCATCCAGGCTCGGGCTTGCCCGCACGCTTCACGTAGAACCCAGGCGCCAATCGGCAGAATAAGGCCGCAATCTTCCGCGACCGGAATAAAGTCCGCCGGCGAGATCGACCCTCGCGTGGGGTTTGTCCAGCGTATCAACGCCTCAGCCCCGGTCATTGCTCCTGTCATCAGATCGATCTTCGGCTGATAGTGCAGTGCGAATTCCTGCCGTTCCAAAGAGCGACGCAGACCCTCCTCGAGGAACTGCCGCTCCACCGCTCGGACATTCATCGCCGGCTTAAAAAACTGATAACTCTGGCGCCCGTTTTCCTTGGCCTGATACATCGCCGTGTCCGCATTCTTGATGAGCGTCTCGGCATCCAGACCGTCGTCCGGATATACACTCACGCCGATGCTTGTGGTCACGTGAAGATCGCGCTCGCCGACCGAATGCGGCTGCGCCACCGCTTGCAACATTCTTGTCGCCGTTATGGCGGCATCTTCCGAATGTTCGACTTCGGAGAGCAACACGACGAATTCGTCGCCACCCTGCCGGCTGACCGTGTCCGAAGCGCGTACGCACTCCACAAGGCGTTCGGCGATGGATTGGAGAAGTTTGTCGCCGACTGGGTGCCCCAGAGAATCATTGATGTGCTTGAAGCCGTCCAAATCCAAAAATAAAAGCGCTACGTGTTTTTTGTGACGCGGCGCCAGGGCGATCGCCTGGCTGATGCGGTCGTTGAGAAGCATCCTGTTCGGCAAACCGGTCAGATAGTCGTGCTCCGCGGAATGGGTCATTTGCACCGCCAACGCCCGAGCCGCGCTAACGTCGCGGAAAATGATAACCGCTCCGGCCGCCGCACCTTCACGATCGTGAATGGGGGCGACGGAGTCCTCGATCGGAATTTCAAATCCGTCTCGCCGGACGAGGATGGAATTCGCCGGCAGGTGAACGGTTTGGTCTCGCCGGACCGCCATATCCATTGGGTTCGGAATGACCTCGCGATTTGTGGTGTCCAGGATTCGAAAAATTTCTGCCATGGGCCGGCCCGCCGCCTCCTGCCACGACCAGCCGGTCATTTTTTCCGCAACAATGTTGAGGAAGGTGAGATTTCCCGCCATATCCGTGCAGGCAACGGCATCACCGATGCTGTTGAGCGTGACTTGGGCGCGCTCCTTTTCCTCGAACAGCGCGTCTTCCAGAGCCTTGCGCTCGATGGCGTAGCGCAGCGCCCGCAGAAGCCCGCGTGTGGTGCCGTACGTGTCGATTTGGCTTTTGACGAGATAGTCCTGCGCTCCTTCCTGCAGTGTTTGAGCGGCGAGCGACTCGTCATCCAAGCCGGTCAACACCACCAACGGGACGTGCGGCGCCACGGCGTGGGTTCGGCGTACCACGTCCAGTCCTTGTCCATCGGGCAACCCTAGGTCTAGCAGGACGATGTCGACCGAATGTGCGGCGAGATACTTCTCCGCCTCGCTCAACGATGGCACGACGGTCAACGCCGTGCCGCGCGAGCCCTGTTCGTTCAACATCTCGCGCAACAACCGGGCGTCTCCCGGATTATCTTCGACCAGGAGAACCGTATCGATGGCTTTCTTTGTCATCCGCTTGCCATCTGCGGTGGCAACTTGACCTTGGTCAGCCAGAAATCGTTGATGCTCCTGACCACGCTTTCGAACGCCTCCCAATGCGCGGGTTTTCTGAGGTAGCAGTTCGCCTGCAGTTGATAGCTCATCAAAACGTCGGCGTCGGTCTCGGAGCTGCTCAGAACGATCGTGGGAATCAATTTCAGGCTTTGGTCTGCCTTGATAAGGCCGAGAACCTCGCGGCCATCCATTTTCGGGAGGTTCAGATCCAGCAGGATAAAATCCGGGCGAGGGGCACGGAGATGGGCACCTTCCTGTCGCAGAAAGGCCATGGCCTCCAGGCCGTCAGAAGCCAAGTGCAAGTGGATCGACCGATTGACTTCGCGAAAGGCTTCCTGCGCCAGCCGGACGTCACCGGAGTTATCTTCGACCAAGAGAACTTCTACAGTGTTTTCCTCGTCGACGATGGCATTCATGAGTTCGTTCCTGCCAAAGCGAGGCGCAGCGCGAAGATGGGCGCGGATTGCGACTCGACCAAGAGGTTGTCGCCACCGGTCATCTGGCTTGTGTCTGCTGCTTCAACTTCACCTTCGTCAGCCAAAAATCGGAAGTGCTCTTTATAAGGTTTTCGAATTCATCCAGCTGCACGGGCTTGATGAGGTAGCAATTCGCCTGGAGTTGATAGCTTTTTGCAATATCTACCTCCGCGTCGGAGGTAGTCAGTATAATGGTGGGAATCGTTTTAAGACTTTCGTCCTTTTTAATGCACGCCAGAACCTCGCGGCCATCCATTTTCGGGAGGTTCAAATCCAGCAGGATAAAATCCGGGCGAGGCGCATTGGCGTAATGACCTTCGTGCCTCAGAAAGGCTATGGCATCCACGCCGTCCATGGCGACATGCAAACGGACGGTCTGGTCAAAATCGCGGAACGCTTCGCGCGTCAACCGAACATCGCCCGGACTGTCTTCAACCAACAGCACTTCTTTCAGCACATCCTCACCGCTTGCGTTGATCGTCATCGGTCCCTTTCTCGAAAACTGTCGAGACGCGGCGGCAATTTGGCCATTGTCAGCCAGAATACAGTGATGGTCTTAACAACCGTCTCGAACTCGTCCAATTGTACGGGCTTGTTGAGGTAGCAGTTCGCCTGGAGTTGATAGCTTTTTAAAATGTCCCCCTCGTCCGCGGACGTGGTCAGGATGATCGTGGGAATTGTCTTGAGATCATCATCGTCCTTGATGCTGGCCAGAACCTCGCGACCGTCCATTTTGGGGAGGTTCAAATCCAACAGAATAAAGTCCGGGCGGGGAGCATGACCATGGATGCCCTGGCGTTTCAGAAAGTCCATGGCTGCAATTCCGTCCACAGCCACGTGCAAATTGATACGCGTACCAGCCTTGCGGAAGGCTTCCTGCGTCAACCGCACATCGCCTGGACTGTCCTCGACCAGAAGAACCTCCAAAGGCATAGCCTATCCTCCTGCGGCTCTTATGACCTCGGCAGGGGCTGCCGCCAAAGCAAAGTGAAACGTGGAGCCTTGCCCGGGTTTTGACTCGACCGAGATGCTGCCGCCGTGGCGCTCGACGATCTTCTTGCAGATGGCCAATCCGATCCCGGTGCCGGCGAACTCGTCCCTTTTGTGCAACCGCTGGAACATCCCGAAAATCCTTTCGAAGTATTGCGGATCGATTCCCAATCCGTCGTCCGTTATCGAAAAATCCCAGGTCTTCCCGCCATTCTTGACAGCCGAGATGTGAACATGGGGAACTCCGGGTTTTTGGTACTTGATGGCATTGCCGACAAGGTTCTGAAACAATTGGATCAGTTGCATGTCGTCGGCCAGGACGGCGGGCAGCGGATCGTGCGTTACCACGGCGCTGCTGGCCTCGATGGCGCCGCGCAGATTGACGAGCGCCTGCTGCAATGCATCTTCGCTCGAGGTTGCCAGGAGATCCCTTCCTTTTGACCCGACACGCGAATAAGCCAGCAGGTCCTGGATCAGACGTTGCATGCGGCTGGCCCCATCCACCGCAAAGGCAATGAACTCGTCAGCGTCGGCGCCCAGCTTTCCCTTGTACTGTCTGGACAAGAGCTGCGTGTAGCTGGCCACCATGCGCAGCGGCTCTTGCAGATCGTGCGCGGCGATGTACGCAAATTGCCCCAGCTCTTCATTTGAGCGGTTCAACTCATCCACCTTCTGCTGAAGAACGACGGCGGCGTTCTTACGCACGCTGATGT
>CAYWNY010000127.1:0-10907 GCA_964459765.1 uncultured Hyphomicrobiales bacterium | reverse complement strand
CGACGAATTTCATGTCGTGCTCGATCACGATCACCGAGCGGTTCTTGATGATTTCCTTGAGCAGATCGGCGGTTTTGGTGCGCTCGGACACGCTCATTCCGGCGACCGGCTCGTCGAGCATCAATAATTCGGGGTCCTGGATCAGCAGCATGCCGATCTCCAACCATTGTTTCTGTCCGTGGCTGAGAGTGTCGGCGGGCCGATCGAGCTGCTCCTGCAAGTAGATCGTGGCGGCGATCTCGCGAACGCGGGCAATGATCTCGTCGGTGCGCTTCCAAAATAACGCGCCGGCGACATTGCGGCCGCGCGGCACGGACAATTCAAGATTCTCGAACACCGTGAGGTCTTCGTAGATGGTCGGCGTCTGGAATTTGCGGCCGATGCCGCGGCGAACGATCTCCTGCTCCTTGCAGCCGGTGATTTCCTGATTTTTGAACCGGATCGATCCCTCGGAGACCCTGGTGCGCCCGCAGATCAGGTCGAGCACGGTCGTCTTCCCGGCACCGTTCGGCCCAATGATCACGCGTAGCTCGCCGTAATCGATGTAGAGATTGAGGTCGTTCACCGCCTTGAAACCATCGAACGAGACGCCGACGCTTTCGAGCGCGAGCAGGAAATCGGTGTTGGAGGACATGTTCGCTCTAGCTCTCTATTCGGCGGGCGCCGGCGCCGCGCCCGGCTGGCCGCGTCCGAAGCCTTTCCAGGTCGGGAATTTTGTCGGGAGTCGCGGGATGATCTGGTCGGTCATGATGCCGGCCAGTCCGCGCGGGAACGCCACCACGACCGCAATGAACAGTCCGCCCATCGCGAATAGCCAGAGTTCCGGGAATGCCTCGGAGAACATGGTCTTGGCCCAGTTTACCAGCAGCGTTCCGGCGACGGCGCCGACGATGGAGTTGCGGCCGCCCACCGCGCAAAAGATGACCATGTCGATGGACGGCACGATGCCGACGAAGGACGGCGACATGAAGCCGACTTGCAGCGTGAACATGGCGCCGCCGACGCCCGCCATAGCCGAGGCCAGGCAGAACACGAAAATCTTATAGTTGGCGACGTCGTAGCCGGAAAAGCGGACACGATCCTCTTTGTCGCGAGTAGCGACCAGGATGCGGCCGAGCTTGCTGGAGAGCACGAAGCGCGCCATGAACATGGTGCCCAACAGCAGCATACAGCAGACGAAATAGAGAATGTATTTGGCGCTGTCGGTGCGAATGTCCCAGCCCAGGAGCGTGCGCAGGTCGGTAATGCCGTTGATGCCGCCGGTATAACCTTGCTGGCCGACGATCAGGATGGTCATCACCAACGCCAGCGCTTGCGTAATGATGGCAAAGTAGACGCCGCCCACCCGCCGCTTGAACAGCGCCGCGCCGAGAATGAAGGCCAGGAGCGTCGGCACCGCGATGACTGCGACCAAGGCAAATGGCAGCGATTTAAACGGGACCCAGAAGAACGGCAGCGCCGTCAGCTGATTCCAATCCATGAAGTCGGGGATGCCGGGCGTCGATTGGATCTTGGTGTTGGCGACGCTCGAGGCTTCGAGCTTGAGGAAGGCGGCCATGCAGTAGCCGCCTAGTCCAAAGAACAGGCCCTGTCCCAGGCTGAGAATTCCCGTTTGACCCCAGCACAGCACCAAGCCGATGGCGACGAAGGCGTAGGTCAGATGCTTGCCGACGAGATTGAGGCGAAAGATATCGAGTACCAGCGGCAGCAGGACCAGGATCAGCACCGCGATCACCGCAATGCCGATAAGCTCGAGCCGGCGGGTATCCATGCGACCTGCGGACGCGGCTGACATCGTCGCTTACCTTCTGACCTTGAGGGCGAACAGCCCCTGCGGCCGCAGCATCAGGATGCCAATGACAATGAGCAGCGTAAGAACCTTCGCCATCGAGCCAGTGAGGAAGAACTCCAGCGTCGATTGCGACTGCGAGATGGTGAAGGCGGAAGCGATGGTGCCGAGGAGGCTCTGGGCGCCGCCGAACACCACGACAAGGAACGTATCGACGATATAGAGCTGGCCGGCGGTCGGTCCGGTCGATCCGATCATGGTGAAGGCGCTGCCGGCGATGCCGGCGATGCCGCACCCGAGACCGAACGTAAACCGGTCGATCCGCCGCGTGTCGATGCCGACCGCGCCGGCCATGGTCCGGTTCGCCACGACACTGCGCACCTGCAAACCCCAGCGCGACTTGAAAAGAAGCAGCGCAACGCCAGCAGTAATGAGCAGCGTCAGGCCCATGACGAACAGACCGTTGATCTGCACCTCGATGGTGTCGGTGACCTGCAACGAGCCCATCATCCACGGCGGCAGCTCAACGCCGACCTCGCGCGCTCCGAAGCCGGAGCGGAAGGCTTGTTGCATGATCAGACTCAACCCCCAGGTCGCCAGCAGCGTGTCGAGCGGCCGCTTGTAAAGGCGCTGGATCAGCGCCCATTCGACAAACAACCCGGCCGCGCCCGAAACGATGAAAGCAACGATCATGGCGACAAAGAAATAACCCGCGTACAGTGTCGGCAGATGGCTCTGAAAAAGGTGTGAGCAGAAATAGGTCATGTAAGCGCCAAGGATCATGAACTCCCCGTGCGCCATGTTGATCACGCCCATCTGGCCGAAGATGATCGCCAGACCGAGAGCCATCAGCAGATAGACCGAGAAAAGGATCAGGCCCGAGAAGCCCTGCATCACCAGAATCGAGCCGAGTTCGCCGAGCGAATAACCAAACATTGCATTGTCCTGCGGGCATTGATGAGAGGTGTGCCTCGGCGAAGGGTGCGCCGAGGCACTTCGCGCGCGCCTACTGGTATCCCTTCGGGAACGGATCCGGCTCCATCAGCTCGGCGGTCTCGTAAATCACGTCGTACTGACCGTCATCGCGCGCGCGGCCAACCCGCGTCTTGCTCCAGAGGTGATGGTTTTCGTGGATGCGCACGTATCCCTCGGGCGCGCCCTTGAACTCGACGCCGGGCGAGGCGGCAGCAATCTTGTCGATGTCGAAGCTGCCGGCCTTTTCTGCAGTCAACTTCCATAGCCAGGGTCCGAGATAGGCGGCTTGCGTCACGTCGCCGATCACGGTATTTTCACCCCACATCTTCTTGAAGGCCGGGACGAAGGCTTTGTTGTTGGGATTGTCGAGCGACTGGAAATACTTCATGCAGGCATAGGCTCCGACGATATTCTCGCCGCCGATGCCGAGGATTTCGTCCTCGGTGACCGAGATTGTCATCAAGGTCTGCTTGTTGAGATCGATGCCGGCCGCCTTCAGCTGCTTGTAGAAGGCGACATTGGAGCCGCCGACGATGATCGCGTAGATCACGTCGGGCTTCACCAGCTTCATTTTGTTGATCACGGAATTGAACTGCGTGCTGCCGAGCGGGAAGTATTCCTCGCCGACCACCTTGAGCTTGAGGACATTCTCGATGTGCTTGCGCGCGATCTTGTTCGACGTCCGCGGCCAGATGTAGTCGGAGCCGAGCAGGTAGAAGGTCTTGGCGCCCTTCTCTTTTTCCACCCAGTTCAATCCGGCGAGAATCTGCTGGGTTGCTTCCTGGCCGGTGTAGATGACGTTTTTCGACTGCTCGAGGCCTTCATAGAAGGTCGGGTAGTAGAGCATGCCGTTATATTGTTCGAACACCGGCAGCACCGCTTTGCGGGACGCCGAGGTCCAGCAGCCCATCACGGCGGCGCACTTGTCCTGAACCAGGAGTTTCTTCGCCTTCTCGGCGAAGGTCGGCCAGTCGCTGGCGCCGTCTTCCTGGATGAATTTGATCTTGCGGCCGAGCACGCCGCCTTGGGCGTTGATCTGCTCGATGGCGAGTTTTTCGGCTTCGACCGAGCCGGTCTCGCTGATGGCCATCGTGCCGGTGACCGAATGCAGGATGCCGACCGTGACTTCGGTGTCGGTGACCGCGAGCCCGGTCGTGTTGACCGCCGACGTTGGCGGCACGTCGGCCCGCGCGAATTGCGGCAGCATCGCCGTAGCCGACAATGTGGCCGCACCGACAAGAAGACCGCGGCGGGTGGGAGTGAGCAGATTTCCGGTTGGCTTTTCCGAAGACATAGCGACGCCTCGATTCAGCGTTGGTGGTTGCCCATCGGAGCGAGCCGAGACTCGCTCCATGCACCAAAGACTGCGCCGAGTTATTGCAGTGCAGCATACGTCGATTGACGTATATGCCTACGCAAAACAGCGTATCATAATGCTAATTGACGGGGGAAATCGCCAAAATGCGTCCAAAACCGGAACGGTGCCTGGAATTTATTCTTTTGCACCGCACACTGCACGGATTTTGTCCACAGGCGGTGCGGCCGGGGCGCGTAGACTTGGTGCTAATACGCCAAATGAAACGAAGAAGCGGCGAGGGCTTAGGGACGTTACGCCCCACAAGGAGAGCGCCGATCGTCTGAGCATGGTTTCGAGGTGATGCGCTCATGACTGCGCAACAACGCATCGTTCGCGTCCGGCGTAATTACAATCAGTGGGTCGCGAACCAAACGCTCGAAGATTACGCGCTTCGTTTCACTGCCAAGACCGCGCGTCGCTGGTCCAGCCTGCGCGTTGCCAATACCGCGATCGGAGCGGTGTCGTTTCTCGCCCTGGAGGCGATCGGCGGATCGATCACCGTCAACTACGGCTTCGTCAACGGCACCGCCGCGATCGTCGTCGTCGGCATACTGATCCTGCTCACCAGTCTTCCCATCGCCTATTACGCGTCGACTTACGGGGTCGACATCGATCTGCTCACACGCGGCGCCGGCTTCGGTTATCTCGGATCGACGATCACGTCGCTGATCTATGCCTCGTTCACTTTCCTGTTCTTCGCCATCGAAGCGGCGATCATGTCGCTCGCCTTCGAAATGTGCTTCGGCATTCCGCTGTTCCTGGGTTACATTCTAAGTTCAGTGATTGTGATCCCGCTGGTCACGCACGGCATCACATTCATCAGCCGTTTCCAGTTTTGGACGCAGCCGATATGGATCGTGCTGCATATCATTCCGTTCGTCTACATCGCGGCCGCCGACAGCGCCTCGTTCGAGCGCTGGACGAACTTCAGCGGGCTGGCCGGTGCCGAGGGCCGCTCGTTCAACATCGTGCTATTTGGGACGGCAGCAACCGTAGTGTTCTCCCTGATCGCGCAAATCGGCGAACAGGTTGACTTCTTGCGCTTCCTGCCGGCGCGCGGCACGGCCGGCAAACGTGCTTGGTGGATCGCCTATCTGGCCGCGGGTCCCGGCTGGGTCATCCCCGGGATGCTGAAGCTTCTCGCTGGATCGTTTCTGGCGTTTTTGGCCGTCGAGCATTTCGTGCCGCTGCCCAAGGCGGTCGAGCCGACACGGATGTATCTGGTCGCGTTCGAATACGTTTTCTCCTCACCGCAAATGGCGCTGGCGTTCACCGGCGCGTTCGTCGTCATCTCGCAGCTCAAGATCAACGTCACCAACGCTTATGCCGGTTCGATCGCCTGGTCGAACTTCTTCTCGCGCTTGACGCACAGCCATCCCGGTCGCGTCGTTTGGCTGGTGTTCAACGTGACCATCGCGCTCATGCTGATGGAGCTCGGCATCTTCAAGATGCTTGAGCACGCGCTCGGCCTGTATTCGATTGTGGCGGTGTCGTGGGTCAGCGCGCTCGTCGCGGACCTGGTGATCAACAAGCCGCTTGGGCTCAGCCCCGCCGGCATCGAGTTCAAACGCGCCCATCTCTACGATATCAACCCGGTTGGCGTCGGTGCCATGCTGGTGGCGACCGTGGCCGGGATCTCGGCTTTCGCCGGCCTGTTCGGGCCGACGTTACAATCGCTTGCGTCTTTCCTCGCGCTCGCTGTCGCCTTCGCTATGGCGCCGCTGATCGCCTTCGCGACGCGCGGCCGCTTTTATATCGCGCGCACCCCGCGGGAGAATTGGAACGGCCAGGAGGTCATTCGCTGCTCGATCTGCGAACACCATTTCGAAACCGAAGATATGGCGCATTGCCCGGCCTATTCCGGCGCGATCTGCTCGCTGTGCTGTTCGCTCGAGACGCGCTGTCGCGACTGCTGTAAGCCACAGGCGCGCGTCTCAAACCAGTTTCTGGGCTGGTTCGGCGAAGCTCTGCCGGAACGAGGCGTCAAGCTCTTGAACACCCATGTCGGCCGCTATCTCGGCGTCTTGGCGTTGTTCATCGGTGTCATTGGGGCGGTTCTCTCGCTGGTCTATTTCCTGATTTCGCTCGATATGGAGGGTCCGCGCGACCTGTTGGCCTCGACGCTGTGGACCGTATTCTTCATCCTCATCATCATCGCCGGCGTCGCGGCCTGGCTGTTCGTGCTCGCCCAGGAGAGCCGCCGTGTCGCGGAGGAGGAAACGCAACGTCAGACCGATCTGCTGATAAACGAAATCGAGGCCCACAAACGCACCGACGCCGAACTCCAGAAGGCCAAGGAGGTCGCGGAAGCCGCGAGCAAAGCCAAGAGTCGCCACGTCGTCGGCCTCAGTCACGAATTGCGCACGCCGCTCAACGCGATCCTCGGCTACGCGCAGTTGCTTGAGCGCGATCCGGCGATTCCACAGCCACGGATCAACGCCATCAAAGTCGTGCGGCGCAGCGCCGAGCATCTGTCCGGACTGATCGATGGCTTGCTCGACATTTCGAAAATCGAAGCCGGCCGCTTCCACCTTAGCCGCAACGAAGTGCAATTGGCCGATTTCCTCGACGAGATCGTCGCCATGTTCCGCCTGCAGGCGACTGCCAAGGGTATCGAGTTCCGCCATGTGCGAAGCGGGCGTCTTCCCGCCGTCGTGCAAACCGACGAAAACCGCTTACGCCAGATCCTGATCAATCTTCTGTCCAATGCGATCAAGTTCACTGAAGCCGGGCATGTGACGTTCGGGGTCCGCTATCATCATCAAGTCGCCGAGTTCACTGTCGAGGACACCGGTGTCGGCATTCACAAGAGCGATTTGGAACGGATCTTCCAGCCCTTCGAACGCGCGCGCACGGTTGGCGCCTTGGCGACGGTCGGCACCGGTTTGGGGCTCACGATCACCAGCCTGTTGACCAAGATCATGGGCGGCGACATCACCGTTCGCAGCGAGGTCGGGCGCGGCAGCACGTTTCGCGTCAAACTCATGCTCTCCGAAGTGTCGCGCCCCCGCATCGCCTCGACGATGGAATACAGGGTGCGCGGCTTTAGCGGTCCGCGGCAGACGATTCTGGTCGTCGATGACAATGAAGTTCAGCGCCAACTTATCCGCGATCTGCTGGCGCCGCTCGGCTTTGCGGTTTTGAGCGCCGGAAACGGACGCGAATGCCTTCAGGTTGCCCAGCAAACCAGTCCGAACCTTATCCTGCTCGATATTGCCATGCCGGAAATGGACGGCTGGGAAGCCGCGCAGCGCCTGCGTCGCACGCCGGGCAAGCGTCCGGCGATTCTCATGCTATCGGCCAACGCGATCGATCCGCACCACATGCTTGAGGCCGAGCGACTCTACGACGACTCACTGATGAAACCGATCGATCTTCGTCAACTCTTGAAAAAAATCCACGCCCTCCTCGACATTGAGTGGATCTACGAGACGGAAGCGCACTCACCGGGTAGACCGTCGATATCGGCCGTCCCGGCGCCGGCCGATATCGACGAACTGATCAGGCTCGGCGAGATCGGTCACGTCACGCAGATCATCGAAAAGCTCATCGAGATCGAGCGTACCTCGCCGCAGTGCCTCGAATTCGTTGCACGAATGCGCTTGATGGTCAACGCGTTCGATTTCAGGCGCTATGTGTCCGCGTTGCAGGAGGTTCGTGCCGCTCATGCGTGAGACCCGGGACATCGTGCTCGTGGTCGACGACTCGCCCGAGACGCTGAGATTGATGACCGACGCGCTTGAAGAGGCCGGAATGACCGTTCTCGTCGCGCGCGAAGGCGAGCACGCGCTTTCGATCGTGGAAAAGGTCGTACCCGACGTCATTCTCATGGACGCACTCATGCCGGGCACCGACGGCTTTACGACCTGCCGGCGGCTGAAGCAGAACCGGGCGCTGGCGCACGTGCCGATCATCTTCATGACCGGGCTCTCGGATACCGACAACATCATCAAAGGTCTCGAGGCGGGCGGCGTCGATTATATCACCAAGCCGATCGTGCCGGGCGAGATGCTGGCGCGGATACGCGTGCACCTCGCCAACGCCCGCATGGCGCACAGCGCGCGGGCAGCGCTCGACACGTTCGGTCGATTTCTTCTGGCGGCAAGTCACACCGGCCGCGTGCTCTGGTACACACCGCAGGCGGCCAAGTTGCTTGGCCGCGCGTTTGTGAGTTTCGACCGGGAGGACTATGTCTTGCCGCGCGACGTACAATCGTGGCTGCATCAATGCGCGGCCGGGCAACCCGGCACGGAACCATCCATCAAGCTGGTAGCCCGCTCTTCGGCGGCGGCGATGCGCCTTCTCTACATCGGACAAATCGGACCGGACGAGTATTTGCTGCGACTCCTGGAAGGCGAGATCGACGACGACCGTACGTTGCTCAAGCAAAAACTCACGGTGACCGAGCGCGAGGCGGAGGTGCTGCTGTGGATTGCACGCGGCAAATCGAACCGCGATATTGCCGAAATCCTCGATCTTAGTCCGCGCACCGTGAATAAACACCTTGAGCAAATTTACGCAAAGCTCGGCGTCGAGAACCGCGCCTCTGCCGCCGCCCTTGCGGTCCGAACGATCGGCATGCGCTGACACGCGATCGCGATCAGAAGGTGTGCGCAAGTTTCTATACCTCATTTGCCGCATTTGCGTCGGTTTAGTTCCGACTCAAGGATCGGCATCGATCAGGTTAGGGCACTGCCCGGGGAAATTCCTCTGCCGAGGTGATTTAAGCCGTTGTGCCGCAAATGCCGCGCCGCACGAACGGGACTGGCGGTCAGTGTCCGCAACCGCTACATACGGATATTCCCGCAAAGGACGATGCCCAAAAAGGAACAGCGAATGGCGACGCGCCAAATCAAGATGCCCGTAAAGGACAATTCGGAACAAGAAGTCGAGGAGGTGTTCTCGCAGCGCAAGCGGCCCGAGCGCGGCCGATATTTGCTCCAAGTCGACGGGCAGACGAAGGGCTCTCATACGACCTCCGAAGCCGCTCAGGCGGCGGGTTTGGTCATCAAAAAGAAATATCCGATCGTGCAGGTGTCGGTTTACGACAGCGTCGATAACTCGAACACGCTGATCGAGGCGCCGGCCGCAGCGTCGTGATGAAGTTCCGCGGCTAGCACGCGACCTTAATCGGTGCGCTTTCGCCTTAGAGTCGGCGAAGGCGCAGTTGACGCAAACTCCAAAATTCCGTGCTAATTTCTGCGGTGGCAGGGAACGTGCGCGCGCCGTTGCCTTGGCGAGCGCAGTCACACTGAAGACCGGGATCGGCATGAGCCGTTGCCACAGCCGCCGCGATATCCTGAACACGGGACTTAAGCTCGCCGCCGCCGGTTCGTTGGGCGCGGGCGGCGCCGCCGGTGTGCAAGCGCGTGAGGGGCCGATGCACGGCGACAATGCGCTGCATCGCGTCGACGAAGTGCTGCGCGGCGCGTCGGCGAAAGGGGAATTGCCGGGGGTCGTCGCGCTCGCCGCGACCGAGAGCGGAATCCTCTATGAGGGCGTTTTCGGCCGGCGCCGGCTGGCGGACGGATCGGCGATGACGCGCGACACCGTTTTCCGCATCGCCTCGATGGTCAAGGCGATCACCTCGGTCGCCGCGTTGCAACTAGTCGAAAAAGGCAAGCTCTCGTTGGAGGGGCCGGTTCCGGAGATCGAGCCTGCGCTCAGCGAACCGCAAGTGCTCGACGGATTTAGCGCCGCCGGCGCGCCGCGGTTGCGCGCGCCAAAGCGGCCGATCTCGCTGCATCATCTTCTCACCCATACCTCCGGCTTTACCTACCGGCTTTGGGACGCCAAGCGGGTTCACTATGCCGAGGCTGTCGGGAAGCTGCCGGCCAAGCAGCGCAACCAATTTCCGCACACGCCGCTGATGTTCGATCCAGGGGAACACTGGCAATACGGACCGAGCATTGATTGGGTCGGCCGCATTGTCCAAGCCGTCAGCGACGAGCCGATCGAGGCGTATTTCCGCAAAAATATTTTCGAACCGCTCGGCATGAAGGATACGGCCTTCGTCATCTCCGCTGAGCAGCGCAGGCGCGAGGCGAGCGTCCATCGGCGCGAGGCGGACGGTTCTTTGCTGGCGCAACCGGTGGAGCGGCAGATCCCAGGGCAGACTTTTACCGGCGGCGGCGGTATTTATTCGACGGCTGCGGATTACCTGACGTTCTTGCGCATGCTCATGCATGGCGGAGCCCTTGACGGCGTGCGCATCCTTAGCCCCGAGACCGTGGCACGCATGGGTGAGAATCAGATCGGCAAGATCGAAGCCGGCATCTTAAAGTCGACGGAGCCGCTTGCTTCACGCGATATCGATTTCTTTCCCGGCATCAGCCTGAAATGGGGTTTTGGACACATGATCAACATGCAGCCGGTCGCGAACGGCCGCAGCGCCGGCAGCCTGACCTGGGGGGGCCTGTTCAACACTTATTACTGGATCGATCCGGCAAAACGCGTCGCCGCCGTGTTCATGACCCAGGTCTTGCCGTTCGGTGACGAACGCGCGCTGCGCATCTATCGCGATTTCGAGCGCGGCATTTACGCGGCCGTCGGTTGAATAAGGCCAACCGTCTGTTTAATCCTCACCAGTGGAGCGGATTTGACATTCGCTATCCCCCGGCCGCGATCTCGTGAGGCGAGTGTCAAATCCAAAGCTCCACTAGAACTAATATTTGCTAGTGATCCTGTGATTCTAACATTCGCATGATAGCGTGCCGAGGCGAGATGCGAATGTTAGAGCCCATCCGGGAAGTTTGGATTCATGATGAGGCGTTTGCAGCAAGGCGC
>CAYWNY010000126.1:0-11022 GCA_964459765.1 uncultured Hyphomicrobiales bacterium | reverse complement strand
CCGTGCAGCTGTAGCTCAGTTGGTTAGAGCGCCTGACTGTGGATCAGGAGGCCGGTGGTTCGAGTCCACCCAGCTGTACCAAGCAATACCTTCACCCGCCGATTTTCAAAAACACCGCAGCGCAAAAATGCGCACCTTCATCGCATGGCGATCCCGGAGCGTCTGGGCATGCCATCCGGCCGATAATTCTGGTTCGTTTTAACTAAAGAGCCCGGGAAACGCCCCTCATTCGGAGCCCTGCGCTGTCACTCCGACCGCACACTGCCGCCTTCAACCCTCCTTTACCTTAACGCAATCCGACCCCGCGCTGGCGAGGCAACCTTAGCTATTGTCGATTATCAGCAAGAGCATGCGGAACTGTCGGTTTCTCAATCGGTTTTGAGTGAGTGCTGTGACACGCGCGAACACCTTGACGGCTTTTCGCGAGACCGGCGCGCCGGTGCGCGTTCGCCAGACGTTGCCGGCGCAACGCGGCGACTGGCTGAGCGGAATCCTGCCTGGTCTTAGCTTGCGCATCTACAGCGACTTGGCCGCCGTCGAAAGCGAATGGCGCCGCTTCGAGCGCATCGCCGATTGCACCGCGTTCCAGACCTTCGATTGGCTGTCGACCTGGCAACGCAACGTCGGCGAACGCGAGCGGGCACAACCGGTCATCGCCGTTGCGCGTTTCGCCGGCGGCGACATCGCCTTCCTGCTGCCGCTCTGCATCATGCCGCGGCATTTCGCCAACCGGCTATGCTGGCTCGGCCAGGAATTGTGCGACTATAACGCGCCGCTGTTGGCGCGCGACTTTTCGCAACGCGTCACACCCGACCGGTTCCTCGCCGCCTGGCGCGAACTCCTCGTGCACATGCAATGCGAACCGCTCTTGCGGCACGATTGGATCGAGTTTGAAAAAATGCCGCAGATGATCGGCGGCCAGATCAATCCTTTCAGCTATCTCGGCGTTACACCCAACCCGAGCGGCGTGCACCTGACGCATTTGGGCGACAACTGGGAAAACTTCTACAACACCAAACGCTCCTCGGCGACGCGCCGCCGCGATCGCGCCAAGCGCCGGCATATGTCCGCGTTCGGCGACATCCGCTTTCAAAGCGCCGCAGACGCCGACGATGCCCGCCGCACGCTCGAAATGCTAATGGATCAAAAAAGCCGGTCGTTGGCCCGCAAGGGCATCGCCGACATTTTCGCCCGCCCCGGCCACCGCGAATTCTATCTCGATCTGGCATCGAACCCGAAGACTCGGCATCTGGTGCATATCAGCCGCGTCGAGATCGGCGAGATCTGCGCGGCGACCAACCTCGGCATCGTCTTCGGTGACTGCTATTATCATGTGCTGGCAAGCTTCGCCGATGCCGAAGTGGCGCATTATGGCCCCGGCGCGCTGCATCTGCGCGAGCTGATGGCGCACGCCATCAACCTCGGCCTCAAGCGCTTCGATTTCACCATTGGCGACGAGCCCTACAAGCTCGAATGGTCCGACACCGACCTCGAGCTCTACGACTACACCGCAACCGCGACCTGGCGCGGATTGCCGGCGTGCGGCTCCTCGGCGGTGCGGCGGCGCGTCAAGCGGCTCATCAAACAGACACCGGTGCTGTGGCGGCTGGCGTCGCAGGCGCGCGCGGCGCTCGGCGCGGTCTCGCATCTGCGTTCGTCAGGTCCAGCGGCGCGCAGCAGCGATGCTGCCGTCGTTCCGACGCGGCCCACGGCAGTCGCGTGCGTCATGGGCGACATCGATCTGTTGCGGCCTTTAGCGCTCGCCGGCATTCCCTGCGCCGTCGTTAGCCGCCCGGGCGGGCCTTCGCTTTATTCGCGGTACGCCCGATCGCGCCTGGTCTGGGAGGACTATGCCGACAATGGCGACGGCCTCCTCGATGCCCTGATCTCGTTTGGTCGCGCGCAGCCCGAACCTCCCGTTTTGTTTTATCAGGAAGACGCGCAGGCGCTTTTGGTCTCGCGCCAACGCGACCGCTTGGCGCCGGCGTTTCGCTTTGTCGCCGCCGACACCGCCTTGGTCGAAGACCTGCTGGACAAGGAGCGCTTTCAACATCTGGCGGAGCACCACAATCTGCCGCTGCCGGCCGCCAAGCGGCTCGATATGACCGCGCTCGAGCCAGCCGATCCCGGCTTGCGCTTCCCGCTGATCGTCAAGCCGCTGACCCGGCTCGACCGCTGGAACGAAAGCTTCGGACCGCGCAAGGCACTGTGCGCGCAAAATCAGGAGGCCTTGCGTAGTCTGTGGCCGCAATTGCGCGCGACGGGCCTTGAGCTTTTGGCGCAGGAATTCGTTCCCGGGCCGGAAAGCAGCCTCGAGAGCTATCATTGCTATGTCGATGCGCAAGGTCGCGTCGCCGGCGAGTTCACCGGGCGAAAAATCCGTACCTATCCGTCGAGCTTTGGCCACACCACGGCGCTCGAGATCACCGATGCCGTCGACGTGCGTTATCTCGGCCGCGACGTCGTCGAGCGGATCGCGTTGAGCGGGGTCGCAAAGCTCGACTTCAAGCGCGATCAGCAAGGCAATCTGCGGCTTCTCGAAATAAATCCGCGCTTCAATCTTTGGCACCACGCTGGCGCTGTCGCCGGCGTCAACATCCCGGCCCTGGTCTATGCCGATCTGACCGGAACGCGGCGGCCGCCCGCTGTGCGCGTCAAGAGCGGCGTCCGCTGGTGTCGCATTTGGAAGGACCTTCCCGCCGCCGTCGAGAGCGGCCTGCCGCTGACAACCTGGGCCCCGTGGGCGCTTCGCTGCGAAGCCAAATCGAGCGTGGCCTTTGACGACCCGATGCCGTTCTTGCGCTCAAGCTTCCATCGGCTCCTCGGCGGACGCTCCGACGGCGAAAATGACGGGATCTGGCGCGGGCGCTAATGTCCGATGCCATCGCCATCCGTTTCCCCATGCATCTCGCGAATGTTGGTCAAGTGGAATGCTAAATCCACTCCACTCGTCGGGAGGCCTTTTGCTAAAACCTAGCTGTCGGCAACCCGCCGGCGCACCGGGAACAGGCTCTCATGAGCGAAATTGCACGCTGGCCGGATTTGCCGCTGTCGGCTTGGAACGACACCTGCGAAACGCTGTATCGCTGGACGCAGATCGCGGGCAAGGTGCGGCTTAAGCTGACGCCGCTCGTCAATCACTGGTGGAACGTCACCCTGTATGTGAATTCGCGTGGCCTGATCGCGCCGGCCAATCCCTATTCCGGTGGCACCTTCGATCTGCAGTTCGATTTCATCGACCACGAATTTCGCGTCGAAACCAGCAACGGACGCGTGGAAAGCTTTGCGCTGGTGCCGATGTCGGTCGCCGCCTTCTACGCCGAAGTGATGCGCCGCCTCGCCCGCCTCGACATCGACGTTCGCATCTGGACGATGCCGAGCGAAATCGAGAATGCGGTGCCGTTCGATCGCGACCTAGTGCACGCGCAATACGATCCGGTTTATGTCGCGCGCTTTCAGCAAGCGCTCGCGCAGGCCGCTCGCGTCATGACCGCCTTCCGCGCTGGCTTCATCGGCAAGGCGAGCCCGGTACATTTCTTCTGGGGCAGCTTCGATCTCGCCGTCACGCGCTTTTCCGGGCGCGCTGCGCCGCCGCCCAAGAGCGTCACGCCCAATGTCGCGAGCTGGGTCATGGACGAGGCTTATTCGCACGAGGTCTCGAGCTGCGGCTTTTGGCCGGGTAACGGCGGCTACGGCCGCGCGGCCTTCTATGTCTACGCCTATCCCGAGCCGGCGGGTTACGGCGAAACGCCGCTGTCCACCGCCGAAGCCTTCTATGACAAGAACCTCGGACAATTCATCCTTCCTTACGACGCCGTGCGCCAGGCTCGCGATCCCGACGCGCTCCTGCTCGGTTTTCTCCATGAGACTTACGCCGCCGCCGCCGACCTTGCGAAATGGGATCGCAAGGCACTGGAACGCCAAGCATGAAGCAAAGCGCGAGCGGATGCACCGTTTATTCCCGCGCAAGCGGAAATCCAATCTCTTCGATAGCCGCCTGGGTCCCCGCTTTCGCGGGGACGCGCGAAATAAGGAACCGATTCCCGTGCGAGGCTAACCGTGCAAGCGCCGCTACTTTGCCGCCGCGTAGGGATAAATCAGATCGCCGGTCTTTTGATCGGCGGGGGGAGAGCACGGTCTGATAGCTCATGCCTCGCCAGGTATCGAGGTCTGCGGCGTCGGTGATGTTGTGGTACTGCACCGTCATCATCGCCGATTTGGTCCGTTCACCGTTCTTGCCGAACCGCAGGTCGCCCATGATGGTCTTGAACTCGTGGCTGCGCAGATAGTCGGCGAGCTTGTCGTCGTCGATGCTGTTGGCGCCTTCGACCGCTTCGCCCAGCACCTGGAAATAGGCGTAGCCCCAACCGCCGAGGAAATAGCCGAGCGGATCGACGCCTTCGGCTTTCGCCTGCTCCTGATAGGTCTTGAAGAAGCCGGCCGCCGGCGCCATCAATTTCGGCGACGGCACCCAAGTTTCGAAATTCACGATGCCGTTCATCTTCGATTTTAGTTTGTTCTTGAACACCGTCGCCTGCAAACCAATCATGGCGCCGCCGAGCATTTTCGGCGTGAAGCTCAACTCGTTGGCGGACAGCACGATGCCGACCGAACTCAGCGGATAGGAGCACACCACCACGAAGTCGGCGTCGGCGGCCTGCAGCGAGCGGATGATCGGCGAAAAGTCGGTCGTACCCGGCGGGAAGGCCCGGTCGTATATGATCTTGAAGCCGTATTTCTTCGCGTTCTCGCGGGCGCCTTCGCAGGCGTTGCGCGCGAACTCGGCATCCTCGGACACGATCGAAACGGTTTCCGGTTTCGGATTCCGCTGCGATGCGACCTCGAAATATCCATCGGTGAAGGACGGTTTCGTGTCCTGGCCGGTCGGCAGCATAGAAAAATATCTTGGGTATTGAAACTGGCTGTTCACGTCGAGCGCCGCGAGGCTGATGAAGGTCTTGTTCTTCTGTATGATGATGGGCATCGCCGGTGCGACCATGTTGGTCGCGTAACCGCTGACGACGAGGTCGACTTTGTCGACATCAAGAAGCTTGGTGTAGATGCCCGGCACCGTCGCCGGATTGGACTGGTCGTCGTAGTTCACCAGCTCGACTTTGCGGCCGAGCAGACCGCGCTTGGCGTTGATTTCCTCTTCCCAGATCTTGGCGCCGAGGAGCGCCTGCTTGCCGTTGGGCGCCAGCGGCCCGGTCAGCGCGATGCTTAAACCGATTCTGATCGGCTGATCGCTTTGTGCCGGCGCCGGCGGCGGCGAGGCGACGAGGACGGCCAAAAGCGTCGCAAGCGCGACGCCGCCGCAAATGCCGCCTAATTTCATGTTCCAAGTCATCGCTTCCTCCCAAGACAAGTCTTTTTCTGACTCTGTCGCATTCTCTTACGGAAAACCGGTGGCCTATTTTCCGGAAAATGCTCTTAAACCGAAGCGCCGGAGATTGACGCTCCGGCGCTCGGTCATTTTTCGCACGATGCACCGCCTCGGCGGCCTTACAAAGGGCGCCGCTTACTGCGCCTTCTCGTAAGGATAGGTGACATTGCCGGTTTTCAGATCGTCCGGCGCCACCACGGTCTGATAGTCCATGCCGCGCCAGGTCTCTAAATTCGCCGCGTCGGTAATGTTGTGGTATTGCACCTGCATGAACTGCGATTTGGTCCACTCGCCGTTCTTGCCGAACGTGATGTCACCCATGATGGTCTTGAATTCGTGGGTGCGCAGGTACTCGGCGAGCTTGTCATCGTTGATGCTTTTGGCGCCTTCGATCGCTTCGCCGATCAGCTGGAAATCAGCATAGCCCCAGCCGCCGAGGTAATAACCGAGCGGATCGACGCCGGCGCCCTTGGCGCGCTCCTGATACTTCTCGAAGAACGCCTTGGCCGGCGCCATAAGTTTCGGCGACGGCACCCAGGTTTCGTAATTGACGAAACCGTTGAGCTTTGACTTGAGCTTGTCTTTGAACACCGTCGCCTGCAGGCCGACCATGGCGCCGCCCATCAGCTTCGGTTTGAGCCCAAGCTCGTTGGCGGACTGCACCAGGCCGACCGAGCTCAGCGGATAAGAGCAAAACACCACAAGGTCCGCGTTGGTGGCCTGTAGCGCGCGGATCACCGGAGAGAAGTCGGTGGTTCCGGGCGGGAAGGTCTTGTCGTAAATGATCTTGACGTCATAGGTCTTGGCGTTATTGCGCGCGCCGTCGCAGGCGTTGCGCGCAAATTCCGCGTCCTCGGACACGAGCGCAACCGTCTGCGGCTTCGGATTCTGCGTGGCTGCGACCTGGAAAAAGCCCTCGGTGAACGCCTCCCGCGGCTTCGGTCCGGTCGGCAGCATCGAGAAGTATCTCGGATATTGGAACTCGGAGTTTATATCGAGCGCGAAAAAGCCGACGAACACCTTGCGCCTCTGGATGACGATGGGCATAGCCGGCGCGTTCAAGTTGGTGCCATAGGGACCCATGACGATGTCGACTTTGTCGACGTCGAGGAGCTTGGTGTAGATACCCGGCACGTTCGCGGGATTGGACTGATCGTCATAGTTGATCAGTTCGACCTTACGGCCCAGCAACCCGCCTTTGGCGTTGATTTCCTCTTCCCAGATCTTGGCGCCAAGCAGGGCCTGCTTGCCGTTCGGAGCCAGCGGCCCGGTGAGCGCCAAACTGAAACCGATTTTGATCGGCTCGCTTTGGGCGAAAGCCGGCGGCGTGACGGCAAGAGCAGCCGCGATAACGGCTGCGCCAAACATTGCCGCAACCGCGCGTTTCATCGCGCAATAATCCATGGGGTCCCTCCTGGTGATGTTCTTTTCTTGTAGTATTGACTAGGCCACGCCCCGGTTGCCGGAGCGTAAGGAACGCACTTTGCCCCGCTTATGTGTTCATGAAAAGGGAGCGTGACGATCGGTCCCGGGTCGGCAAGGGCCACGAGGGCCCACCGCAGGTGCCAAACCGCCGCGCCACAACCCCCTTGTCGAGGGGGTGACTTGGCTTTACTCTTCTAGTTAACCGAGGTTAGCGCCAACTCCCTCCGGGAGCGCTCCTCGGCAAGACGAGAGGACGCACCATGGCCTGGACAACTCCGACGCTTGTCGAAATTTGCATCGGCCTCGAGATCAACGGCTATCTGCCGGCCGAGTTCTGATCTTCTAAAGCTTCCTGGCTTCGATCCCCGTGAATGGGGCGCCTGAGCGCTATCGTCCTTGGTGCTGCGGGCGGTGGTGGCTTTCCGCAATGGAATTGCCGCTGTCACGGCTGCAAGCTCGCTTGGGCGAACGACCAGCGAGCAAAGCCGCGAACTCAGGCGAGCCTTGCGGTTTCGGCTGACCGCGAAAACTGGGTCATTATCAACGCCAGTCCGGACCTGCGGGCGCAGCTATTGGCGACGCCGGCTTTACAGCCGCGCGCCGGCTCGCGTGGCAGCCCCATTGCCGCCGTCATCCTGTCCGGTGCGGAGGTGGATCAGGTGGCCGGTTTGCTGACGCTGCGCGAGCGCCAAGGTTTCAGCTTATTTGCCACCGCCGAAACGCTGGCCACACTCAAGGCCAATTCGATTTTCAACGTGCTCGCCGAGGGCGTGGTGACGCGTAAAGCGGTGTCGCTCGATGTGCCCTTTGCGCTACCGGGCGGTCTTGCGGCCGAGCTTTTTGCGATCCCCGGCAAGGTCGCGCTCTACCTGGAAAGCAGCAATCCGGCACTCGCCGCTGAAACCGGCGCCAATGTCGGGGTCGAAGTGGTCAGCGGCCCGCTCCGGCTCGTCTACGTGCCGGGCGCGGCTGCAATGACCCCCGCCCTGCATGAGCGCATTACCCGCGCCGACATCGTCTTGTTCGACGGCACCCTTTTCACCGACGACGAAATGATGACCAGCGGCACCGGCGACAAGACCGGCCGGCGCATGGGGCACATGCCGGTCAACGGCGCCGACGGCACGCTCGCGGCGCTGGCGGGCTTGTCCTGCCGCCGCGTCTTGACTCATATCAACAACACCAATCCGATCCTGATCGACGGCTCGGCCGAACGGCGCAAGGTCGAAGCTGCGGGCTTTGAAATCGCGGAAGACGGCATGGAGATCTTACTGTGAATGCGTTGAGTGCCGACGAGCTTGAAGCAAGCCTGCGTGACATCGGCGCGCGCCGCTATCACCGCCTGCACCCCTTCCACAAACTCTTGCATGGTGGAGCCTGCAGCAAAGGCCAGGTCCAGGCCTGGGCGCTCAACCGCTACTATTATCAGGCGATGATCCCGATCAAGGACGCGAGCTTGATCGCGCGCTGCGACGATTCGGCAACGCGGCGGGAATGGCGCAGCCGCCTTGTCGATCATGACGGCGCGCAGGAGGGCGAAGGCGGGATTGCGCGCTGGCTCAAGCTTACCGACGGCCTCGGCCTTCCTCGCGATTATGTCGTGTCGCTACAGGGGCTGTTGCCGGCGACGCGCTTTGCCGTCGACGCTTACGTGCATCTCGTGCGCGAAAAAACGCTGCTCGAGGCAATCGCCTCCTCGCTCACCGAGCTGTTTTCGCCGGTAATCATCGGCGAGCGCATGGACGGCATGTTGAAGGCTTACGATTTTGTGACCGCGGAAACACTGGCTTATTTCTCGCAGCGCCCGCCGCAGGCAGAACGCGACGCGCGCTTTGCGCTCGATTATGTCAAGACGTACGCGCGCACGCCGGAAACGCAGCATGCGGTCTTGGCAGCGCTCGAATTCAAATGCGACGTGCTTTGGGCCATGCTGGACGCGCTGTACTGTGCGTACGTGGCGCCGAAGCTGCCTCCGCCCGGCGCCTTTGTGCCCCGGGAATGAGACGCAAGCGATGAACGAAACGGCCGCAGCCATTGCCGACGACGCCCGTCCGCGGCTGCCGCGCGGCGTGCGGCTCGTGCACAACGAGGCGCAGGGCGGCTGGGTGCTGCTCGCGCCCGAGCGGGTGTTCAAGGCCGATCCGATCGCCGTCGAAATCGTCAAGCGTTTCACCGGCGAAGCTACCTTTGCCGCTATCGTCGACGATCTGGCGAAGACTTTCACGGCGCCCCGCGAGCGCGTTTTGGCCGACGTCACGGCGCTGTTGCGCGGGCTCGCCGACAAGCGGCTTCTGGAATTGTGACCACCAAACCGCCACGACCGGCTGCTACCGGGTCTAGACGCAGGGTTTCACGATGACGCAAAGCGGCGCGGCACTGCCTGCTCCGCTCGGCCTTCTTGCCGAGCTGACCCATCGCTGTCCGCTCGGCTGTCCGTATTGCTCAAACCCGCTCGCGCTCGACCGACGCGAAGACGAACTCGATACTGAAACCTGGGCGCGGGTGTTCAAGGAAGCCGCGGCTCTTGGCGTCTTGCAGGTGCATCTTTCCGGCGGCGAGCCGGGAGCGCGCCGGGACCTGGTCGATCTCTACACGGCGGCGCATGCCGCGGGCCTTTATACCAACCTGATCACCTCGGCGGTCGGGATCACCGCCGATACGTTGCGCAAACTCGCCGCGGCCGGCCTCGATCACGTACAAATCTCGATCCAGGACAGCGAGCCCGCCAGTGCCGACCGCATCGCCGGCTACGACGGCGCGTTTGCGCGCAAGCGGGCGCTTGCCGGTGAGGTCGTGGCGTTGAAAATTCCGCTCACCGTCAACGCCGTCATGCACAGCGCCAATATCGACCGTCTCATCGACATGGTGGCGCTCGCGCTTCGCCTGGGTGCGAGCCGCGTCGAAATTGCACATGCGCAATATTACGGCTGGGCGCTGAAAAACCGCGCTGCTCTGATGCCGAGCGCCGAGCAGGTGAAACGAGCGGCCGTCGAAGTCGAGACATTGCGCGCGCGCCATCACGGCGAGATCGTGATCGACGCCGTGGTCCCCGACTATTACGCGCGGCTCCCTAAGCCCTGCGTGGGCGGCTGGGGCCGGCGTTCGCTCAACGTCACGCCGCGCGGCAAAGTGCTGCCATGTCACGCCGCCGAATCCATTCCCGGCTTGGAGTTCTGGTCGGTGCAGGACCATTCCCTTGCCGACATTTGGTCGAATTCGCCGGCTTTTAATGCCTTTCGTGGCACCGGTTGGATGCAGGAGCCTTGTGCGAGCTGCGCCCGTCGCGAGATTGATTTTGGCGGCTGCCGCTGCCAGGCCTTTGCGCTGACCGGCGACGCGCGCGCGACCGATCCGGTTTGCCATCTAGCGCCGCAGCACGGCGAAGTCGCTGCTATCGCGGCCGTGCAAGAGCGCACACCTTATGTCTATCGGCGCCTGTAATCCTCTTTTTTGCCACGTATCCCTGCGATTTTCGTTTTTGCTTCGCCGGGGTCTAGACTTAACGGTAGTGGCCCAGCGCGCCTGGTTTCGGGCCGCGGTAGATGGGACGGACGCGGATGATCGAGCTTTCCATTAATGGAAAGTCCCATGCAGTTGGCGTCGAACCTGACACGCCGCTGCTGTGGGTATTGCGCGATACCATCGGCTTAACCGGCACCAAATACGGCTGCGGAATCGCACAATGCGGCGCTTGCACCGTACATATCGACGGCGTCGCCATGCGCTCATGCCAGGTGCCGGTCGGCAGCCTTGGCGCCAGCAAGGTGATGACGGTCGAAGCGCTGGCGCAGAACGGCAAGCTGCACCCGGTGCAGAAAGCTTGGGTCGAGTTCGACGTGCCGCAATGCGGCTACTGTCAGAGCGGCATGATGATGGCGGTGGTCGCCCTGCTGCAGCAAAAACCAAAGCCGACTGACGCCGACATCAACGCCGCGATCACCAATATCTGCCGTTGCGGCACCTATCAGCGGGTTCGCGCCGCTATCCACGCCGTCGCCAATGCCTGACCACGTGAGGACGCGTTGATACACAAGCTCCGCATGCTCGCCTTGTTGATCGCGGCCGCCGCGATATTTCCGTCCGCGCCACGCGCGGCCGAGCCGGTCGATCTCCTGCTTGTGCTCGCGGCTGATGTTTCGCGCAGCGTCGATGCCGGAAAGTTCCAGTTGCAGGGCGAAGGTTGTGCCGGGGCGGTTTCTAACCTGCCGGTACTC
>CAYWNY010000125.1:0-11372 GCA_964459765.1 uncultured Hyphomicrobiales bacterium | reverse complement strand
CGCCGCAGCCCTTGTCGGCGCACTCTATTGGATCAAGTTGTGAGTCCAGACCCTAATATTTGCCAGTGTTCCTTTGATTCTAACATTCGCACGATAGCGTGCCGAAACGGGATGCGAATGTTAGAATCGGACCACTAGTTGCGCCCTGAACTGCCGCGCTCGCGCACCTTTGTCATTGGCGCATTAGGCAGCGCGCAAACGCTGGCTTGGGGCTCAAGCTATTATTTGCCTGCGATCCTGGCCGATCCCATCGGCGCCGCCATCGGCGTTCCCAGGTCATGGGTATTTGCCGCCCTGTCGGGCGCCTTGCTGATCGCCGCTTTTGCCGGTCCGGCGGTTGGCCGGGTCATCGACCGCCATGGCGGGCGCGGCGTCCTGGTACTGTCGAATGTGGTGCTGGCCGCCGGCCTTATCGTGCTGGCGGCGGCCAACGGCGCGTACATGCTCTTTGCCGCCTGGACGGTGCTCGGTGTCGGCATGGCGCTTGGGCTCTACGACGCGGCCTTCGCCGCGCTCGCCGCGCTTTATGGCCGCGACGCGCGCACGCCGATCACCGGCATCACGCTGATCGCCGGGTTTGCCTCGACGGTGAGCTGGCCGCTGACCACCTTCCTCAACGACGCTTTGGGGTGGCGCGAGACACTCTTGGTTTGGGCCGCGTTCAATCTTGTCGTCGCGCTGCCGCTGAATGCACTCTTGCCGGTGCCGACCAGCCCTGCGCATCTCGCGCGACCCGCGGACCGGACCGTCGGCTGGAAGCCGTACAAAGAAATGTTCCTGCTGGCCTTTGTTTTTGCCGCCGGCTGGTTTGTCACCGGCGCGATGGCGTCACATCTGCCGGGGCTTTTGGAACGTGCCGGTGCCACGCCCGTGCAAGCGATTGCCGCGGCGGCGCTGGTCGGGCCGGCGCAAGTTGCGGCGCGCCTCGTTGAGTTTCTCTTCTTGCGGCGCGCGCATCCCCTGATTTCGGCCCGCGTCGCGGCGCTATTGCATCCCGTCGGCGTCGTAATCTTCGCCGTGTTCGGGCCCGCAGCGGCTATCGCCTTCACCGTGTTCTATGGCGCGGGCAACGGGCTACTGACCATCGCGCGCGGCACCGTCCCGCTCGCGGTCTTCGGCCCTCATGGCTATGGCGAACGCACCGGTCTTCTTGGAGCGCCGGCACGCGCCGCGCAGGCGCTGGCGCCGTTGTTGTTCGGCCTCCTGCTCGATGCCATGGGCGTGCCGGTTATTTTCGTGTCCGCGGCTTTGTGTCTCGCGGCGTTCGCCGCCTTATTGCCGCTGCGGGCGACGCGGCCCCAATAAGCAAAACGCCCCGGGTTTGACCCGGGGCGTTGGCAATTCATCGGTTCGCTGATTAACGCCGATCGCCGAACAGGCGCAGCAGCATCAGGAACAGGTTGATGAAGTCGAGATAGAGCCGCAGCGCGCCCATCACCGCCTTGCGGCCGGCGATGGTGCCGTCATCGTTGACGTCGTACATCTCCTTGATGCTCTGCGTGTCGTAGGCTGTGAGGCCGACGAAGATCAGCACGCCGGCGACCGAGATGACCCAGTAGAGCCCGCTCGATTGCAGGAAGATGTTGACGAGGCTCGCCACGATCAGGCCGATCAGGCCCATGAACATGAACGAGCCGACGTTGGTGAGATCGCGTTGCGTCGTGTAGCCGTAAAGGCTCATCGCGCCGAACGTCGCCGCCGTGATGAAGAACACCCGTGTGATCGACGCCCCGGTGTAAGCGAGGAAGATCGACGCCAGCGAGAGTCCGAGTAATCCGGAGTAGACGAAGAACAGCGTCAGCGCGGTCGAGGCCGAGAGCCGGTTGATGCCGAAGCTCAAGACCATCACCAGCGCGAGCGGCGCCAGCACGAACAGCCACATCAGCGGGCTGCCAAAGATCGCATGACCGAACGGCGTCAAGCCGGTGATCGAGTTGCCAGCGATCTGGATGGCTTCGCCGCCGGCGGCCTGATAGGCGAACCACGCAACCAATCCGGTCAGCGCCACGCCCGCGGTCATGTAGTTGTAGACGCGGATCATATAGGCGCGGAGGCCCGCGTCGATCGCAACCTGATCGGCGCGATAGCCGCTTCGGGCAGTCGCGATATTCCGGTCGAAGTCCGACATTGAGAATTCCCCTAAAGTTATCCCGGTCGAGCCGGGTCTTGCGCCCGTAAATCGGGCGCACCTTTCGGCCTTGAATCTAGTGCGAAAGACGGGCGCGCGCCAGATGGCGAG
Organism: uncultured Hyphomicrobiales bacterium; assembly: GCA_964459765.1. Lineage (GTDB taxonomy): Bacteria > Pseudomonadota > Alphaproteobacteria > Rhizobiales > Xanthobacteraceae > BOG-931. The sequence goes on along the minus strand of CAYWNY010000125.1, from coordinate 9,133 downwards.
CCGCGATATTTGCGGCGGGTTACGGTTCGTTCACAATCGCGGCCGGTTACAAATTCCTCAAGACTTCCGTGGGCTTGTGGCCGAGTGCGGCATAGGTGCCGGCAAGCCCGAGCAGCACCGTGACGGCGAGGGCCGCAAGCGCCGTGCCGATCGCCGGGACCGCCACGAAGGCAAAAGAGAACTCCATGATCTTCACAACCACCAGCGCGGCCGCGATCGAGCCGGCGGCGACGCCGAACACCACGGCGGCGCAACCGATGAGAAGATACTCGACGGCATAAGCGGCTAACAGGCGCAGTCGCGTGGCGCCAAGCGTCTTGAGCACGACCGCATCGTAAATACGGAAACGCTGTCCGGCGGCAAGCGCGCCGCCCAGCACTAAACCGGCTGCGATCAAAGCGACGAGGCTCGCGCCGCGCAGTCCGAGCACCAGGTTGCCGACGAGCTGGTCGATGGTCTCGAGCGCCTCTTTGACGCGCACCGCGGAGACTGTCGGGAAAGTATCGGCCAAAGCTTTGATGAGCGCGGTTTCCTCGCCGGTCGTGCCGCCGTCGGCGAAGGTCAGCGTCGCGATATCGGTGTGTGGCGCACCGGCGAAGGTTCCGGGCGAGAACACCATGACGAAATTGATGCCGAGACTTTGCCAGTCGACCGCGCGCAGATTGGCGATGCGGGCCGTGACGCTGCGGCCCAGCACATTGACGGTGATGGGGTCGCCGATTTTCAGTTTGAGGTCCTCGGCGGTGCGGTTTTCCAGCGACACCAGCGGTGGTCCGGCATAATCCTTCGGCCACCACGCGCCGGCGACGAGTCGCGAACCGGCCGGCAGCGTTGCGGCGTAAGTGATGCCGCGATCGCCCCGCAGCACCCAAGCCGAGCTTTCGCCGGGTTTGAGATCGTCCGACTTGACGCCGCCGGCGGCGATGATGCGCCCGCGCAGCATCGGTACCCGCTCGAGCGTCGAGCCGGGCGCGGCGTTGCGCACAAAGTCGTCGAAGCGGTCGGCCTCGACCGACGGTATGTCGATAAAGAAAAACGACGGCGCATGCTCGGGCAATGCAGCCGCGAATTGGCGATGCAGATTGCCGTCGATTTCGACGAGCGTGACCAAGAGCGAAAGGCCGAGCCCGAGCGAGAGCACGACGCTCGGCGTCAAGGCGCCCGGGCGGTGAATGTTGGCGACCGCCAGCCGCATGGCGAGCGAGCGCTGGCGCGGCACGCGGCGCGCGATCGCCATGGCCAGCACCGCGACGAGCCGCAAGGCAACAAAAATCACGGCGGCCGCGCCGACGAAAATCGCCGCGAGCCTGCGGTCGTAAGCAAACACGATGGCGACCGCGGCGAGCACGGCGACAATCACGGCGGTGGCGGCGACATAACGGTGCCGCGGCCAGCGGCGATCGGCCGCGACCTGGTCGCGAAACAGCATGGCGACGGAAATGTCATGGGCGCGCCCGAGCGGCCACAAAGTGAACGCCAAAGCCATCAACACGCCATAGGCGATCGCGAGGATAAGCGCCGGCGGATGCAGCGCTGGCGCAATCGGCAGCGGCACGATGCCGCCGAACAGCCAAACGATCAAGAACGGCAGTGCGGCGCCGAGAGCGGCGCCGAGCAAAGTCGCGCCGAGCGCCACCGACATGATTTGCGTGCAATAGATGGCGAAGATGTCGCCGCCGGTGGCACCCAGTGCTTTTATGGTGGCGATGGAATCGCGCTTGCGGTTGAGATGGCTTGCCACCGCATTGGCGACGCCGACGCCGCCGACGAGCAGCGCCGTCAAAGCCACCAGCGTCAGGAATTGGCTGAAGCGCTCTACATTGCGTTCAAGCTGGGGCGAGGCCTTGTTGCGGGTGCGGATATCCCAGCCGGCATTGGGAAACTGTGCTTGCGCCTCTTCGCGCAGCGCCCCCACGGCGCCGTCGCTGGAATCGTTTGCCGGCAAACGCAACCGGTATTGCCAGCGCACGAGGCTGCCGGGCTGCAGAAGTGCGCTCGCGCGCAAAGCCTGTTGCCCGATCAGGAGGCGCGGTCCGAAGCTAATGCCGCCGGCAAGCTTGTCGGGTTCGGATTTGAGCGCAGCGCGCAGTTCGATGGTGGCTTTGCCTATGGAGATCCGGTCGCCGGGCTTGAGATTGAGCCGAGCCAGCAAGGCCGGGTCAGCGGCGGCTCCAAAGACGTCGCCGTTTTGCGCCAGCACCTCCGTGAGCGGCAAATCCGGATCGGTCACGACCGCCCCCAAAAGCGGATAAGCATCGTCAACGGCTTTCGCTTCGACCAAGGTCGTCCGTCCGTCGCCGGTGCGCACCATGGTCGGCAGCGTGGCAGCGGCCGACACCGTGCCGTGGGCGACGAGAAAATCGCGCTCGGCCGCGCTTGCTTCGCGTTGCACCAGCCCGAACGCGAGATCGCCGCCGAGGATGACGCCGCCGGCGCGCGAGAGCCCGTCGGACAGGCTTTGCGCCACCGAACCGACGCCGGCGATGGCCATGACGCCGAGCGCAATGCAGGCGATGAAAACGCCGAAACCGCGCAAGCCGCCGCGCAACTCGCGCCCGGCAAAGCGCAGCACGAGCGGCATCATGCTTTGCCCGCCACGTGCTCCGCGGGCGCGGTGATGCGTCCCGAATGCATCTGCAGCACCCGATCGCAGCGCGCCGCCAATTCGGTGTCGTGGGTGACCAGCACCAAAGTGGTGCCGTGCTCGCGATGGCCGCGAAACAAAAGTTCGATGATGTCGAACCCGGTCGCCTCATCGAGATTGCCGGTCGGTTCGTCGGCAACAACGATCGCCGGCTTGGGAGCGGTTGCCCGCGCCAGCGCCACGCGCTGCTGTTCGCCGCCGGATAATTCCGCCGGATAGTGATGCAGCCGCACGCCGAGCCCGACCGCAATGAGTTCTTGTTCGGCGCGCGCGAGCGCATCGTCCGTGCCGGCGAGTTCGAGCGGCACGGCGACGTTTTCCAGTGCCGTCATGGTTGGGATCAGATGAAAGGCCTGGAACACAATGCCGACATGCTTGCCGCGGAAGCGCGCCAGCGCATCCTCGTCGAGTCCGCGCAAATCCTGACCGGCTACGATGACGGAACCGGAGTCGGCGCGTTCCAACCCGGTCATCACCATCAGCAGCGTCGATTTGCCAGAACCTGAAGGGCCGAAGAGGGCGACCGCTTCACCGCGTCCTATATTCAACGCGATGTCGCGCAGGATATGAATGCGAGCGGCGCGGTTGCCGAGGACGAGGTTGACGCCATTGAGCGCGATGGCGGTATTGGCGAAAGGCTGCCCCGAAATGTCATTCATGGTATTGGCTGACAACCCCTCGCCCAAACCCGCGCCGCGCCGTGCTCTGTCATATGGGAGTCCGATCGGGCTCTTCCAAATCGCGGCCGCGGCGTTTTGCGGCCTTGCGCTCTTCGCCGCCGCCGTTCCCGTCGCGAAGGCGGACGCGCCGGTCAAGATTGTGGCGCTCGGCGATTCGTTGACTGCCGGACTGGGCCTGCCGGAGCGCGAAGGCTTCGCACCGCGCCTCCAAGCCGCGCTCGCCGCGCGCGGCGTCGCGGCCGAAATCGCCAATGCCGGCGTCTCAGGCGACACTGCGACCGATGGGCTCGCCCGGCTCGACTGGTCGGTGCCGGACGGCACGGATGCGGTGATTGTCGAACTTGGCGCCAACGACATGCTGCGCGGAATAAATTTGCAAACGACGCGCGCGGCGCTGGACAGGATCCTGCGTCGGTTGAAGGAGCGCCATATCGTTGTCCTGTTATGCGGCATGCGTGCGGCGCCGAATCTAGGCGCCGACTACGGCGAAGCGTTCGAGCGCATTTATCCCGAACTCGCGGCCAAATACGGCGCGTTGCTTTACCCGTTCTTCCTCGACGGCGTGGCGGGCGAGCGAAGCCTCAATCAACACGACGGTCTGCATCCGACTGCGGCAGGTGTTGAAACAATTGTGACAGGCATTTTGCCGCAGGTGGAAGAGCTGGTCGCCCGCGCCCGCAGGCTCCACCCTTCGTGAGGGTTGCATGCGGCGGGCGATCCCCGCATGCTGCGAGCGCAGCGATTCGCATGGGCCGAGTGTCATGCCCCGTCTGTTTACCGGTCTGGAAATCCCACGGCATGTTGCCGACTCGCTTGCGATGATGCGCGGCGGTTTGCCCGGGGCACGCTGGATCGATCCGGAAAACTATCACCTTACGCTACGCTTCATCGGCGACATCGATGACGCGTTGGCGCGCGATATTGCCGGCCTTCTTGGTCGCGCCCAGCGGCGGCCGTTCGAAATCAGGCTTGATGGGCTGACGTCTTTCGGCGGCCGCAAGCCGCGCGCTCTGGTCGCTTCGGCGACGCCGGTCGGGCCGCTCATGGAGTTGCAGGCCGAACATGAGCGGCTGTTGCAGCGCATCGGGCTTGAGCCGGACGGTCGCAAATATACGCCGCACGTCACGCTGGCGCGCTTGCGCGAATCCTCGAGCTGGCAAGTCGCCGATTATCTGAGTGCGCGCGGCCATTATCGCTCGGCCGCGTTCGAGGTGTCGCGCTTTGTGCTGTTCTCGTCGCGCTCGTCCGTCGGCGGGGGTCCGTATGTGGTGGAGGCGGTCTATCCGCTGGCCGCGCCGGCCATGCGGTTTGCGCCGACAGCCTGATGGTAAACGCTAGACCATAACCCGATCAGGTCGAACCGTTGGTGGCCTATCTTCGCTGGCGCGTGATCTTTCGGAAAACCGGTATCCACTTTTCCGGATCGTGCGCTAAGTCCGCAGCATGAGGGATTGCAAATCGAGCATGGCGGTGGCGAAGCCGTGGCCGTCGGCCATCATCTCCTTCATCACCGACAGCGGATTGGCCTGCGAGGATTCCACTTCGCCGACCACGCTGCCGAAATCGAAAGACAATTCGGCGTCGAATTTGCGCGCCAATTGCTGCATGCGGCGGTTGTCGGCAAGGCAGGCCATGTGCAACAGCCGATAGCCGCGGTTGCGGGCCGTGAGCAAAGTGCGCCGCAACAGCGCCGAACCGACGCCGTGGCTTTGCCACGGTTGCTCGACGCTGATCGCGGCTTCGGCATGTCGCGGCGAACCGGCGCCAAGCGCGCGCAGTTCGGCGGCCCCGCGCATCACGCCATCGAGGAAAAACCCGTGCACGACGGTGTCGAGCGAGACGGGCAGGTCGACGAATTTGATGATGAACTCGTCGGACACACCGCCACCGAACCGATTGCGCCGGCTAATGGGATCGAGCCGCAACAGGTGCTCGCGGTATTTGGCGGTTTCTCCGACCCACAATTTGCGGATCGCGCCGCCTTCCGGAAGGATATCCTGCATTCCAAAGGTCTCCTGACATTGCCGTCGATTAAGACGTCGTCACTAAGACCTCCTCGTGTCGCATCCTCCGCTCGAAGCATCGCCGCCCACGGGGCACGGGCGCTCGTTTCGAATCAATGCATCTTGTTAGCTGGTGCTGAAGCTTGGCAAGCGCAAGCATTGAGCAACATGCGCACATTACGTATATGCATGGCTAAAATTTAGTTCGTTAACGTTTGGCAGCTCACTTCTTTGGCATGCGACGTGCAGTGCAGTTAATTGTCGCCGTCCCGCCACCGTTTACCCGCACTGGTTAATAGCAACATGGCGAGCACCATCACAGCGCGATACGCCGCCTGCGTCAGCAGCGGCCAAGTCGAGCATGATGCCGCGCAGGTCGCCGTGGTCGAAAAGCTGGCGCGGCTGGAAGATCGCATCATCGAACATCGGCTGGCGCGCAAATCCTCTTCGCTCGGCTGGCTGTTTGCCGGCCGCAAGAAAGAGCAAGAGCGGCTCAAAGGCATCTACATCTTCGGCGACGTCGGCCGCGGCAAGACCATGCTGATGGATTTGTTCTTCGATACGAGCCCGGTGCAGCGCAAGCGCCGTGCGCATTTCCACGAATTCATGCTCGATGTGCACGAGCGTGTGCACGCCTTCCGCCAAAAGATGAAGGTTGGCGAGCATGCCGGCGAGGATCCGATCGAACTGACCGCGGTTGCGCTCGCGCGCGAGGCCTGGCTGCTCTGCTTCGACGAATTTCACGTCACCGACATCGCCGACGCTATGATCCTCGGCCGGCTGTTCGCGAAGCTGTTCGCTCGTGGCGTAATCGTGGTGGCGACCTCCAATGTGCCGCCGGCGGAGCTTTACAAAGACGGTTTGAATCGCGCTTTGTTCGTGCCGTTCATTAAGATGCTGGAAGAATATTTGGACGTCGTGCAGCTCTCGGCGCGCACCGACTTTCGCCTGGAAAAATTTGCCGGCCTGCCGGTCTGGTATGTGCCGGCCGACGAAGCCGCCGACGCGGCACTCGATGAAGCCTGGCGCCGGCACGCCCGTGACCAGGAGGGCGAGGCGGCGGAGCTGCCGCTGAAAGGCCGCAGCGTACATGTGCCGCGCGCGGCCATGGGTGTGGCGCGCTTTAGCTTCCACGATCTGTGCGAGCAGCCGCTTGCTGCGGCCGATTATTTGCGCATTGCGCGCGAATACCACACCCTCATCATCGACCACATCCCGGTGATGACGTTCGACAACCGCAATGCCGCCAAGCGCTTCATCATCCTGATCGATACGCTTTATGACATGAACGTGAAGGTCATCGCCTCGGCCGCCGCGGAGCCAGATGCGCTCTATCGTGCCGAGCAGGGTTTTGAGGCGGCTGAGTTTTCGCGCACCGCCTCACGCCTGATCGAGATGCGCTCGCAAGCCTATCTGGCGCAGCCGCATGGCGCTGCGCATGCGCAAACGTCCGACGTCGCCACCGGCATCGTCGAGACTTGAGTCGCGACGCCACGGCTGACGGCGCGTCTGGCCGCTGGTGGTGGCTTGAATGACCCTGCCGAAAGGGCTAAGGACCGCGGCAGCCGGGTAGTTTTGACCAATCAAGGATTTCTGTGCGATGGCGCGACATAAAATTGCACTGGTCGGCGCGGGTCAAATTGGCGGCACGCTGGCGCACTTGGTCGGGCTCAAACAGCTCGGCGACGTCGTCCTCTTCGATATCATGGAAGGCGTTCCGCAGGGCAAGGCGCTCGACCTCGTTCAGTCCTCCCCGGTGGAAGGCTTCGACGCGAAGTTTACCGGCACCAATTCCTACGAGGCGATGGAAGGCGCCGACGTCTGCATCGTCACCGCCGGCGTGCCGCGCAAGCCGGGCATGAGCCGCGACGATCTTCTCGGCATCAATCTCAAGGTCATGGAGCAGGTCGGCGCCGGCATCAAGAAATACGCGCCCCATGCCTTCGTCATCTGCATTACCAATCCCCTCGACGCCATGGTTTGGGCGCTGCAGAAATGCTGCGGCCTGCCCAAGCAAATGGTCGTCGGCATGGCCGGCGTGCTCGACTCGGCGCGGTTCCGCTACTTCCTGGCCGACGAGTTCAACGTGTCGGTCGAGGACGTGACCGCCTTCGTGCTCGGCGGCCACGGTGACAGCATGGTGCCGTTAGTGCGTTATTCGGCGGTCGCCGGCATTCCGCTGCCGGATTTGGTCAAGATGGGCTGGACCACGCAAGCGCGCCTCGATGCCATCGTCGATCGCACCCGCAACGGCGGCGGCGAGATCGTCGCGCTGCTCAAAACCGGTTCGGCCTTCTACGCACCGGCGACTTCGGCCATTGCCATGGCGGAAAGCTATTTGCGCGACAAGAAGCGGGTGCTGCCGGCGGCGGCCTGGCTCAACGGCGAATACGGCCTGCGCGACATCTATGTCGGCGTGCCGGTTGTTATCGGCAGCAAGGGGGTCGAGCGTGTGGTCGAAATCGAGTTCACCGGCGCCGAGCGCGGCATGTTCGAGAAGTCGGCGCAAACCGTCGAGGGGCTGATCGAAGCCTGCAAGAAGATTGCTCCCAGCCTCGCCAAGTGATGTACTGACTTCCCATTCCCTCACGTTCCGGGCGCTCCGCCCGGGACTCGTGAGAAGGCCGCATGAACATCCACGAATATCAGGCCAAGGCCGTGTTGCGCGAATTCGGCGTGCCGGTCCCGCGCGGCATTCCGGCGATGAGTGTGGACGAGGCGGTCAACGCTGCCAATGCACTCGGCGGGCCGGTGTGGGTGGTGAAGGCGCAAATTCACGCCGGCGGACGCGGCAAGGCCGGCGGGGTCAAGGTCGTCAAGTCGGTCGATGACGTCAAACGCGAAGCCGAGCGGCTCCTCGGTTCGACTTTGGTAACGCACCAGACCGGCCCGCACGGCAAACAGGTGCACCGCCTCTACATCGAGGAAGGCTCCAGCATCGATCGCGAATATTATTTATCGGCGCTGGTCGATCGGACGACGTCGCGGGTATCTTTCGTCGCTTCGACCGAAGGCGGCACCGAGATCGAGGAAGTCTCGCGCACGCATCCGGAAAAAATACTGTCATTCGCCGTCGATCCGGCGACCGGCTTTATGCCGCATCATGCCAACCTGGTCGCGCACGCGCTCGGCTTCGATCGCGACGTCGCCAAGCAGGCCGCAGGCGTGCTGCCCAAGCTCTACCAGGCAGTGCTCGCCAAAGACATGAGTCTCCTCGAAATTAATCCGCTGGTCGTGACCAAGGCCGGCGCGCTGGTCTGTCTTGATGCGAAGATCGGCTTCGACGACAGCGCCCTTTATCGCCATCCGGATATCGCCGCATTGCGCGATCCGAGCGAAGAAGACGCCAAAGAGATCGAAGCCTCGCATTACGATCTCAACTACATCGCGCTCGACGGCACCATCGGCTGCATGGTCAACGGCGCCGGTCTCGCCATGGCGACCATGGACATCATCAAGCTCTATGGCGAGAGCCCGGCGAACTTCCTCGATGTCGGCGGCGGCGCCAGCGAGGACAAAGTGACCGCGGCATTCAAGATCATCACCTCCGATCCGCACGTGAAGGGAATTTTGATCAACATTTTCGGCGGCATCATGCGCTGCGACATCATCGCGGAAGGGGTAGTGGCGGCGGTGAAGGAAGTCGGCTTGCGGGTGCCGCTCGTGGTGCGGCTCGAAGGCACCAATGTCGATCTGGGCAAAGATATCATCGCCAAATCCAACCTCAACGTCACCTCGGCCGACGATCTCGACGATGCCGCGCAGAAGATCGTCAAGGCAGTGAGGGCGGCGTGATAACGGTCGAC
>CAYWNY010000124.1:0-11399 GCA_964459765.1 uncultured Hyphomicrobiales bacterium | reverse complement strand
CGCCTTGCTGCAAACGCCTCATCATGAATCCAAACTTCCCGGATGGGCTCTGAGAAAAATAGTTTTAAAATAATGCCGATGGAGGAAACGGTCTTGGCGTGGCTCATCGGCGAGTCGTCGTTTCTCGGCGTCCATTTTCAAAACTGGATGCCGCTTGTCGGGCTTTTCGTTGTGCTCGCAGTCATCCAGGCCCGCCGGAGCCGATAAGACGGTCAGTCAGTCCATCATGCCGCAAATCCTCATCCGCTGTCCGCAATTCGGCCGGTCGGTGCCGACGGGCCTGGTCACGGAAAAGATCAAGTTCGAGTCGCTGTCGGGAATTCAATTCGCGCTGTTGTGTCCGGCGTGCGGACGCATCCACCGCTGGAAGCGGCAAAACGCCTGGATCGAAGGCGAGGCCGCGTCCGTGGCGAAGTAGCCGGACGGCCGCCGAGAGCGGTTTTAGAACAGCCCGATCATCCAGTTCAGGAATGCGTCGAACGCTGCGGGAAAGGTCAAAAAATACATCATGCCGCCGAGCGGCACGAGGATCAAAAGCGCGTCCCGCGCATAGGCAATGTACTGTGCCATCAGCGGAAAATACGCAGTCCGGGCGTGGGCGTTCGAGGCTTAGGCACGCAAGCGGGCCGCAACCGCCACCTGCAGCCGTGGCCGCCCGCAACGGAAAACTTTTCTATGTAAGTTGCGCTGCGGTGAACCATTTCACCGCTCGCCCCGTATAATCCTGCACGTTTCGTTCATCGGCCGATCATCGGCGCTATAGTAAGCGTGGTTCGGGGCTGAGTCTGTTTTGCCATTCACCTACCACCAAGGAGGAAGGTCTGATGCGAAAGCTCAAATTGACGCTCGCGGCCACCCTATTCGTGCTCGGTTCGGCAGGCTTGGCCAGCGCTCAAACCCAAGGCGCCGGCAGCCTGAACGCGCTGCGCAACGCCACTCCCATCGTCAAGGAAGCCGCCTGTCGCGGCTGGGGCGCGCATTGCCCGCCGGGACGGCATTGGGTCTGCAACGGCTACGGCCGCTGCTGGTGCGCTCCCTGCTGGTAAGCGGCTGGCGCAGAGTTGCAACGAGGCCGCGCCATCCGCGGCCTCGTTTTTTTACGCCCGCTTTCGCGGGAATCAGGGGACTGCCGGCTAATCCAGTTCCACCACCGCGCCTTCGCGCATGGTGACGCGGCGGTCCATTTGCGCGGCGATGTCGAGATTGTGGGTGGCGACGATCGTGGCCAGCCCCGAAGCGCGCACCAGCTGATTGAGCGTCGCGAACACCCGCTGCGAGGTGCGCAAATCGAGATTGCCGGTCGGCTCGTCGGCGAGAAGGATGCGTGGCGCGTTGGCGACCGCGCGCGCGATCGCCACCCGCTGCTGCTCGCCGCCGGACAATTCGGCCGGCCGATGCATGAGCCGCTCCTTCAAGCCGAGATAGGTCAATAATTCGCCGGCGCGGGAACGCGCCTTGGCGCGCGACAGCCCACAGATCATCTGCGGCAGCATCACATTCTCCAGCGCCGTGAATTCCGGCAGCAGATGGTGGAACTGATAGACGAAGCCGATAACGGTGCGCCGCATGCGGGTGCGCGCCAAGTCGGTCAGGTGCGAGGTGGCGACGCCGTCGATATAGACCTCGCCGGCGTCGGCGTGTTCGAGGAGGCCGGCGATATGCAGAAGCGTCGATTTGCCGGCGCCCGACGGCGCCACCAGCGCCACCGACTGGCCCGGCCACACCGCAAGCTCGGCGCTTTTGAGGATCTCGAGGTTGGAATCGCCCTGCCGGAAGCGGCGGCTGATCTCGTGCAGAAACACGATCGGATGGTCTGCCTCGGCTGGCGACGGCACGGGCTCCAAGGCGGGCTCCGAAGCATCCATGAGCGTCGTTTTCTCATCCATCTCGCGGCATCACTCGTAGCGCAGCGCCTCGACCGGATCGAGCCGCGCAGCCCGCCAGGACGGATATAACGTCGCCAACAGCGACAAGCCGAGCGCCATAACCACGACGGCGGTGGTTTCGCCGGCATTCATGTCGGCCGGCAGCCGCGAGAGGAAATAGAGTTCCGGCGAGAACAATTCGGTGTTGGTCAGCCACGACAAGAAGTGCCGGATCGACTCGATGTTGAGGCAGATGACGGTGCCCAAGAGAAATCCTACCAGCGTGCCGACGACGCCGATCGACGCGCCGGTGATGAGAAAGATGCGCATGATTGCGCCCTGCGTCGCGCCCATGGTGCGCAGGATGGCGACGTCGGCGCCCTTGTCCTTCACAAGCATGATCAGGCCGGAGACGATGTTAAGCGCCGCCACCAGCACGATCAGAGTGAGGATCAGGAACATCACATTGCGCTCCACCTGCAGCGCATTGAAGAAGGTGGCGTTGCGCTGGCGCCAATCGATCATGTAGATCGGCCGCGCCGCGGCTTCGGTTATGAGCTTGCGATAGGTATCCACCCGATCGGGATCGTCGGTGTAGATCTCGATCGCGGTGACGTCGCCGGAACGGTTGAAATAGGCCTGCGCTTCGGTGAGCGGCATAAAGACGAAGGCGGCATCGTATTCCGACATGCCGATCTCGAAGATCGCGGCGATCTTGTAGGACTTGATGCGTGGCGTGGTGCCCATGGGCGTCACCGCGCCGCGCGGCGCGACCAGCGTGAGCGCGTCCCCGCTGCGCAGCGACAGCTGCTCGGCGAGACGGCTGCCGATAACAACCCCCTGCTCTTCGTCAAAGCCGTCGAGCGTGCCTTGTCGGATGTTTTTGGCGATCGAGGTGAGTTTCGCCAGATCGCCGCCGCGGATGCCGCGGACTAGGACGCCCGAGGCGTTGAACGGCGACGAAGCGAGCGCCTGGCCTTCGACGATCGGCGCCGCCAGCCGCACGCCCGGGACTTTGCCGACGCGCTCGGCGACGCCCTGCCAATCGTTGAGCGGCGATTCCAGCGGCTGGATCAGTAGATGGCCGTTGAGCCCCAATATCTTCGACAGCAATTCCTGGCGGAAACCGTTCATCACCGCCATGACGATGATCAGCGTCGCCACCCCGAGCATGATGCCGAGGAAGGAGAAGCCGGCGATGACGGAAATAAAGCCTTCCTTGCGCCGCGCACGCAGATAGCGCAGCGACAGCATCCACTCAAAAGGCGCGAAGGGATGAGTGCCGCTCGGCTCTCGCATTAACATGGGTCCCCGCAAGAACCCCGAGTTTCACATGATTCTGGCTTATTCAAGCCTCGAAACCTGGGGTTATGCCGGCCGCGCACAGCTTTAGGCGGTTCCGGCCGCCGTCCCCAGGCTGCCGAGCCGGGTGAGCGCGTCCGCCGCCGTCATCAGTTCCCGCGAACCGTCGAAACGGTTCTTCACCTCGACCTTGCCTTCGGCCAACCCGCGCGGGCCGATCAGGATCTGCCAGGGGATGCCGATCAGGTCGGCGGTAGCGAATTTCGCCCCCGGCCGTTCGTCGAGATCGTCGTAGAGCACATCGATCCCCTTCCCCGTCAGCGCCGCATAGAGCCGCTCGCAGGCGGCGTCGGTATCGCTGGCACCCTGCTTGAGATTGAGGATGGCGACGGAGAACGGCGCCACCGGCAGCGGCCAGCGGATGCCGGCGTCGTCATGGAACACCTCGATTAAGGCGGCTACCAATCGCGTCGGCCCGATGCCGTAGGAACCCATATGCACCGGCCGTTCGATGCCGTCGGGCCCGGTGACCACGGCCCGCATCGGTTCGGAATACTTGGTGCCGAAATAGAACACCTGGCCGACCTCGATGCCGCGGGCGGAGATTTGCCTGTCCGCCGGTAGTTTGGCGAAGGCCCCCGGATCGTGGCGGTCCGAGGTGGCCGCGTAGAGCGACGTCCACTTGTCGACGATCGTCCGCAGGTCGGCGACGTTGTCGAAATCCACCTCCGCGTCCGGAACCGCAAAATCGAGATAATCGCGGTGGCAATACACCTCGCTCTCGCCGGTATCGGCGAGCACGATGAATTCGTGCGACAGGTCGCCGCCAATCGGGCCGCTCTCAGCGATCATCGGGATCGACTTCAAGCCCATGCGCGCGAAGGTGCGTAGATACGCGACGAACATGCGGTTGTAAGCGTGCCTGGCTCCGTCGAAGTCGAGGTCGAAGGAATAGGCGTCCTTCATCAGGAATTCGCGCCCGCGCATCAGCCCAAAGCGCGGCCGCACCTCGTCGCGGAACTTCCATTGCAGATGATAAAGATTGAGCGGCAACTGTTTGTATGAGCGCACGTAGCTGCGAAAAATCTCGGTGATCATTTCCTCGTTGGTCGGCCCGTAGAGCATCTCGCGCTCGTGCCGGTCGGTGATGCGCAGCATCTCCTTGCCGTAGGCGTCATAGCGGCCGCTTTCGCGCCACAGCTCGGCGGACTGAATGGTCGGCATTAACAGCTCGATGGCGCCGGAACGGTTCTGCTCCTCGCGAACAATGCGGCAGACCTTGTCGAGCACCCGCAAGCCAAGCGGCAGGAATGCATAAATACCGGCCGCCTCCTGGCGGATCATGCCGGCGCGCAACATCAGCCGGTGAGACACGATCTCGGCCTCTTTCGGGGTCTCGCGCAGGATGGGCAAGAAGTAGCGGGAAAGGCGCATGAATCGGGTCGCCTAGGGCTTGTTTTTCGGCCCGGCAGGTATCCGGGAACAACCGCCCAAACACAAGGGGTACGGAAAGCTTGACCCCAAGCGGAACGCTCTGCCGCGATCGACGTTCGGATTAAATTTTTTTGTCACGAACCGACGGTAAGATGATGACATTGGACCAAAGATCGAGTACGTAGCTGTGCGCATCCGGGCATTTCGTACTTGGTGTCCGGGAGGCGGTCCAAGTCTTGGGAGGATGGTCCAACGGCGCGGGTTCAACGCTGCCGCCACGCTGACAAGCTAAGATAGGCGAAGCGGGGTTGAGGATCAGATTTAGGATCTCCTAGCAGGGCTTTGGCCCTGCTATTTTTTTTGGGGGGGCTTTTGCCCACTCCCTCAGTGCATCCCAAACAGGCTCGCCAAGCCCTGCAGCGTCACCCAGTGGTTGACATAGACCACGTAGCAGCCTGCGAAGATCACCGTCGATACAACCGTCGTCCACAGCAGCCGCCGGCCTAACCGCGGCAGCACCGGGGCGCCCGGGTCGGTGCCCGGCGGCATCTCGCCGTCATGCTCATGCTGGCTTTTGATGCCGAAAGGCAGGACGGCAAACAGCACCACCCACCAGATCAGGAAGTAGACCGCGAGCGCGGTGGTGACCGGCATGTTGTGCCTTTAGCGGAGCCTGATCTTTTCCGGATCATGCTCTAGCGCTGTTCCAACTCGACCAGCGTGCCGGAAAAATCCTTCGGATGGAGGAAGAGGACGGGCTTGCCGTGTGCGCCGATCTTGGGCTCGCCGTCGCCCAGGACCCGCGCGCCGCTTGCTTTAAGCGTATCGCGAGCGGCGCGGATATCGTCCACTTCGTAGCAGACGTGGTGCATGCCGCCGTGCGGATTGCGCTTAAGGAATTTGGCGATCGGCGAGCTTTCGCCGAGCGGCTCAAGCAGCTCGATCTTGGTATTCGGCAACGTAATGAAGACCGTGGTCACGCCGTGATCCGGCTGCGCGACGGCAGCAGACACATTCGCACCGAGCACATCGCGGTAAACCGCTGTGGCTTTACCGATGTCGCGCACCGCGATCGCGACGTGATTGAGTTTGCCGATCATCGTCTGCCTCCTGCCGCACGGCCAAAGGGCAATCTAGCCGGTTGCCGAACGTTGTCTAACATTTGGATCAGCGGCCGAACTTCGCCTTCAATTGGTCGCGGATCGGCGCCAGCACGCTTTTCTTTTCGGTTTCGGTGCCGGCGAGAATATCGGCGACGATGTCTTTCGGCGAGCGTCCGCCCCAGCCGGCGTCGCGGAAATAGATGTTCGCGGCCTTGCCGACCACGTACGTGCTCCACGCCGCGGCGAGCCCCTGCGGCAAGGCGGTAATGATGGTCGACGTGCCGAGCGTGACGGTGCGCAGGAGATCGGCGGCAAGATGCAGGCCGTATTCGGCCGCCGCCATCAGCCCCCAGGCGCGCAGGATTTCGAGCACCATGCCCTGCGCGTTCTTGAGCGAAAAGTCGGTGCCGTAGATGGCGCCGATCCGCTGCACCATCAGTGCGTCGCTGGCGATCCCGGCCAGCACGTCGAACACCGGCACCGGATTGGCGCCGACCACGATCGCCTTGCCGGACATGAAATAATAGATCAGCCGCGTGACTTCCTTGCCGCGGACCTGCTGCTTGAGCGCCTTGATCTGCTCGCTCACATCGGTCGCAAACAGGCTGGCGTTGAGCGCGATGATCGCCTTGCCCTCGCGGTCGAGCACTTCAAGCATGCGCGCTTCGAGCGCCTCGATCCGCGGTTTCGGCTGGTAGCGCACGACTTCGACGGCGCCGTCAGCTTTATGGATTTCGCGCTCGATTTCGCGCGGCGCGGCGGCGGCGAAGACGATATCCGGCGCGCCGAGCCAATGGCCGACCTTGCGCAGGATCGGTTCAGAAATCTCCTTGATCTGCTCCGGCCCGTACAGATCGGCCTTGTTGATCACCAGAATGATCGGCTTGTGCAGATCCCACAATTGCTTGAGCGCATCGAGCTCGACCCGGTTCAAGTCGCCGTCGGCGACGAACAACACGAGGTCTGTGTAACGCACCGTCTCCTCGGCGAGCTTGCCGCGCAATTCACCGGCCGCCTCGTTGATGCCGGGCGTGTCGACCAGAACGAGCTTGGTGTTCTTGAACCCAGCTTTGGCGACTTTGGCGGTCGAACCGTGCTCGGCAGAAACGGCGAAGATGTTTTCGCCGGCAAGCGCATTCAATAGCGCACTCTTGCCGCAGCCGACTTCGCCGAACGCCGCGATCTCGACCCGGCCGTTTTCGAGCTTGGCGGTGAATTCCGCGATGTCGCTCATCTCCTTCTCGATGCTGGCCCGCTCCGCCGGACGCAGCCGCGAGTCGGCGGAAAGACGCCGCAGAGCTTCGATGGTATCGGGCAATATCGCCTGGTCCTGCATGCCGCTCGCCGTGGCTCGCTTTTCAAGAGGCTCGTTCGAAACGTAACGTCCGCCCGTCACGCGGCGGCACGATGCGCGAGATTAAGCTTGTCAAAGCGGCGATGTCGGTCGACGGTGCCCGCATTTCGACCCGCACCGCGCCGCGCGCGTCTTCGATTTCGCGCTCGACCGGCATTGGCGCGCCGGCGACGGCGAGCACGTTGGCGACGGCAAAGCCACGCGGCATTTTTGCGCGGATCGAAGCAATGATGGCGTCGCGGTCGGCGGCAGTGAACCGGTCGGTTTTGTTGAGCACCAAATAAACCGGCTTGCGCGCGGCGATAAAGCGCTTAAGCGCCGCAACTTCCGGCGCGCGCAAATCCTGGTCGACGACGAACAGCACCGCGTCGCTCGCTTTGGCGTTCGCCACCAGCCCCATGACATGCCGCTCGTCGCCGTCGCTCGCGCCGGCGTCGATGAGGCGCACGACATCGCTTGCCTCGAGCGACGGCGCCGCCGAGCGGGCCAGGGCCGAGATCAGCACGGTCTTGCCGGTATAGGCCGGACCGGTGACAGTCAGCGTCGAGCGCGCGAGCGGCCTTGCAGGCGGCGGCGGCGCTGCGGGTGCTAAGGGAGCCGCAGCCGGCTGTACGATCAGCCGGTCGGGGCGCTCGCGCGCGGCGTGCTTGAGCTCCGCATCCCAGCGCCCGGAGAGCTCCTTGGCGCGCTGGCCGACGATGTCGGCCGGCAGCGGCTGCGCTTGCGCTTCGCTCCGCGGCGGCGCGAGCTGCGGCGCCACCGCATTTCGGCGCAGCCGCAGCCATGCCACGAGACCAACGACCGCGAAGAAGAACAGCAACACCGCGGCATAGCCTGCGGCGATGTAAGGGTTCTTGAGCGAGTCAAAGGTGACCGCGATGTTCGATATCAGCCACACGCCGACGAACAACGCCGCGGCCGCGAGCGCGCAGATCGCCAGCCGGAGGGCCAGTTCGGGCTTTGCGGCAAACAATAAGAGCGGGGCGAACCAGCGAAACATCGCGTATGGCCGATCGGTGATTTCGCTAAAGATATGAAGCGTTTGGGCGGCGGACAATGCGGCGGGCGAATTCCCGTTAAACGCCAAGCACGTGGACGAGGCAGATCGGCTTTTTGTTCCAGCGGTCCGCGATCGCGCCGCGCACGGCGCGGCGGATCGCTTCGGCCACCTCGTCAGGGTCGCGGCGGCGCGGTTTTGGCAGCGTCTCGAAGGCTTCCTCGACCGCCTCGCGCACGATGTCGGCCATGGCGGCGCCGCCGGCATCGGTTTCGGGAATGCCGATCAGCTCAATTTCCGGATCGGCCACAAGCGCACCCTTGTCGCTTAGCGCCAGCGCCACCGAGACAATGCCGGCGAAACTCAAGCGGCGGCGCGCGGCGACAGTCGGCGCTTGCGCATCGATCAAGAGCGCACCGTCCTTAAGCATGCGGCCGGAGGATATCTCGTCGACGATTTGTGCCGGCCCTGGCGCGAGCCGCACCAGATCGCCATTGCGACAGACAACGATCTGCGGGACGCCGGCCTGGCGCGCGAGCTTGGCGTGCTCGGCAAGATGCAGCGCTTCGCCATGCGCCGGGATCAGGATCTTCGGTTTCACCCAGCCGATCATGTCGAGGAGCTCGGCGCGTCGCGGGTGGCCGGACACATGCACCAGATGATCGCGGTCGGTGATCACCTCGACGCCTTGCGTCACCAAGCCGTTGATGACGCGCGCGACCGCGTTTTCGTTGCCGGGAATGGTGCGGGCGGAAAAGATCACCCGGTCGCCGTGGTTGAGCGTGACTTCGGGATGCTCGTCGCGGGCGATCCGCGACAGCGCCGCGCGCGGCTCGCCTTGGCTGCCGGTGCATAGCGCCAAGACCTTATCCGGCGGCAAATAGCCATAGCTGTCCATGCCGCGAAAATCCTGCACGCCATCGAGATAGCCGGTCTCGCGCGCCACCTGCGCCACCCGCTCCATGGCGCGGCCGACGAGGACGACCTCACGCTCGGCTGAGCGCGCAGCGTCGGCGACCGCGCGGATGCGGCCGACATGCGAGGCAAACGTCGTCACCGCAACGCGCGCCGGCGCGGTACGGATGAGCTCGGCGAGCGTTTTTGCGACCTCTGCCTCCGAGGGCGAGCGGCCGTCGCGCACGGCATTGGTTGAGTCGCCGACCAGCGCCAAAACGCCCTGCGCGCCGAGCGCGGAGAGTCTTGCCGCATCGGTTGGGGCGCCGACGAGAGGGGTCAAATCGATTTTCCAATCGCCGGTATGGACCACGGTGCCGAGCGGCGTTGTGATCGCCAGCGCGTTCGACTCCGGGATAGAGTGGGCGACATTGACGAACTCGACGGTGAACGGCGAGAGCGTCACCTGCCCGCCGAGCGGCACGACGTTGACCGGGATCTGCGGGGCGCCCGGCTCGGACAGTCGGCGCGCTTCAAATAAGGCCGCGGCGAACGGCGTGGCGTAGAGCGGCACTTTCAGGCGCGGCCACAGATCGAGAAGCGCACCCATATGGTCTTCGTGGGCATGGGTAAGCACGAGACCGACAAGGTTGCGCCGTTGTTCGATCAAATAGCTAATGTCCGGCAGGATCAGGTCGACGCCGGGCAAATGCTCTTCGGCGGCAAACGACACGCCGCAATCGACGATCAGCCATTGCCGCCGTCGCTCGTCGCCGTAGCCGTAGATTGCGAGATTCATCCCGATCTCGCCGATGCCGCCGAGCGCCGCGAACACAAGCTCAGGCGCGGCCATCAGTCGGCATGTCCTGTAACCGGCGCCGCCTGCGGCAGTGCAAAGACTTCACCGGCCGCGATCGCCTGCAGCGATCCGTCGGCGAGGCGCAGCTGCAGGCGGCCGTGCGGGTCGAGCCCTTCGCCACGCCCGACGATCTCGCTGCCAGGAAGCCGCACCAGCATATCGCCGCCGATGCCAGCAGCGCGGGCCACCCAGTCGGCGCGGATGTCGGCAAAGCCCGACCCGCGCCGCCATTGCGCCAGCCGTCGCAGCATGGTCGCCGACAAACTCCCGAGTAGATCTGCGGCCGCGACATTTGCGCCGGCGGCATTCAGATCGGTCGCCGGATAAGGGGTTCTGCTCGGATGATGTCGGCAGTTCACCCCGATGCCGATGGCGACAACGAGCGAATCCCCCACCCGCTCGCCTTCGATCAGGATGCCGGCAAGTTTTGCGCCGCCGCAGAGAATGTCGTTCGGCCATTTGAGCGCAAGCGACGCGGCGAGCGCCGGCGCAAGCTCGGCGACGGCGTCATAGACGGCGAGCGCGGCGACGAAGGATAATTCCGGCGCCCGCTCCGCCGGCGCTGGATCGGTAAGGAGAAGCGTGGCGTAAAGATTGCCAGCCGGCGATATCCAGACATTGCCGCGCCGGCCGCGCCCCGCGGTCTGCCGCTCGGCGACGATCCACAGCGGCCCGCGCTCGCCTTGGCGCGCTAGGCTCAACGCTTCCGCATTGGTCGAAGGCAAGCTCGCATGCGCCGCGAGGCGATAACCCGCCGCCAGCGCCGCGGAACAAAGCTGCATCAGAACAGCGACAGGGCGGCCGCGCTCGCCACGCCGACCAGCGGTCCCGGGTAGACGAAGAAGAGAATGTTGAACAGCGCGCAAACCCCGAGCACCACTTTCAGCTCAACCGGCATGCTGTAAAACCCTTCGGCCGGCTCATCGAAATACATGGTCTTGACGATGCTCAGATAATAATAGGTACCGACCACACTCGCCAGCACGCCGATCACGGCAAGAACGTAAAGCCCGGCCTTGATGGCGGCGAGGAACACATAAAATTTGGCGAAGAAGCCGGCGAGCGGCGGGATGCCCGCCATCGAAAACAACAGCATCGCCATCAGGAACGCCATCCCCGGATGGGTGCGGGCGAGCCCCGCCAACTGATCGATCGATTCCACCATGCCGCCGTCGCGCCGCATCGACAGGATCACCGCGAAGACGCCAAGCGTCATGGTGACGTAGATCGTCATATAGATCAGGACGCCCTGAACGCCTTCGCTAGTACCGGCGGCAAGCCCGATCAGCGCAAAACCCACATGGCCGATCGACGAATAGGCCATCAGGCGCTTGATGTTGCGCTGGCCGATAGCCGCGAACGAGCCGAGCAGCATCGACGCGATGGAAACGAAGGCGACGATTTCCTGCCATTGGGTGGTGATGCCGGGGAACGCCATGACCGAGGCGCGCACGAACATGGCGATGCCGGCGACTTTCGGCGCGGCGGCAAAGAACGCCGTCACCGGCGTCGGCGCGCCCTCATAGACGTCCGGCGTCCACATGTGGAACGGCACGGCGGAGACCTTGAAGCAGAAGCCGGCGAACAGAAA
>CAYWNY010000123.1:0-11501 GCA_964459765.1 uncultured Hyphomicrobiales bacterium | reverse complement strand
ACTTGCTAGTGGTCCTTTAATTCTAACATTCGCATAAGAGACTGCCGAACCGGGATGCGAATGTTAGAATCAGACCACTAGGTCGCAATTCCCGCGCCTTGGTGTAGTCTCGCCCCCACGGGCTCGGAGGTGCGCATGGTTCCCTTTTTCGTGCAGATCAAGTGCCAGATGGGCAAGTCTTATCAAGTCGCCAACAGCCTGGCGGACGCGGAAATCGCCTCCGAAATCTATTCGACCGCCGGCGATTTCGACCTGCTGGTGAAATTTTATGTCGACCCGTCGACCGACATCGGCCACTTCATCGCCCAAAAGGTGCAAACCATTCCTGGCATCCAGGACACGCGCACCATCATCACCTTCAAGGCGTTCGGCGGACCTTAAGTTCTATTTCTTCTCCTTCTTCGGCGGCGACGGGCCCACCCGGGGCGGCAGCGAAAGAATGTAAGTCGCAATCGCCGCGCGATCATAAGGGCTGATTAGCGAGGTATTGCGAATGACTTCGGCCATCGCCGATCCGGCGTAGTCGCCGGCCGGGTTCATGCCGTCGACCAGATACATCGCGACATCCTGTTTGCTCCAGGCAGTGCCGTCCTCGCCCCAATGCTGCAATCCGGCCTGGGTGATATTGGGCACCCAGCCCTTGCCATCCGGGGCCGGGGCGCCGGCGAACCGTTCGCTCTCGACAATGGCGCCGAGCGCATTGCGCGGGCTGTGGCACTCGGCGCAATGCCCAGACCCGTTCACCAGATAAGCGCCGCGATTCCACTGCTCCGGCTGCGCCGGATCGGGTGTGTACGGCCCGCCGTGCAAAAATAGAAGCTTCCAAACACCGACCAGCCGCCGGATGTTGAAAGGAAACGGCACGTCGTGGTCGCGCACCTTGCCTTGCACCGGCGTCAGCGTTTTCAGATAGGCGAAGAGATCGCGCAGGTCGGCGAGCTCCATGTACTGATAAGACGTGTAGGGCAAAGACGGATAGAGGTGCTGGCCCTCGGGCGACGTCCCTTTCCACAACGCGGTCACGAAGTCGGCTTCGCTCCAGCGGCCGATGCCGTCGGCCGGATCGGGCGAAATGTTCGGCGCATAGAAGGTGCCGAACGGAGAGGCAAGCGCCAGGCCGCCGCCCAACCGCAAGCGATCCACCTTGTCGGGCTCCCCGGCGGGCGTCGCATGACAGGATGCGCAGCCGCCGATATTGAACATTTCGCGGCCGTTATCGAGGTCCGCGGTGTGCGGTGGCAACGCCGCAGCCGGCACGGTCGCGGGAATCGTCACGACCCAAAAAGCGACCGCCGCAACGATAACGATCGCCGCCGCGACCAGCGCTAACCTGGACTTGCGCATGTTTTGCGATCCGCCCCAGCACGGGGGATAATCGTCAGCTCTTTTTGACGCGGTATTTCTCGTGGCAGCCGCCGCAATCGTTCTTGCCGATATTGCCGAACGCGGCCTTGAAACTGTCGAGGTCGGTGACTTTCGCGGCAGCGTCCTTGGCGTCAACGCCGAACTTGGCGAACCTGGCTTTGAAGTCGTCCATATTTTCCCAAATCTTGGGATCGGCGGCGGTTTCGCCTCCAACTTTCGAATTATCCGGAAACAGGGCGGGCATCTTCGCGGCGGCATCTTGCCACGAGGCGAAAATCTTTTGCGCCTTTTCCAGCTCGAAGGGGGCTTCGCCCTTCAACATCGCGGCGCCGATCTTGGCCTCTTCGCCGTTCGTCTTCATCAATGCCTTACGGGCGGCGATCGGGTCCTGTTGGGCAACGGCCACGCCCAAGCCCAGGCCCAGGCCGATCACCGCAACGGCGAATACCGCACGAATCATCTGACGCTCTCCCCTCTCGTTTACCGCCCCAATTGCGAGCCCGACGGGCGCGGCGCAGACTATGGCGAAACGGCATTCGCAAGAAATCACGAAACCGTTTCCGCGCCCGGACGTATAATAGCGGTAGCGGCGCGTTCACCAAGCAGCCGGCCGCACAACCGACCATGAAGAGCCTCTATCGCTATCGCCAGGAACGGCACTTTGCCAAACCGCCGGAGGTGATTTGGCCGTTTCTCGCTAACACCGCCCGGGTCAACGAATTGGTCGGCGCCCCGCCCTACGCTGTCGAAGAGCGCCCCGACCGAGACGGCCGGATCAGACGTTTCGCCGTCGCCAAGCTCGGCCCGATCCGCGTCAAATGGGAAGAGAGCTTCGGCGAGTGGCAGGAGAACCGCCGGGTCGTTCAGACCCGCAAATTCGTCAACGGACCGTTCGGGCACTTCCAGGCCTGCGCCGAACTCTATCCCGAGAATACCGGGACGCGCGTCGTGTTCACATCCGACATCGAGTGTGTCGGCGTGCTCGGCCTGCTCGCGAAGCTGTCCGGTCAATTCACCCGCGAGGGGAACAAGCGCCTCGCCGCGATCGAGAAAATGATCGCCGACGCCGACATGCCTGACCACATTCCGGCCGCGAGCGACCGGGAAGTCGTAACTCCGGTCGCCGGCCGCCGGCTCGCGGCGTCGATCGCCGAACTCGACCGCGATCCGGTCAGCCACGGGCTCGCAGCAAAGCTCTCCGCGTTTTTGTTGCATGCCCCGATGGTGGCGCTGCGTGCCATTCGTCCACTCGAGCTGGCGCGCTTTTGGCACGCGGCCCCGGAAGACGCGGTGGAGATGTTCCTCGCCGCGCAGCGTCTGGGCATTATCGCCATGGGATGGGACTTGCTTTGCCCGCGCTGCCGCGGCGCCAAGTCGACCGTCAGGCATCTGCACGATTTGCCGGACGGCGCGCACTGCTCGTCATGCAACATCGACTATCGCCGCGACTTCACGCGCAACGTGGAGCTTACATTTCATCCCGAGGCCTGGCTGCGCCCGCTGCCGAAAGGCGAATTGTGTCTGCTCGGCCAGGGATCGACACCGCATGTCAAGTTCCAGGCCGAAGTGATGGCGCGCTCGCGCAAGAGCTTCGCGCTGACCTTATCGCCGGGGCCCTATCGCTTTCGCACCGTCGAGGCCGGCGCCGAAGCGGAGGCTGATATCGGCGACGACGGCGCGTTACCCGAGATCACCGCCAACGGCGATATCCTGTTACGCAGTCCCGGCCACGAAAACGAATGCGTGATCAACAACGACACCGACCGGCCATTGTTCTTTGTCGTTGAGGATCGCGACTGGGCAAAGGACGCTCTCACCGGCGAGCGGGTGATCGCCATGCCGGCTTTCCGGCGGCTGTGTCCCGAGCAGCTGTTGCGTCCCGGCGACGAAGTCGAGATCGGCCGCGTCGCTATCATGTTCACCGATCTGCAAGGGTCGACCAAACTCTACGACGATCTCGGCGATGCTTCCGCTTACCGCCTCGTGCGCGATCATTTTGCCTTTCTGTCGGAACGGGTGACGCGCCATCATGGCTTTGTCGTCAAGACCGTGGGCGACGCAGTGATGGCGGCATTTAACGATCCGGCCGATGCGGTGCGAGCGGTGCTGTCGATCCAGGACGAGGTCGCCGACTTCAAGCGCGACCGCAGTGATGGCGGCATCGTGCTGAAACTCGGCCTGCATCTTGGTTCGTGCATCGCCGTGACCGCCGGCGGCGTGCTTGACTATTTCGGCTCGGCGGTCAATACCGCGGCGCGGCTCGAGCACCAGTGCCGCGGCGGCGAAGTGATCATTTCCGACGCCGTATTGGCTGACCTCGAAGCGCGCGAGGCCTTAATCGGGCGCACCGCTGCGGCTGACAGCGCAACATTGCGCGGCCTTCATGAACCGGTGAGATTCGTGCGAGTTGCCCTGCCTGCGCATCAATAGGATGTCTGCTTGCGCAGTTCCGCAATGTCTTTGGCCGTGATTTTGGAACCAGCCGATCCGAAGCGGCCGGTCACATAATTGACCACGGCCGCGATCTCGGTGTCCGAATAAGCTCTTCCAAAGGCCGGCATGGAGACTATGCCGTCAGGCCGGTGCCGCACCGTGCCGGATATTACGATCTGCGCGACATTCGTTGCTTGCGGATCGTTTACGGCGCGCGCGCCGGCGATCGTCGCATAAGGAGAGATGGCACTGACGCCTGTCCAGCTGTGGCAGCTAACGCATGCGCCTTCGAACACCCGCTTGCCGAGAGTATCCGACCCCACACCGCCTTCGCTGGGCGATGCCGCCGCCGGCGGCGCGATCGTCGCCGGCTCTGCGGACGCGATCGGCGGCACGCTGCGCAAATAAACGACCAGCGATCTAATGTCGGAAGGCGTCATCCGGCTAAAGCTCTGGTCCACGGCCTCGCCCATTGGTCCGGCGGCCGTGCCGCGGCCCGTGGCGTGGCCGGCATGCAGATAGGCGGCCACCTGATCGTCGCTCCAGGCGCCGATGCCCGTGCCACGGTCGGACGTAATGTTGAACGCGCGCCAGCCCGCGGTTAGGGCACCGGCGAATTTGTTACGATTGTCGAGGGCGAAACCGAGATTGCGCGGCGTGTGGCATTCGCCGCAATGCGCCAACGCTTCGGCCAAGTAAGCGCCCCGGTTCCACTCCGGACTTTGCGCCGGGTTTGGCGCAAAGCGTGCGTCAGCGTTGAAGAAAAATGACCAGAACGCCATCACCCAGCGCTGATTGAACGGAAACTCCAGCGTGTCGGCGCGATTAACCGCGCGAACCGGCGGCAGGCTAAAAATATAGGCCTTGATTGCCAACGTATCAGCATCGGTCAGGTAGGTGTAGGACGGATATGGCATCGCCGGGTAGAGATGCACGCCATCGCGGCGCAGCCCGCGGTGAACGGCGTTGAGAAAATCCTGATCGCTGTAATCGCCGATGCCGGTCGCTTTGTCTGCCGTGATGTTGGTCGAATAAATCGTGCCGAAAGGCAGCGGGATCGCCAGTCCGCCGGCGAACGGCGCGCCGCCTGGCGTGGTGTGGCAGACCACACAATCCGCGGCGCGGGCGAGATATTCGCCGCGGGTGACGAGATCGGCGTTCTTGAGAGCGGCAGGTACGCCAGTCGGATCGGCAGAATGATAATCCGCCAGCGCCACCGTACCCCCTTGCGCGAACGCCAACGGGCCTGGATTGAAGATTTTCCAAGCGAACGCAAAGCCGATTGCGAGAATGACGATGACGACGGCGCCTATAATCGTACGGCGTGATGTCCGCGTGCTCATGATTTACGCCTTCCGCGGCAGCGCGAGCGCGGCGCGATCGATGGGAAGCCGCCGCAACGCTATACCGGTCGCGGCATAAATGGCGTTGCGCAGTGCGGGCGGGCCGGCGGTTGCCCCGGTTTCGCCGATGCCGCCGGGATCTTCGCCGCTTTTGACGACGTGCACATTGATCGGCGGAACCTCGTCGATCCGCAGCATGCGGTAGTCGTTGAAATTCGATTGACGGACGCGGCCTCTCTCGAGAGTGATCTCGCCATAGAGCGCGGCCGTCAGGCCGAAGATCAAGCCGCCCTGAAGCTGCGCCACGATGGTATCCGGATTGACCGCGATACCGGTGTCGACAACCGCGTTGATCTTGCGCAGATGCACCTCGCCGCTTTCGTCGACTTCAGCCTCGACCACCGTAGCGATGAAACTGGCGAACGAGGGCTGCGCGCAGACGCCGCGGCCGGTTCGCGGCGGCAGCGGCTGACCCCAACCGGATTTTTCGGCGACGAGCTGGAGAGCCGCCTTCAGTCGCGGCGTCTTGTCGAGCATCCCGATGCGAAACGCAATCGGATCGGCGCCGGCCTTGCGCGCCAGCTCATCCATGAAGGATTCGGTCGCAAAGACATTATTGTTGGGCCCGACGCCGCGCCAGAACCCGGTCGACACAGCCGTCGGTTCGACGCGGACATATTCGACCTGGAAGTTCGGAATGTCATAGGGATTATCGACGGCGCTATCGACCGCGTCGATGTCGATGCCGTTCTGGTAGCCCGGCGGAAACCAGCGCGCCATGACCGAGGAGCCGCAGACGCGATATTTCCAGGCAAGAATCCTGCCGCCGGACAACGTCGCCGAAATGACGTCGCGATAAACCGGACGATAGATATCGTGCCGAATATCCTCTTCGCGCGTCCAGAACACTTTGACCGGCCCGTCGACGTGTTTGCCGATGCGCACGGCGGCCGCCACCATGTCCGCTTCGAGCCTGCGGCCAAAACCGCCGCCAAGCAGGTGGTTGTGAATGATGACCTTGTCGATCGGCAACCCGGCGGCTTCGGCGGCGAATTTCTGTATCCGCGTCATCGCCTGCGTCCCGGTCCACACCTCGCAGGCTTCGGCCGTCACATGCACCGTGCAGTTGACAGGCTCCATCGGCGCATGGGCCAAAAACGGCAGTTCGTAGTCGGCATCAAATCTGTCGCCCAGCGCCAATCCTTTACCGACGTCGCCCAGCGATTTCGCGATCACGCCATCCTTCTTGCTGGCGGCGCGCAGCTGGTTCCAAATGTCGCTTGAATTAAGCGTCGCGTTGGCGCCTTCATCCCAAACGATGACGAGCGCATCGAGCCCCTTTTTGGCCGCCCAGGTATGATCGCCGACGACCGCGACAAGATCGTCAAGCACGACGATCTGCCGAACGCCGGGAAGTTGTTTAGCCGCGCTGTCGTCGACATGGCCGACCTTGCCGCCGAATACCGGACACTGCGCAATGGTCGCAAATTGCATTCCCGGCAGCATCGCGTCTATGCCGTAGATCACCTTGCCGTCGGTCTTGTCGGGAGTGTCCAGCCGTTTCACCGGGTTGCCGATCAGTTTGAAATCCTTCGGTCCCTTGAGTGGAGGATTTTTAGGCACCGGCAAAACGTTCGCAGCATCAACCAAATCGCCGTAAGCGAGCATTCGGCCGCTGGGTGCGTGGCTGACGACGCCGTTGCTTGTCGAACACGTCACCGGATCGACCTGCCATTGTTGGGCGGCGGCCTCAATCAGCATCAGCCGGGCCGCGGCGCCCGCCTCGCGCAGCGGCTTCCAGAAGGCGCGGATGGAATTCGAGTTACCGGTGGCCTGAATGCCAAACAGCGGATTTGCATAGAGCTTGTCGCTCGGCGGCGCGTTCTCCAGCACGATCTTGCCGAAGTCGGCATCCAGCTCCTCGGCAATAAGCATCGGGATCGCGGTGTAAACGCCTTGCCCCATCTCAACCTGCGGCATGACCATTGTGGTCTTGCCGGCGTGATCGATGCGGATAAAGGCGTTCGGCGCGAATTGATCGGCGCGATCGCCAGTTTGTGCCGGATCGTCCATCGCGCGAACGGGCAGGTGAAACGCCAAGGTCAGACCGGCGGCCAAGCCGCCTTTAAGCAATGAGCGCCGCGATGCCGCGTGGGCGAAATTCTCGACCGGGTCCATCGCGGCCTCCTATGTCCGGCCCGCGCCGCCGGCGGCGCGCTTGATCGCTTCACGAATCCGAACGTAAGTTCCGCAACGGCAGATATTGCCCGCCATCGCCGCATCGATGTCGGGGTCGTCGGGTTGCGGCGTTGCCGCGAGCAGCGCCGCGGCCGACATGATCTGCCCGGACTGGCAGTAACCGCATTGAATGACCTCAAGATCGAGCCATGCTTTTTGGACTTGCGCGCCGGCCGGCGTGGCGCCGATGCCTTCGATGGTGGTAACGGCTCTGTCGCCGACCAGGCTGACCGGAAGCAGGCAGGATCGCACCGGCTTGCCATCGAGGTGAACGGTGCAGGCGCCACATTGGGCGATACCGCACCCAAACTTGGTGCCGGTCATGCCGAGCAGGTCGCGCAGGACCCACAACAGCGGCATGTCATCGGGCGCGTCGAATGTCTTGTCTTCGCCGTTGATTTTGAGAGTCGTCATGGCAAGTCTCCCATATGGAGCGACCGCCCGGGGGTTGATGCGACCCTCCCTTCGGAGGATACAGCGCCTCACGATATAGGATTCTCAGTCACCGACGCCAGGGTGGGGTAACGACGCGCGTCCAGACCGCTCGCGCGCGGACGAGACGCGATGGTGGGATTCGTGCGGGCCGGCGGCGGTCATACGCCCGCCATCAGAGGGTCCCGGCAAGCCCGGCGCGGAGCTGCACCAGAGCCGGATACCACTGCGTGAACCAGAACGCCGCGGCGAGCCCGGCGAGCGGCGAAACGAGCCGCATCAACACAAAAAAGACGATGAATGTAAGAGCGCCAGGCGGATATCGATGGCTCTTCTCCCTTCGCGACGAAAGCACCCTTCTAGCCGTAAAGCTTGCGCGTCGTGCCGCTGCGCTCGACCTCGCGAGCGGCCTTATAGGTGCCGCCGACGAAATCCATCGACGGATTACTCACCCCGAACCAGAATTTCTCGCTGATATAGTGGTGGCGCAGGTGATATTGCTTGATCCAGCGCCCGATGGCGGTGTGCGGCTGATACGGAATATGGGCGACATAGTGCACCCATTCGTAATGAAAGATCGCCAGCGTCACGCCTAACATCGCCGAAGCAACGACATTCCATCCGAACAACAGCGCAAAGATCAGCGCCGTCAGTGCCAGATTGGGCACCAGGAACCAGACCGGCAGAAACAACAGATCGAGCCGGTCCGGGGCGGCGTGATGATCGTAATGCAGCCGATGCTGCAATTTGCGCACGAAAGCAAAGCGCGACGGCTCGGCGTGGAAGCCGAAACGATGAAAGCCGTATTCGCTGGTGTAGAAGCTCAGCGCGCCGACCGCGGCCCATAACAGCGAAAAGGCGAGCACGCCTGCGGCGAAGCAAACAATCAACGCCGCCAGCAAAAGCGCGAGCCAAACGTTGGAGCCATGACGGAGAAAGGTGAAAACCATCATCGCCTCCCGGAAGCGCCGCAATTATTCGCGTCCGTTGCAAGCCGCGCAAGGCAAATCACGCGTCGGACAGCGCCCCTCAAGCCAATAATATTTTCAATTCGCCGCCGGGCTGGCTTTAGCGTCAGTGTCCCAGGCGAGCGTCGGCACCGCGCGCGCCAGAAACCGGCGAGCCTCATTGCAAATTTCGGCATTGCTCTTTGCCGTCGTATCGATAAGCACCGCGGGAATATCGTGGAACTCGCGCAGAGTCGGATTTTTGCGCATCACTTCATCGAACAGCCGCATGGTCTCGCCATGTTGCGGCACCAGAAAATCCGCCGTCTCGTATTTGTCGTGTTCCGGATCGTTCTTGATACGCTCGAACGCGGCGTGCGGTTCGGCGATCAAATGAATGTAGGCCGACGCGCGCTCCAATTCGTACGAACGCAGCAACTCTTCGGTTTCTTCGTAGGACACGCCTTGCACGGCGCCGAACACGAAGTTGTCAGTCCAGCCGCGTTGCGAAACCAGACTGACGCCGGCAGCCCGCCATTGGCGAATTTGATAGTTGGCCAGCCGGCCATCCAGAGCGAACAGCAGCCGATCGGTGTGGACATCGCCGAATTGAGATCCGTCGCCGGAGCGCGCCAGGCAGGCGCGCACGAAGTCGTGGTACGGCAGGTGGAATTTTTGCGAGCGCGTCGCGAGCGCCAGCCAATCGACCAGATGCGTCTTGCCCGATCCGTCGAGCCCGGTGACGACAATCCAGGGTGCCGACACGGCATTTCCCCTCGGCACGCCTTGTGTGGTTCAAAAAGTCCAAAGGAAGCTACCGCGGGCCTGCGCGAAACGCCAACCCAACCGGCGCGTTACGGCCGAACCCGCGCCAACCACCGCTACGGCAAGCTGCTATGGCTTGACGAGCGGACAGCCGCCTTCCGCCAGCGGTCGGAACGCCTGATCGCCGGGGACCGTATCGAGATACTCATAGAGGTCCCACTTGCTCTTGGATTCCTCGGGCTTCTTGATGCGCATGAGGTACATGTCGTGCACCATGCGGCCGTCCTCGCGGATTTTGCCGCCTTGGGCAAAAAAGTCGTTGATCGGATTGGCGCGCATCCAGCCCATGACCGTCGCGGTGTCGGTGGAATTGGTGGCCGCCACCGCCTTGAAGTAATGGCGCAACGCCGAATTGACGCCGGCCTGATAGGACGTCGGCATCGCACCGTGGCGCTTGTAGAAGCTTTGCGCGAACGCGCGGGTTTCCGGCGTGCGATCCCAATAGAAGGAATCGGTGAAGAGGAGGTCGTGGGCATGCTCGAGCCCGAGCGCCGGCACGTCGGTCAACGTCACCTGCAGCGCGACGATCTTTGTTCCGCCCGAGCGAATGCCGAATTCGTCGGCTTGCGCCACGGCGTTGCGGAAATCCGCGCCGGCATTGGCAAGGCCCAAGATATCGGGCTTGGCGGCCTGCGCCTGCAACAGGAACGAGGACATGTCGCCGGCGTCGAAGGGGTGACGCACCGCGCCGATCACCTTGCCGCCGGCCGCGATCACTGCCTTAGAGGCGTCGCGCTCGAGCGCATGGCCGAAGGCGTAATCGGCGGTGAGGAAGAACCATGAATTTCCGCCGCGCTTGACCACCGCCTTGGCGGTGGCGTTGGACGAGGCGTAGGTATCGTAAGTCCACTGAATGCTGGTCGGCGTGCAGTTTTTGCCGGTGATGTCGGAGGAGCCGGCGCCGGAAATCAGAAACAACTTGTTGCGGTCGCGCGTGACATTCATGATCGCTAGCGCCACCGCCGAATTGACGCCTTCGGCGACCACATCGACATGCTTGTTGTCGATCCATTCACGCACAATGGCGCTGGCGATATCCGCCTTGTTCTGATGATCGCCGGAGATAATTTCGACCTTGCGGCCGGCGACGACACCGCCGACTTCTTCCGCTGCCATCTCGGCTGAAATCACCGAGCCCGGCCCGTTGCCGTCCTTATACTGACCGCTCATGTCGGTGATGATGCCGACGCGAAGAACATTCTCCTGGGCGAGCGCCGGTGCGCCGAAAGCGAGCGTACAAGCAACCAAGCACGCAAACCGTTTCGCGTTTTCCATTCCTTGAATCTCCGTTTTTTCCGACAGCGTGCCCGCTCGTTACTCCGCCGGCTGCTCCGCCTTTTGTCCTTTTTCCCCGTGCCGCGATCCGAGCGAAGCGACCCAACGGGCGATGACGTAGAATACCGGGGTGAAAATAAGCCCGAATGCGGTCACGCCGATCATGCCGAAGAACACCGCGGTGCCGAGCGCTTGCCGCAACTCGGCGCCGGCGCCGACCGCCCACACCAAGGGCGTCACACCGAGGATGAAGGCAAACGAGGTCATCAGGATCGGCCGCAGGCGCAGCCGCGTCGCCTCGACCGCGGCGTCCCAGCGGCTGCGGCCCTGATCCTCGAGCTGGCGCGCAAATTCCACGATCAGGATGGCGTTCTTCGCGGCCAGCCCGATGAGCACGACAAAGCCGACCTGGGTGAGAATATTGTTGTCCATGCCGCGCAAGATCACGCCGGCAATCGCCGCAACCAGGCACATCGGGACGATCAAGATCACCGCCAGCGGCAAGGTGAGGCTTTCATACTGCGCGGCGAGCACCAGAAACACGAACACCACCGCCAACACGAAGGCGAACGTGGCGGTATTGCCGGCCCTGATCTGCTGGAAAGCGAGCGACGTCCACTCGGTGGCGAAACCGTCGGGCAGC
>CAYWNY010000122.1:0-11504 GCA_964459765.1 uncultured Hyphomicrobiales bacterium | reverse complement strand
ACGCCTACCAGATCATCGCCACCATGGCCTACACCAAGGTCAAATACATCATCGAGCAGACCGTCGCCTCCGGCCTCATCTACCTCAACTCGCACGCCAACGACTTCAAGAACGCCGAAATTCGCCCCTACATCGACCGCTACATGCGCGGCTCGAACGGCTACAAGGCGGAAGAACGCGTCAAGCTGATGAAGCTGTTGTGGGACTGCATGGCGACGGAATTCGGCGGCCGCCACGAGCTCTACGAAATCAATTACGGCGGCTCGACCGAAGAGATCCGCCGCTATTGCCTGTTCGGTGCGCAAGCCTCCGGCAACGCCGAGAAGTTCAAGGGCTTTGCCGAGGACTGCATGGCCGAATACGATCTCGACGGCTGGCGGGTTCCGGACCTCACCGATCCCGGCGAACTCAGCTATCACGTGCTGCGCGGCGGGCGGACTTGAGCGGCGCGACGGTCGCTTAATTCGACGCGAGCGAACGCGTCGTGCTAGAGCATCGGCGACAGCCCAAGGCGGGCCATCAAGTCGCGGTCGCGGTCGCGTCCCGGATTTGCCGTGGTGAGAAGCTTTGGTCCATAAAACAGCGAATTGGCGCCGGCGAGGAAGCACAGCGCTTGCGTCTCTTCGTTCATCGTCTCGCGGCCGGCGGAGAGCCGCACGACCGATCGCGGCATGGCGATGCGGGCTACCGCGATAGTGCGGACGAATTCGATGGGGTCGAGGTCCGGCATATCCGCGAGCGGCGTGCCGGCAACCCGGACCAGCATATTGATCGGCACGGATTCAGGGTGCACCGGCATGTTCGCCAATGTCGCGATCATGCCGATACGGTCTTCGCGGCTCTCGCCCATGCCGACGATACCGCCGCAACAAACATTGATGCCCGCGGCGCGTACGTGTTCGAGCGTCTTCATGCGATCCTGATAAGTCCGCGTCGAAATGATCTCGCCGTAAAATTCGGGCGAGGTGTCAAGATTGTGGTTGTAATAATCGAGGCCCGCGGCCTTGATTTTGCGCGCTTGCGCGGCCGTCAACATGCCGAGCGTTGCGCAGGTCTCTAGTCCAAGCGCTTTGACGCCCGCGACCATGGTACAGACGCGATCAAGGTCATGATCCTTCGGCGCCCGCCAGGCCGCGCCCATGCAAAACCGGCTGGCGCCGGCGTCGCGCGCCGCCCGCGCCTCCGTTACCACCTGGTCGAGCGGCAATAGTTTCTCGGCGCCGACGCCGGTATCGTACCGTGCACTCTGCGGGCAATAGGCGCAGTCCTCGGGGCAGCCGCCGGTCTTGATCGACAGCAGCGTTGAAATCTGGACCGCTGCCGGATCGAAGTATTGGCGATGAATGCTTTGCGCCCGGAAAATCAGATCGGGAAACGGCAAGTCGAATAGCGCGCGCAATTGTGCGCGCGACCAATCGTGCCGGATCGGTGCTGCGGCAGGAGTATCTGATCGCGGTTGGACGGAATGCATCTTCCCGACCATAAAGCAAAGAATGCCGGGAACAAGATAGTGCTAGCGGGCGTTGGCACCCTTCGCTGCCATCGGGCGTGTGGCGGGATCGAGTTCAGCCCGGAAATCGCCGCGCAGGGGCTTCTAAAAAGCACTCCCCGAGCCCGAAACTGAATGGGCTTCGCCGGCGCGTCCAAACTGCCTCAAATATCCTCGATCTGATCTATAAGGGTGACGGCGATGAAATCGCCGTAAGGTCGGCTCTCGCCGAACGATCACCATATAATGAAAAAGGGACCGTCGTGGGGCTTTTTGCCGCCGCACGCCATGGGCCGTCGTGTACCGCCTCCAATGTATAGAGCCGAGAGGCCGCCAACTGACGCGGCTGATTCACGACCGGTTTGCCCAAAGGTACAGGACGAATAGCAGCACGATTGCTGACGATACGGGCATCCAATTTTGGAACTGGACACCGAGGAACGTGAAGTCCCTTACCAGCCACTCACCCACCGAGTTCATCCCAGTACATCGAAGCTATTTTAAAGCTATTCTACCGATAGGCTACTGGCAGAAGTCTCAGTCAAGTTCGGTCACTATGATTTTCAAATCCAGCCACTAGGCTCGGAACCGGTCGGTACCCCCGAAGCCGTACTGTCCCTAGGACAGCACCCCGAAGCGGTGCGGTCCTAACTCCGGCCACTTAGGACACTTGTGGGTATCACTTAGGACAATCAGCCTACGAGGCAGCTATGCTCAAAGGTTTTGCCAGAAGGTAAGATAAAGGTCCGGGATGCGGCTGAAACCGCTTCCAACCCATGGCCCCCGTCATGCTCAGACGCCTGCTGCAATCGTGGTCGTTGGGCCGCCCACAGATCAATGGAGCCGTTAAATGCCGTCTGTGATCTTCTTTATCGCCGGACTGATTGTCGGGGTCGTCAGCGTTGAAGCCAAGCATGCGTGGGTCACGGGTCCTGTGGCCTTTAACGATGTCGCGCGCTGCATCAGCATGGGGCCGTAAACGAGAATCCTGGTTTGCTTGCGTTGACGTTTTCTATCGCGATGCGGATCGCGGCGAGGTCGCAGCCTTGCACGGCGGCAAACGAAAAGGCCTCGCGAAACTTGCGAGGCCTCGGTCGTTGCATTGCTTGATGTCGTTGCGCTGTTTGACGCTGGTTTAGTACTTCGCCACCAGCGGTTTCGCCGCTTCCGGCGCCCAGATCCGGAAGGTCAGGCGGCCCCAGATGTCCCAGCCATAACCGATGCAGTCATGGCAGGCGACGGTATTGTCGGCCCAGACTTGAACCGCAGCCGGACCGAAATCGTATCCGACCAGGAAGCCCAGATCGGCCTGTTCCTGCCAGCCCCGCAATTGCCGCCGATACCCGTGGTGCACAGAGCGCCGCCGCCCGGTCGATCCTTGGTGGTCTAGTTGACGATGTGACGGACCGGGCCGAACGACCACTTGCCGATTTTGTAGAGCGCGGTGAAGTCGCCGAACAGCAGGTTGCCGTCGACGAAGCCGCTGCGGCCGGCGATGAAGAGCGACATCGTCACGCCTGCCGAGGCGGTGTTGATGTAATAGCGGAAGTTCGCCGAGAGCAACCAGTTGGCATCGAGGTAAGAGATCGCCCAACCCGGAGCAAACGTCCAATAATCCGGGTTGAGGTTTACGGCACCGAGGGCAGCAGAGCTTGGCCAGCGCGAGCCATCCGGCCCGACTACGGTGAAAGCCAGGTCGGTGAAGAAGCCTTTGCCGAGGCTCCACGACAAGCTGATCGGCGTGAAGGTGGTATTGGCGAACAGATTGGAGCCGACGACGACATCGAAGCGGTCCGGGCTGAGCGCAAACAGCGCGGTCAGAATGTCGGCGTGATACTTGTCCCAGCACACGGCGGGAAATTGCTCCCCAACGGCGATCGCCCGCCGGTCCCAATAGGGCATGGTGATGGAAATGCCGTGGATTTGGTGGCCGAAGTCAGACGCTTTTTGTCGCGTCTGCGCGCTAGCTCGAAGGCATAGCGCAGCACGCGATCGACGCCGATGCGCGTCATCACCGTTTCCTGGACCTCTGTTTCGCGCTCGGTGCCAGCGGAGATGCGCCCACCGATCGATGAATATTCGCCTTCGGTGTTTTCGCGCACGACGACGAAATCGATATCGCCAGGCTTGCGGGCGGCGAGCGCACGCCCGGCATCAGCCGCACCGGGCGCAGATTGACGTACTGATCGAACTCGCGCCGGAATTGCAGCAAACAGTCCCACAGCGAGACGTGTTCGGGAACGATCTGTGGCCATCCGGCGGCGCCGAGTCCTAGCTGTGCAGATCGCTCGTGCGGACCGTCTGCCGCATCGTTGGTTCGCAAACGCGAATGGCCTTCAGCGTTACCGAAGCGTCGGGACACAACCGACCATGTGCCAGTAGCGCCGCGGCAATTCGCCCATAGGCATGCCCGAGCCACTTTAGGGCGGCTTAAGCCTTCCCCGATGCCCAGCCCTTCGCGCGTCCCGAAGGGTTTTGTGCAGTCAAAGAAAAAGGCCCCGCGGTTTCCCGCGGGGCCTCGAAGATCCGCTGTATCAGCGTTAGTTCTTGGCAACGAGCGGCTTCGGAGCTTCCGGTCCCCAGAGCCTGAAGCCGAGGCGCGTATAAACTTCGATGTTACCGGCGCCGCCGGCAGCGTTTTGCGACCAGAACGAGTCCACGGCCCAAATCTGAAGATCGACCGGCCCGAAATCGTAGCCGACCAAGCCACCGGCCTGGGCGTACCCGAACCTGTTGCACACGCCGGCCGCGGCAGCGACAACACTGCAGCCGGTATCATTGGTCGTCTGGACTTCAAACGAGCCAACCGGCCCAAACGACCACTTGCCCATCTTATAGAGTGCGTGCAAGTCGCCATAGAACAGGTTGCCGCTGGTCACACCTGAACTGAGCGCCGCAGAGCAGCAGCT
Organism: uncultured Hyphomicrobiales bacterium; assembly: GCA_964459765.1. Classification (GTDB taxonomy): domain Bacteria; phylum Pseudomonadota; class Alphaproteobacteria; order Rhizobiales; family Xanthobacteraceae; genus BOG-931. Next base: position 7,106 of record CAYWNY010000122.1, on the reverse strand, counting down.
GCCCGTCGAACGTGTGTTGAAATCGTAAAAGAAGTTGCCCGTTACGTTCCAGTTGGCGCCCAGGTACGAAAGTGCGAACGGGAGCTCCAAGGTCCAGTAGTCGGGGTTCGGAGTGATCTGCCCGGACGGGAAGTTGCTCTTCGTGCCATCCGGCGCCATGAAGGTGAAGCCGGTAGACGCAAACAATCCGCCCCCCAGGTTCCACGACAGGATGATCGGGCTCCAGGTCGTATTGGCGGTCACAAAGCCGCCGCCGATAACCTGGTTTGCCCCGGCGGTGCCAAAGAAGCCGGCACCCGTACAACCCGAGAGAGCGCAGGTGGTGTTTTCATAGAAGGCTTGCACGACCGACAAGGCGTAAGTGGCGCCCAGGAAATTCCATCCCGGCACGTACAGCAACGGTATGGCGTTGGCGATAGCGGGTAGAGCAAAACGCACCGTGCCGGGCGGAGCGCCCGCAGCCGCGAGAAACGATCCCGTGGACCTCACCGACGAAGGCATACCGAGGTAAGCAGTTTCAAGACCGGTATACAAGCCGGCCGGTGGCAACGCGCCCAATGGCAGACCGATGGTCGCGCCGCTCAGGCGGTTTTGGAAGCTTCCGCTTTCTTCGGCGAGAGCCGAGCTCGCCGCGCCTGCTATGGCGAGCGCGGCCAGGCCAGCCGTCACTATCTTATTCAATCGGGTCATATGCCCCTCCACGTGTTTTGTCCCCAAAACCCCGCGCAATATTTCGCACGGCGCTTGTTCGTCAGCACAAACTGCCAACTGCGGTGGAGGGTCGTGCAATCGGTAGAAGAATGCAATGCTTTGTGGCGGTTAGTGCGGTGTGAAATGTCACTTATGCTGCGGTAGTTGCAAAAATATCACTCAGCGGCGGTCGGCTAAGTGCCAGGACGCGGCTTCCAAAAAAGCAGAAAAATACAATTAAAACAAAGTCTTGAAAGTTCAGCGCGGTAACGGCGCGAAACTCCTTTCCGCGACGGCGCAAGCGCTCATTGTTCTAACCACCAGGCCTCCGCTGCCGGCGCGGCGCGGCCGCCGTGTGCGACGATTCGAATGCCGATCGGCGGGCCGGGCTGTCAGGAAAAATCGAACAATCGTCGGCGAAAAAACGACGCCGCGAATCCACGCCAAACAAACGCGCCGTCGAACGCGACCGCGCACGCTCACCAAAAATCAAGCGTCGGCCAGATTGTTTGTTCGTGCGAATGCAGGAGCGAAGCCAGTCGACCGACATGCAGGACGATCGGGATGACACCGTCGGCATGGCGTAACGCGAAGATATGACCGATAAACAGCGAGTGATCGCCGCAGTCATGCCGCGCCGCCACCTTGGCGGCGATGGTGGCGTTAGCGTGCGCCAGGAGCGGCGTGTCGCCGGCATACCGGTATTGCGGATGGATATCTTCAACCGGCCGTCCGGCGAAGTGACCGATCAAAGATTCCTGCCCGCGCGCCAAAATATTCACGCCGAAATGGTCGGCCTCCACGAGAAATCCGTGCATGCGTGCTTTCTTGGCGACACAGATCACGCATAGCGGCGGTTCGAGCGAGCCCGACATGAAAGCGTTGGCCGTCATGCCGCGGACTTCGCCGCGCACTTGCGTCGTGATGACGGTCACGCCGGTGACGAAGGAAGCCATGACCTTGCGGAACAGGGCTTCGCTTACCCCATCGTCTGCTTCGGACCGAGATTCCAGAATGTTCATCGCCAAATGATACGGAGCACGCTGCAACGAAGCAAGAAACTGGGCGAGGTCAGTGCGCGGGTTGGGGCGGCGGCCGCTTGTCGAAGTCCTTAGCCAGCGCCGCCAGCGACTTCTTGTACTCGGCCTGGACTTGCGCGGAATTCACGTCCTTGGTTTGGGGAAAGTCATTGAGCCGAAGGGAAAGGGCGCCCGCCAATCTTAAATCCGGGGGGTGCGTCAGGAACATCATCGAGGTCTCGTCGGTGGCCCGCAACCAAACGATATAGTCGTCTGGATTAAGTTCGCTGCGGACGAAGTAGATTTTCACATCGGCTGTCGCGACCATCGTCACCGGAAGTGGTTTGGACCAGTCATCTGTCAGTCCGAGGTCGTGCGCTGTCGGCGGTGGAAATATCTGCTTGGCGCCGGTGGAATCGACGAATTTAAGTATCTTCTGCAGTTGAGCCGATGAAATGGGCGGCGACTCTTGCGCCACCGCCAATCGTCCGCCGCCGATCGCTACGACCAGCACGAAAAGCCAGGTGTTTAGCCACTTTTTCATCTTACCGCTCCTGAACTCATCGCCCCGGCCGCAGCTTTACGACTTCACCAATGTGCGGCCGGTGACCGCCTCGAGGTTCTTAAAATAAATCTTGTCGCGATCGACCTTGGATAAATCGAGGCTGTCGAGAATCCGCAACGTCTCGCGCGGATACATCGTCCCGCCCTCGGGATCATAGGGGCAATCGGAGGCGAACACGACCTTGTCGCGAGGGAAGAAGTCCAGGCCGGCCTTGGTGGCCGGTTCGGCGGTGAAGACCGCGGTATCGGCCCAAAAATCCTGTTTGAAGTAATCAAGCACGCGCTTCTTGAGACCCTTGCGCAAGGAAACGTAGTCGACGTCGGAGGTGCGCGAACCCATCACGTCGTTGCCGGGTCCGATGCGGCCTTCGAGCATCGGCACGATGCCGCCGAAATGGTGGGTGATGAGCTTCAGGTCGGGATGGTTGTCCATGATTTTCGAGTAGACGAGCCGCATCATTGCGGTTGCGGTTTCGTACGACCAGCCGAATGTCCACCAGATTTCGTAGAGCGATTTTTGCTCGGTGATGTAGTCCGGCACCTCGGCGCCGCGCGCCGGATGCATCCAGACCGGAATGCCAAGCGCAGCCATCTTATCCCAAAATGGCAGAAATTCCGGTCGATCGAGCGGCTTGCCATTGACGTTGGTGTAGATCTGAACGCCGAGCGCGCCGAGTTCCTTGACCGCACGCTGGGCTTCGGCGACCCCGGCGTCGGGCGCGGCCAGCGATACCTGCGCCACCCAGCCGGGAAAATGATCGTTTTCCTTGGCGATGAGTTCGGCGAAGCCGTCGTTGATAATGCGGCAGAACTCGTCGATTTGTGCCGGCGTTTTGGCGATCTGTTCGATCGGCGGCTGGCTGTAGCTCAGGATCTGCTGATAGTCCTTATGGTCGTCGACGATTCTCTTGCGCACGTCGAGGTCATAAAGCGCCGGCAACGACCGCAGGCGCTTGCCAATGTCTTTGTAGTCGGGCGCCACCTCGTTGAGCACGGCGAAGAACTTCTCAGGGAAAAAATGAGTGTACGCGTCGATGCGCATCTGCGCCTCTCCTTGGCTTTCGGGGTTGGTTATCTCCCAATGCGGCGGTCTTGCGGCCGCTGGTCTCCGCACTTTAGGCCGGTTCGCGCTGTAATCGCGCAACGACCTCGGCGGGAATTGCTTGCGACTTGATATGTTGCGGCTGATCGTCGTCGCGGACCACCCATACGCGTGTTTCCGAACCTTCGGCGGCGAGCACGCTGCCTTTGCTCAGACGGTGCTGGACTTTGAAACTTGAGCGACCGCAGGCGGCAAGCGCGCTCTCGATCACGACCTCGTCGCCGAAACGCGTCGGCGAACGAAAGCGCGCTCGCGTCTCGACCACCGGGTGGCCGGCGAACCGATAGGTCTTGAGATAATCGATCTTGTTCATGCCGAGTGCGCGTTCGAGCAGCATGGTGGTCGAGATGTCGAACATCTCGAAATAGCGCGGATAGAAGATGATCCCGGCCGGATCGCAATGGCACCACTCGATTCGCGTTTTGCGGATGTTGGTCAGCATGCAGTCGGATATCGGACGTCAGATGTCGCAGGTCTTAGGAGAGCACTCGGTCATCTGAACTCCTCCGTCAACGGGGAGCCATGCGCAACGCCGCGTCGAGACGAACGACCTCGCCGTTGAGATAGCGGTTTTGAATCATCTCGCGCACCAGCGAAGCGTATTGGGCCGGGTCGCCCAGCTTTTTCGGGAATGGCAACGAGGCTGCAAGACTTTCCTGCGCCTGCGGCGACAATCCCATCAGCATCGGTGTGAGGAAGATGCCCGGCGCAATGGCGTTCACGCGAATGCCGAATTGAGCGAATTCGCGCGCCGCCGGCAGGACGAGCGCAACGACGCCGCCCTTGGAGGACGAATACGCCGCCTGGCCGATTTGCCCGTCGTAGGCGGCGACCGAGGCGGTGCAGACAACCACGCCGCGCTCGCCGTCTTCGAGCGGCTCAAGCTTCGACATGGCGTCGGCGGCAAGGCGCATGGCGTTGAAGGTGCCGATAAGATTGATGCGAATGACACGCTCGTAGTTGGCGAGCGCTTGCGGGCCTTCCTTGCCGATGATGCGCTTGGCCACGCCGATCCCCGCGCAATTGACCAGGATACGGGCGGGGCCGTGATCGGCAGCGGCTTTGGCGATGGCAGCCTCGGTCGATGCGCTGTCGGCGACATCGCAGGCGATGGCGACGCCGTTGATATCGATCGCCACTTCGGCAGCCGCTTTGGTGTTGACGTCGAGAAGCGCGACCTTGGCGCCGGCCGCGGCCAGCATGCGCGCCGTGGCAGCGCCGAGGCCTGAGCCGCCGCCGGTGACTAGAGCGGCTTGTCCACGAATATCCATGATCAACTCGCTTGTCCTGTGGGAAGTATTGGGCGGTCGGGGGCGGTACCGAAGGCGCGGATCAACAAATACGCTACCAAACGCATCCTCCAGTCTGCTGTCTTCGTGGGTGCATGATCTTTTCGGAAAACCGGCCTCCACTTTTCCGGATCATGCATTAGCTGCGCACCACTTTAGGGCCGCGCTTTTCCAAAAAATCCTGGAGGCGCTGTTTGGCCTCCTTTTCGGCTTGCGCGATCCCGGCGGTCAGCGCTTCGGTGGCAAAGCCCATGGCCGGATCTGCATGGGCGATGCGCGGCAGCATGTGGGTCACCGCGAAATTCGTAAACGGCGCGTTGGCGGCCACGCGTTTTGCGAGCTCGATCCCTTTGCTCAGTCCAGCGCCATTATCGACCAGATATTGGGAAAGACCGATGGCATGGCCGTCTTCGGCGCTGAGCGTGCGGCCGGTGAGCATCATGTCCATCATGCGCGGAACGCCGATCAACGGCGGTAACCGCACCGAGCCGCCGCCGCCGACAAAAATGCCGCGGCTTCCTTCCGGCAGCGCATAAAAGGCGGAGCGCTCGGCGACGCGAATATGGACCGAGGCCGCAAGCTCAAGACCGGCGCCGACCACCGCACCGTGCAGGACCGCGATGACCGGTACCTTGCCGTATTGGATGCGGTCGAAGGCACGATGCCAGGAGCTTGAATGCGCGATGCCCTCCCGGACGTCGAGCTCTTTGAGCTCCGAGAGGTCCAGTCCGGCGCTGAAATGTTCGCCCTCTCCGGCGATGACCACGCAGCGGATGTCGTCCGGGAGCGACTCGAAGAACGCCACCATTCCCTGCACGGTCAGGTCGTTGAGCGCATTGCGCTTCTCTGCGCGATGCAATCGCAAAACGCCGACCGCGCCGTGGCGCTCGGCGCGAAGCGAAGACGGCAGGACGCAGAAATCGCCGGTGCGTTCGTCCACGGCAAGCTCTTTAAGGATCAGTGCTCTTTTTCGCGTGACATTTCTGCCGAACCGCGTCAAGGCGCGTGCGTTTTGCGCCGGCGGGGCCATTTGACCCGCTTAGGCGCGGCTCCTAAATAGCGGACTTAAGACGGCGCTGTTCCGGCATTTGCGAGCGACCGCCGGTCGAGGGAGCGAACCATGCGAGAGGTCTTCGTTTGCGATGCGGCGCGCACGGCGATCGGGCGCTATGGCGGCGCGCTGGCGAAGGTGCGCACCGACGATCTCGCGGCGGTCCCGATCCGCGCGCTGGTTGCCCGCAACCCGCAAGCTGATTGGTCGCGCCTCGACGAAGTGTTCTTCGGTTGCGCCAATCAGGCCGGCGAGGACAATCGCAATGTCGCGCGCATGGCGCTGTTGCTCGCCGGCGTGCCCGACACCGTGCCGGGATTGACCGTCAACCGGCTGTGCGCGTCGGGGCTCAACGCAGTCGGCGATGCGGCGCGCGCGATCCGCACCGGCGACATGGATTTTGCCATCGCCGGCGGCGTGGAATCGATGACACGGGCACCGTTCGTGATGGGCAAGGCCGCTGAGGCATTTTCGCGGAGCACGGAAGTTTACGACACGACCATCGGCTGGCGCTTCGTCAATCCGGTGCTGAAGGCGCAATACGGCATCGATTCCATGCCCGAGACCGCGGAAAACGTAGCGGAAGAATTTCAGGTGGCGCGCAAGGATCAGGACGCCTTTGCGCTACGCTCGCAGCAGCGTGCCGGCAAGGCCGCGGCCGCCGGCTATTTTGCCGCGGAGATCGTTCCGGTAGAGGCGCCGGGCGGCAAAGCGGGACCGATCGTCGTCGACAAGGATGAACATGTCCGCCCCGATACGACGCTCGACAATCTGACCAAGCTCAAGCCGATCGTACGCAACGGCGGCACCATCACCGCCGGCAACGCCTCGGGCGTCAACGACGGCGCGGCGGCGCTTATCCTCGCCAGCGAGGCGGCGGTGAAAGCACATGGGCTAAAGCCGCGCGCAAAAATTCTCGGCATGGCCTCGGCCGCCGTGCCGCCGCGCATCATGGGCATCGGCCCGGTGCCGTCGACGCGCAAATTGATGGAGCGGCTCGGCTTGAAGATCGGCGACTTCGACCTGATCGAACTCAACGAAGCTTTCGCGTCGCAGGGTTTGGCGTGTCTGCGCCAATTGGGCGTCGCCGACGATGCCGATTACGTCAATCCGCATGGCGGCGCGATTGCGCTCGGCCATCCGCTCGGCATGTCGGGGGCGCGGCTGGCGCTCACTGCCGTCCATTGTTTAGAGGAACGCGGCGGCAAACGCGCGCTCGCCACCATGTGCGTTGGCGTCGGCCAGGGCGTCTCGCTGGCGCTGGAACGAATCTGACAGGTCAGCCGGGGTAAGTTGAGGAGACCGACGCGTGCCGATGTCACCCGGCTACATTCCGTTTCATCCCAATCCATCGAAGCCGAAATTCAAGCCGCCGCCGGGCGCGGTCGATG